>JBKBRT010000092.1:0-11334 GCA_046291585.1 Hyphomonas sp.
AGGCCCAGAAATGCAGTGCGCGCCATGCCGATCTCCTCATGAATTGCGGGCCAGTTAGATCGAATTTCATGGAAATCCCACCCCTGGCCGAAGCGTGGCTTTCACCACGACCTGATACACCCGCCTCATCCATCAGAAGGATCGGACGCAAAAGAGCAATGGCATATGCCACGACCTCTCGGCGGCAGACGGGCAGAAGGCCCGTCATGCCTACCCGGAAAACGGGGACATGGAAGCTGGCTTATGCCGACTTCCTGACCGCCCTGGTCGCGTTCTTCATGCTTATGTGGCTGGTCAGCGGGGTCTCGAAAGACGACCGCGCGGTGATCGCCGCTGAATTTACCGGCAAGCCGGTTTCCACCGCGGTCCACAGTGATCAGGCCATTTCAGGCGCGGCGGAGCTGCTGGCTTTGCTGCAAGCTTCCGAAGGGCTGAAGGCGGCGGGCGAGAGTGTGCAGCTTTCCGCTGACGCCGCGGGTGTGCGGATAGAGCTTGTGGATACCGCCGGCCGGCCGCTGTTTGAGACCGGTAGCGGCGCGCTGACAGCTGAGGGCGCAGCGCTGATCGAGGCGGCAGGGGCGAGCCTTTTGGGGCTGCCTTACAGCCTTTCGATTGAGGGCCATACGGACGCGTTCTCGATGACGGGCGTCTCCGCATCCAACTGGGAGCTGTCTTCGCAGCGCGCCAATGAGGCCAGACGGGCCCTCGAACGCGCCGGATTTGGGACAGATCGGGTCAAAGCGGTGACAGGATACGCCGAAACGCGCCCCCTCAGCGCCGGCCAGCCCCACCTGGCCGCCAACCGCCGCATCAGCCTGCAGGTGCATCTGGCTGACTAGAAAGTTGCCGGCGGGGCACAACGCTGTGTCATTTTTGCCGCGCTTTGCCCCCTGCCCTTAAATGGCCACTTGGCGGATTGGCCGCGCGGTGTATCGTCCGGCGCAATGAAGTTTTCCGATCCCCATCTTCTGCCGGCGGGCCTGGAGCGGTCGCTGAGGTTCTACGTCACGAACCCCAGCCCCTGCCCCTATCTGCCTGATCGGAAAGAGCGGAAGGCCTTCACGAACCTCGCCATTCCGGAAGCCGACGCGGTGCATAATGTGCTCAGCCAGTCGGGTTTCCGCCGCAGCCAGTCGATTGCCTATCGCCCCGCCTGCACGCGCTGCAATGCCTGCAAGAGCGTACGCGTGGCGACGCGGGAATTTGATATCAGCCGCAATGACCGGCGCACGCTCGCCCGGAACGCGCATCTGGTGCGCCGCCCGGTGGCCGCACAGGCGACGCGGGAGCAATTCCGCCTGCTCAAGACCTATGTGACCACCCGCCATGACAATGGCGGCATGTCGGACATGACCTATCGCGACTATGTGGCGATGGTGGGCGCCAGCCCCGTGCAGAGCCTGATCTTCGAGTATCGCGACGGGCCCGAGCCCGATGCGCCGCTGGTGGCCGCCGCCATCACCGACATTCTCCGGGACGGCTTTTCGATGGTCTATACCTTCTTCGATCCGGAGAAGACGAGCCAGAGCCTCGGCCACTATCTCGTGCTTGATCACATCCGCCATGCGCATGATCTGGGCCTGCCGCATCTCTATCTGGGCTATTGGGTCAAGGGCAGTCCGAAGATGGACTACAAACGGCGCTACAAACCGCTGGAAGTGCTTGACGGCGACCGCTGGCGGCCCTTGAGAGACGACGACTAGTTTTTCGTCGGCAAAACGGAGCAATGGCCTTCTGGCCAGGAGACGCCGTGCCGCGTGGGGAGGGCATGGATGATCAACCGCCGCAATCTTATCGGCGCAGGCGCACTCGGTGTGGCCGGCGCGGCCGCGACCTTCTCGACGCCAACCGCAGGCGCCGTCCTGGCCACCCCTGCCATCAGCCGCAACCGGCGGCGCTACAACATGGTCACTACCTGGCCCAAGGGCCTGCCGGGCCTCGGCACGGCGGCCGAGCGGGTATCCCAGCGCATCAGCGACATGACTGACGGGCTGATCGAGGTGAAGGTGTTTGCGGCCGGCGAGCTGGTGCCCCCGTTTGAATCCTTCGACGCGGTGGCGAACGGCTCGGCGGACATGTATCACGGCGCGGAGTATTACTGGACGGCCAAGTCCACCGGATTTCCCTTCTTTACTGCTGTGCCCTTCGGCATGACGGCGCAGGAGATCATGGGCTGGATCGACTTTGGCGGCGGGCAGGAACTCTGGGACGAACTGTCGGGCCAGTTCGGGATCAAATCCCTGCAGGGCGCCAATACCGGCCACCAGATGGGCGGCTGGTTCCGCAAGGAGATCCGCTCGCTGCAGGATATGGCCGGCCTCAAGATGCGCATTCCCGGGCAAGGCGGTGAAGTGCTGCGCGCGCTGGGCGGAGCCTCCATCGCGCTGGCCGGCGGCGAGATTTACCAGGCCCTCCAGACCGGTTCGATCGACGCGGCCGAATGGGTGGGCCCGTGGAACGACTATTCGCTCGGCTTTCACCGCGAAGCGCCTTTCTATTACGGGCCAGGCTTCCATGAGCCAGGCGCGAGCCTTGCCGTAGGCATCAATCGCGGCGTGTGGGACAGCCTGACGGTGAGCGAGCAGGCGATCTTCAAGGCGTCCTGCGAAGCGGTGAACCATGAGACGCTGGGCGAGTTCACTTACCAGAACTCCGTGCACCTCGACCTTCTGGTCAACGAACACAATGTGCAGATGCGCTCCTTCCCCGAAGACGTGGTGAAGCGGATGTCGGAGGCCGCTTATGATGTGCGGGCCGCCGCCGGGCGCGATGGCATCGAGAAGCGCATCTATGAAAGCTTCGAGAAATCCCTGAAACTGATGCGGGGCTGGGCCGGGGTTTCGGACGGGGTGTATTACACCGCCCGCGCGCTCGGCAAGTAAGCGGCGCCGGGGCGGGCTATGGAACCTTCTGTTTTTCTTCTCCTTGGAACGGGGCTGAAATGGCTGGGCATTCTCAGCCTGCCGCTGTTCCTTGTGCCGCTGATTGCACTGAGCGCGCCGCGTCTGATCGACGGGTTTGCGCTGAAGCTCAGCGGGCTGATTGACAAGGTGACAGGCGTGGCGCTGGGCGCGGCGATTGCCAGCTCCCTGATCCTCGTCTTCTCGATGCTGGCGGTGGTGATCCTGCGCTACACGTTTTCGCTTTCCTTCAGCTGGCTGAACGAGATCACGACGTACAGTTTTGCCGCGATGTTCATGCTGGGGGCCGCGGCAGCCATGAGAGACGGGGCGCATGTGCGGGTGGACATCCTGCGCCCGCGCTTTGGCGAGACGGGGCGCAACTGGGTGGAGCTGACAGGCATCTACCTTTTCCTCTTCCCGATCTGCGTGCGCATCCTGATGACCAGCGAGGCGGGCCTGGCGCGCGCCTGGCTGCTGCTGGAAGGCTCACGCGAGTCTGACGGCCTGCCGATCTTCTTCCTGTTCAAGACGCTGGTGCCGGTGTTTGCCGCGCTGCTGATGGCGCAGGGGCTGTCTGAAGCGATCAAGGCCGCGCTGCGCCTGACCGGCGCGCTGCCGCCGGAGACGCCGCAACAGCTGGCAGCAGAGCGAGGCGGCCATGGAGCCTGAGGCGATCCTTGCCATTTCGATGTTCCTGGTGGCGATCGGCGCGCTGCTGGCGGGCTATCCCGTTGCGCTGACCCTGGGCGGGGTGGCGCTGATCTTTGCGCTGATCGGGATTGCCACGGGGGTGTTTCCCGAAAGCTTCCTGAAGGCCTTTCCGAGCCGCATCGAAGGGGGCTCGATCATGCAGAGCCAGACGCTGGTGGCGGTGCCGCTGTTTGTCATCATGGGGGTGATCCTTGAGCGCTCGCGGGTCGCCGAAGACCTTCTGAACATCGCCAGCCGCCTTTTGGGCAAGGTGCGCGGCGGGCTGGGCTATGCGGTGGTGCTGGTGGGCACGCTGCTGGCGGCCTCGACCGGGATTGTCGGCGCGACCGTGATCACCATGACGCTGATCGCCCTGCCCTCGATGCTGCGGCAGGGCTATGATCCGCGCCTTGCGACGGGGACGATTGCCGCCTCCGGCACGCTCGGCCAGATCATTCCGCCCTCGATCGTTCTGATCCTGCTGGCCGACGCGATTTCCAATGCGGCGAGCCAGGCGGCGCTGCGCACAGGGGGCGGCTCGGCGGTGGTGTCGGTGGGCGATCTGTTTGCCGGGGCGCTGATCCCGGGGCTGATCCTCGTGGCGCTCTACATGCTGTGGATTGCCGCGATGGCGATCTTCCGGCCAGCCTCCTGCCCGCCGGCAACGGTGATCGAAGGCACCGCACCGCTGAGCTTCCGCGATGTGGCCCTCGGCCTGGGCGCGCCGCTGGCGCTGATCGTGGCGGTGCTGGGCTCGATCCTTGGGGGCATTGCCCCGCCGACCGAAGCGGCCGCCATCGGCGCGGGCGGCGCCATCCTGCTGGCGGGCATGCGGCTGGCACGTCAGGCGCAGAGCCGGCTCATGCCGGTGATGCTGGCGGGCCTTGCCGGGCTGATCCTGATCATCGTGCTGCGTAATACGCTCGACCTGCGCACGGCTTCGGGCGGGCATAGCGGGGCCGACTTCCTCGGCATGGCGATCACCGGACTGAGCGCCTTTGCCTTCTTTGCGGCGCTGGTCTCCGGCCTGCTGGTGCTGCGCCGCGTGAAGGAGCTGGGCCCGGCGCTGAAGAGCTCGGCGCACATCACCTCGATGGTGTTCCTGATCCTGATCGGGGCGTCCCTCTTCAGCCTCGTCTTCCGGGGCTTTGACGGGGATGATCTGGTGGCGGAGCTGTTGCATTCGGTTCCGGGCGGGCGATGGGGCGCGCTGGGCATTGCGATGCTCGTGATGTTCGTGCTCGGCTTTTTCCTCGACTTTATCGAGATCGTGTTCGTGGTCGTGCCGCTGGTGGCGCCGCCGCTGATCATGCTGGGCTTTGATCCGGTGTGGCTGGGTATCCTGATGGCGATCAACCTGCAGACGAGCTTCCTGACGCCGCCCTTTGGCTTTGCGCTGTTCTATCTGCGCGGGGCGGCGCCGCCGGAAGTCTCCACGATGCAAATATGGCGCGGCGCCCTGCCCTTTATCGGATTGCAGCTTCTGCTAATTGCTCTGGTGGCAACCCTGCCGGGGCTGGCCACATGGCTGCCCGCGCTGGCGGCGAAATAATCAAAAAGGCAGGCATTCCCGATGGGACAGGATATTGCGCCCTTCCAGGCGATCTCGATCAGCCGCCGCGCGCATGAGCTGAAAGCCGCCGGGCAGCGCGTGCTGCATATGGAGTTCGGCCAGCCTTCCACCGGCGCGCCCAAGGCGGCGATTGCAGCGGCCCATGGCGTGCTCGACAGCGAGGCGATGGGCTATTGGGAAAGCCTGCCGCTGAAAGAGCGCATCTGCCGGCATTATCAGGAGAGCTATGGCGTGCGCCTCTCGCCCCGGCGGCTGGTGATTACGTGCGGGGCTTCGCCGGCGCTGGTGCTGGCGCTGGCGACCGCGTTCAATCCCGGCGACCGGATCGCCATCGCGCGGCCGGGCTATGTGGCCTATCGCAATACGGTGCGGGCGCTGAACATGGAGCCGGTGGAAATTGCCTGCGGGGCGCAGGAGCGGTTTCAGCTTTCAGCCGCCGCGCTGGAGGCTCTGGAGCCGGCGCCGAGGGGTGTGATCATCGCCAGCCCGGCCAACCCGACCGGCACGATCATCGCGGCAGATGAACTCGCGGCAATTGCCGAGGTGTGTCAGCGGCGCGGCATACAGATCATCTCCGACGAGATCTATCACGGGCTGTCCTATGGGCCGAAGATCCATTCGATGCTAGAGTTTGCGCCGGGCGCCTATATCGTCAACAGCTTCTCCAAATACTTCTCGATGGCAGGCTGGCGGCTGGGCTGGCTGGTCTCGCCGGAGGACGGCGCGGCGCGGACGGGGGCGTATATCGGCAACCTTTTCCTGACGGCGCCTTCGCTGGCACAGCATGCGGGCCTGGTGGCGATGGACAGCCGGGAGGAGCTGGAGGGGCACCTCGATGTCTATCGCCGCAACCGGGCGCTGTTGCTCGACGCCCTGCCCCGCCTCGGCCTAGAAAAGATCGCGCCGCCGGACGGGGCGTTTTATATCTATGCGGATGTTTCGCGCTTTACCGATGACAGTCTCGGCTTCTGCCTGAAGCTGCTGGAGGAGACGGGCGTGGCGACCGCCCCGGGGGTCGACTTTGACCCTGTGGACGGCGAGCGCTTTATGCGCTTTTCGTTTGCGCTTTCTACAGTGGAAATCGAGGAAGCGCTCAGCCGGCTGGAGCCCTGGTTCAAGGCGCAGCCGGTGCGCTGAGACGGCTTACGATCCGCAGGCGGCCCAGAAGCTTTCCATACCGGCGATGTCGCCTTGGGTGATTTCCTGTTCGGGCACGAAGAGCTCAAAGTCCGCCTCCGGAGTGACGCGGATATAGAGGGTGCGCCGCAGGCTGTCCGGGGTTTGCGTGGCTTCATTCCAGCAGCCCGGCGCGATGGCGCCAAAGCTCAGCTCATTCTCGCCGGGGGCTTCGCGTTTCAGCCGGGCCAGCTCGCCGCTGATCGCCTGCAGCAGGGGGCCATCCTCGGACCGGGTGCCATAAGTCCAGATCCGGTAGCCCTCGCGGGCTTCGGCAGCCAGGAACGGGCTTGTCACTTCGCCTGTCTGCACAAGCGGGAACTCTTCGGAGAGGTTGATGCCCAGGCGCGGATTGGTGACGTTGATCTGCAGATAGGCGCCGTCCTCTCGCGCCTCGAAGGCGGCGGGAATGCGCATGGCGAGCGCAATGCGGGAAAGGTCCAGCGCGGTGGGATCAACGACGGGCGCGGCGTCGCTTGTGGCCTCTTCAAACGTCTCGACGGGGGACGTCAGCTCCGCCTGAAGGGTTTCGCCTTCCTCGACCGGCGCGCTGGGCGAGCAGGCCGCCAGCAACGCTGACACGGCAATGACCAGATAGCGCATGACGGGCACCCCTATTGAAATATTCCGCATTCTGAGCGTGTGGGCGGGACGCTGTCCATGCCCGCTAACATTTAAGTTTGGCAATCATAGGCCGCTTCGGCGCTGCCATCGGGTGCCAGTACGAGCGTGGCGAGCCGGCAGCCTTCGGGCGCAGCCTGCTGGGCAGCGGCCTTCAACTCTTCAGGCAGCGTGTTCTCGCCCGCCTCCTGAATCCGGAATGCGCCATCGGTCAGAAGGGTGAGTTTCAGCTTGAAGCCTTCCCCGTCCAGCGGGGCGGCAAAGAAGCTGTAATTGTCCGTGCCGATCGTCTGGGCGGCAAGCCCGTTCCAGCTCGACGCGCTCCACCGCATTTTGGGCGCGCTGGTGCCTGATGCGCATGCGGCGAGCCAGAAGCCCGCCGCAAGAGGAAGAAACCACTGGCGCGTCATGCGTGCCTCAGAAGGCAACTTTCGGCGGCTCGTCCATCGCCGAGCGGCCCTCGACGCCGACATCGAAAAATTCGCGCGGCTCGAAGTTGAAGCTGCCAGCGATGATCGATCCGGGGAACTGTTCGCGCGCGGTGTTATAATCCTGAACGGCCGAGTTGTAGAACCGGCGGGCGGCGGCGAGCTTGTCCTCGATCGAGGAGAGCTGCTGCTGGAGCTGCAGGAAGTTGGTGTTGGCCTTGAGGTCGGGATAGGCCTCGGCGAGGGCGAAGAGCTTGCCGAGCGCCTGGCTGAGGACGCCTTCTGCCTTTGCCATCTCACCGGCGGTGGAGGCAGCCTGGGCCGCGTTGCGGGCGGCGATCACCTGCTGGAAGGTGGCCTGCTCATGGGCGGCATAGCCTTTGACGGTCTCGACGAGGTTCGGGATGAGGTTCTGGCGTTGCTTCAGCTGGACATCCACATCCGCAAAGGCCTGGTTGACCCGCTGGCGCTTCATGACGAGGCCGTTATAGATCAGGATGACGATGCCGATGACCGCGACGATGGCGGCAATCACGATCAGAACAGTATTCATAGGGTGTCCCCTTATTGCTATGAATCAGCGGTAAGGGGTAACGGTGTGTGTCCCTTGGCGCAAGGGCAGGCTTGCGTCCCCCCACGGCCGCCCGGTCTGCCTTGATTTTTCAGGAAGATAGCCTCCAGTTCCCGCAGGATTACCCGATGCCTGACCCCTACCTGCCTAAAGAGCACCATTTCATGCACCGCGTCGGCTGGCTGCGGGCGACCGTTCTGGGCGCCAATGACGGCATCGTTTCCACTGCCAGCCTTGTGATCGGGGTTGCGGCGGCAGCCGCTGCGTCGAGTGAAATCCTGGTGGCGGGCATGGCAGGTCTCGTGGCCGGGGCCATGTCGATGGCGGCGGGGGAGTATGTCTCCGTCAGCTCGCAATCTGACACCGAAAAAGCCGACCTGGAAACAGAGCGCAAAGCCCTGCAGAAATTTCCGGAAGAAGAGCTGGAAGAACTCGCCCTCATCTATGTCGCCCGGGGCGTGGAACCTGAGACAGCCCGGGCGGTGGCCGCGCAATTGTCGCGCAAGGATGCTCTGGGCGCCCATGCCCGCGATGAGCTGGGCCTGCACGAGACGGTCGCCGCACGGCCGATCCAGGCGGCCGCAAGTTCTGCCGCCAGCTTTTCCATCGGCGCGGCCTTGCCGCTGATCGCGGCGGCAATGTCGCCGACTGACCTATTAACACCGGTGGTTGCGGGGGTATCGCTTCTGAGCCTGGCGCTTTTGGGCTGGCTGTCAGCCAGCGCAGGGGGCGCGGGCAAGACCCGGGCGGTGATCCGCGTTGTTTTCTGGGGGGCGGCAGCGATGGTTGTGACCGGGCTGATCGGCGCGGCGTTTGGAACGGTGGTTTAGTCCGCGACAGCTGCGGGATTGGCCCCGGCGCGACGGCATGTACAGCTGGAAGGCGCCACCAAACCTGTATAGCATTGGGACATGACAGAGACTGATGCAAACGACCTGGCCCAGCTGATCCGCAACGCTCACCGCGTGGTGGTGTTTACCGGCGCGGGCATTTCGACCGAAAGCGGTATTCCCGACTTTCGCTCGCCCGGCGGCGTGTGGAGCAAGATGAAGCCGATCATGTTCCAGGATTTCGTGGCCTCGCGCGATGCGCGCCGGGAAGCCTGGACGCGCGTGTTCAACCGCACCGCCGGCTGGACCGGGGCCTCGCCGAATGCCGGGCATTTTGCCGTCGCGCAGCTGGTGGAGGCCGGCAAAGTGACAAGCGTGATCACGCAGAACGTGGATAACCTTCACCAGGATTCCGGCGTGCCGGGCAATAAGGTGATCGAGGTACACGGCAATGCGAGCTATGCCCGCTGCCTGCAATGCGGGAAGCGCTATGAACTCGAAGCGCTGCGCCATCGCTGGGAAGCCGATGAGGACATAACCTGCATGTTCTGCACCGGCCTGGTGAAGACGGCGACGATTTCCTTCGGCCAGGCGATGCCCGAAGACGAAATGGCGCGGGCGACCGAAGAGGCGCTGCTGGCAGACCTGTTCCTGGTGCTCGGCTCATCGCTGGTGGTGTATCCGGCCGCAAGCCTGCCTCTGGTGGCCAAGAAGGCGGGATCAGACCTCGCCATTGTAAACCGCGAGGCAACAGAGCAGGATCCGTATGCGGACCTTGTGCTCAATACGGATATCGGGCCGTTGATGCGCGCGGTGATGGAGCGGCTTTAGGCGGGCATTACGCAGCCCGCAGCATTTGCGACCGGACGCAGCGGGGGCTGGCCGGTGTGTTGGGCTGAGTTCGGGGTCAGGTTAAAGCTAGGACGTGTCGGCTTGTGCTGTGAGGGCGTAGGCCCCCTTCATCAGTCCGCTGCGCGGCCTGCCACTTCCCCCGCTGAAGCAGGGGGAGACAACCGCACGTGGCTCGATGCAAAGCCCTGCCGGAATGGCGGTTTCCCAAGCTGGATCATCCCAGGCTTTGCGCGTGGGGATAAGTGGTCTGTAGGCGGAGGGGCTGGGCGCGGGATCGCCATAGTAGGTGATGTCGATACCGCCCCACCAGTGGACCTGGACCAGCACATCGCAATTTCCGTGCGCGTCCATCTGATCGGCGACGCGCAGGAGATACCAGAACACCACCGGCCAGAAGATCGGCAGCACAGCGTCGAAATACTCCGCGAAGGCGGGGTGTTTGCGGACGCGGTGGAGGGCGGCGAGGTTAATCATGGGGCGGAGGATACGCCCGGTTTGGGTGGGGGTGGAGAAGGTTTTGGGGGATATTTTGTAAGGGGTTGATTGGGATGGGGATTTTGTTGGTGGAGGGGGCGCAAATTGTTGGATAGGCTTTGATTTTACGGAGAGGTGCCCCACCCTATCCCTCCCCATCGTCATAGGGAGGGGACCTGTGGCGCTTGGGGAGGGTTGGGGTGGAGTTGCCCTCAGCAGAATAGCAAGCGCCAGAATTACCCGCTGAACGTGCCTGTGCGCGGGAAGCCTTTGGGGACAACTTTGCCGGCCTGGGCGCGTTGGCCTTTCCAGTCTTTCCATTCTTCGAAGGCGCGGTGGCGTCCGCCGGTGACGACGACCAGGCCGTCGCGCTTGTCGAAGGTGATGAGGTCAGCGAGTTCTGCCCCGCCGCTGTAGGACTGGAGCTTGTTGCCCTTGCCGCGCGGCATTTCGGGCAGATCCTTCAGCGGGAAGATCAGCATCTTGCGGTTGGTGCCGACGACGGCGATCATATCACCCAGCACCGGCACGCAGACATTGAGATGGCCCCCGCCGGTATTGACGATCTGCTTGCCCGCCTTGCGGTTTGATTCAAGCTCCGCCTCCGGAATAACGAAGCCATAGCCGCTGGAGGAAGCCATCACGCGTTTGCGCTCGGGCTCAAACTTGAACATGTTGACGATGGCGACATTGTCTTCAAGCTCGATCGAAATGCGGATCGGCTCGCCATGGCCGCGCCCGCCGGGCAGCTTGTCAGCCGCCAGCATGAAAGCGCGCCCATCCGACGACATGAAGACGAGTTTGTCTGTGGTCATCACTTCTTCGGTGAAGCTGGGCCCGTCGCCTTCCTTGAACTTGATCGTATCAGGATCAAGGCCATGGCCTTTCATGCCGCGAATCCAGCCCTGGGCAGAGAGGACGACCGTGACCGGCTCCTTCGGGCGGGTGGCTTCGAGCGCAGCGGCGAGGTCAACTGTGGGCGCCTGCTCAAAGGTCGCGCGGCGGCGGCCGAGGGCGGTGGACGGATCAAACTCGTCGCGGGCGGCTTTGAGTTCTTTCGAAACGCGCGTCCACTGGCGGCGGACCGAGCCGATGAGCTGGACGAGTTCGTCGCGCTCTTCGGTGAGTTTGGTATGCTCGCCCTGGATTTCCATTTCTTCCAGCTTGCGCAAGGCGCGCAGGCGGAGGTTCAGGATCGCTTCGGCCTGAATATCGG
>JBKBRT010000093.1:0-11268 GCA_046291585.1 Hyphomonas sp.
CGTACCCCGATCGAACGGGTGATCTGGGGCCAGGAAGAAGGTCCGTATGCGGCGCTGGGCGGCGTGTTCACCATCGGTCACGGCATGTGCGGCCCCACCGTCATGTCCTGGGCAAGCGAAGAACATAAGCGCGAACTGCTGCCCCCGCTGGCCAGCGGCGAAACCGTCTGGTGCCAGCTCTTTTCCGAGCCTGCCAGCGGCTCAGACCTTGCCGGTCTGCGCACGCGCGCCGTCAAGGCGGAGGATGGTTCGGGTGACTGGATCATCAATGGTCAGAAAATCTGGACCAGCGGCGCGCAATATTCCGATTGGGGCCTCCTGATCACGCGCACCAATCCCGATGTGCCCAAGCACAAGGGCCTCACCATGTTCTTCCTCGACATGAAGAGCCCCGGTGTGGAAGTCCGCCCGATCAAGCAGGCCAACGGCCAGTCAAGCTTCAACGAAGTCTATTTCACGGATGTCCGCATCCCCGATTCCCAGCGTCTCGGTGAAGTGGGACAGGGCTGGGAAGTCTCCCTCACGACCCTGATGAACGAGCGTCTCTCGATCGGGTCGGGCATGTCCACCGGCTTTCCTGAACTTTTCCGCTTCTGCATGGACGCTGAAATCGACGGCGAGCCGGCCGTTGCCGATTCCAGCGTACGCTCCAAGCTCGCCCAGTTCGCGGTCAAGCAGAGTGGCCTCAAATATACCGGCATGCGCGCCATCTCCGCCCTGTCCAAGGGGGAAACGCCCGGCCCTGAAAACTCCATCGGCAAGCTCGTCGCAGGCGCCACCATGCAGGAACTCTCGATGTTCGCGCTGGATATTCAGGGCGAGTCCGGGGTTCTCTGGAATGAGGACAGCCCCCAGCAGGGCCGCTTCCAGGCCATGTTGATGCGCTCGCCCGCCACGCGCATCGAAGGCGGCTCGGACGAAATCCTGCGCAACATCATCGGGGAACGCGTCCTCGGCCTGCCGGGTGATATCCGCGTCGACAAGAACGTGGCCTTCAAGGACATCCCGACCAGCGGCCGCAAAACGCACTAGCCCCATCCCTGAACAGCCCGGTTGCCCTTTGGGGCAATCGGGCGCTCAGCCTTTGCTGAAATCAGCTTCCAGCAGCTTCACGGCAATCTGGCGTGCCCGCTCTGGCGGTTTCCCGAGCAGCTCTCCCAGCGTCGGCCCGAAGAGGCCAACCCCGACGGCGAGTATCACGCTGATGAGGATTGAATCCTCCAGCTGCTCTTCGGACATATCGGCCTGATTGATCTTCTGGCGGATAATCGTCTGCACCGCTTCGCGCACCGTCCGCAGCCGGCGGGATTCGTCGGTCAGCTCCAGCCAGGCGGCAAGCCGGGCCGCGCTCCTGTTCTCGAACGCATCAAACAGGCGGGTCAGCGCGATGGCGCGCGCCTGTTTCGGGTCAGCGGGCAGATCCATCTCCAGAAGGCCGGTGACAAGCTCTCCGATCATCTTTTCCATCAGCGCCGTCTGAACGCCGTCGATGGTGCCGAAATGATGCAGCACCGTCGCATTCGCTACGCCCGCCGCCTTTGCCACGTCTGCCAGCCGCAGCGACTGGGGCCCCTGCTGCACAAGCAGGCTTTCAGCCGCAATCAGAATGTTTTCCCGGGCAGCCTCGGGGGACCGGCGAATTCTCGTCATCTTGATTTTCTCTATCGACAATTTTGTCAGTAGTGGTTATATATCAATCCATCAACGCCCTTTAAGGGCTCTGCTTCCTCCTTGTAAGCTGGAATTGCGAGATGGCCATGAAACACTCACCTGAAGATGTAACGATCATTCCGCGCGATATTCGCTTTGATGTCTCCGCCGCCCAGCAGGGCCACTGGATGGACGGCGATCCGGTCGCCACCGCGGTGATGAACACCCTCTCGCTGACCTTCCCGGATGGCGAGCGCCTCTTCATCGACGCCGTGCGCGCCTATAAGGATGATGTCAGCGGCAAGATCGCCCAGGACGTGAAGGACTTCATCACTCAGGAAGCCATTCATTCCCGCGAGCACCACATGCTCAACAAGGTCATCAACCGTGAGAAATACCCCGTCGACCGGATCGAGGGTATGATCCGGGAGCGGATCGCCTTCTCACGCGCCGGCGGCCCGATGCGCATGCTGATCTCCACGATCTGCCTTGAGCATTTCACCGCCATGCTGGCGGACATGCGCGCCCTTCATCAGGATATGTTCAGCAAGACTGATCCGGCCATCGAGCGCCTGTGGCGCTGGCATGCGATGGAAGAAACCGAGCATAAGGCGGTCACCTATGACGTCTTCATGGAAGTTACCAAACACTGGTCGCCCTGGAAGCGCTATTCGCGCCGCTGCCTCGCCATGGCGCTGATCAGCTACCACTTCACCCGCAATATCGCGACCTATTCCAGCTGGATGCTGGAGGCAGACGGCTATTCGCCCAAAGAGGCGCAGAAGGCAGTGAAGGCGTTCCTCTGGAAAAAGCCCGGCTTCTTTGCGCGCGGCTGGAAAATCTGGATCACCTGGTTCAAGCCCGGCTTCCACCCCTGGGATCATGACAACCGCGAGCTGATGGCCGAATGGAAATCCGAGTTCGATCTGGTGGCCGCCGAATAGGCGCCGCTGACCTAGCTTCAGGCCATCCGCCGGACATCTTCGTCCGGGCTGGCGCTGTCGCCGGATTCATCGGGCGCCCCAAGGTAGCGCAGAAGCTGGCTCTGCGTCATCGCGCGGGCAAAGTGGAACCCCTGCAGATAGGGCGCGCCCATTTCGCGCAGCAGCTCAGCCTGTTTGGCATTTGAGACGCCTTCGACCACGCATTCGATATCGAGGCTTTTGCACAGGCTGACAATCGAGTGCATGATCCGGCGGGTACCGCGCCGGGTGGTGACACCCAGCGTGAAAGACCGGTCGATCTTCAACCGGTCAATCGGCATCTTCTGGAGATAGCCGAGCGAGGAATAGCCCGTTCCGAAATCATCCAGCGCGATGCGGACCCCCATCGCCGAAAACATCGCCAGACATTCCAGCGCGCGCTCGAAGTCCTGCATGATCGCCGTTTCGGTAATCTCAAACATCAGCCGCTCAGGCGCAAATCCGGAATCCAGGATGATGGCCTGCAGCAGCGCGGCGTTTTCCGGCGAAGCCAGATCGAGCGCGGACAGGTTAAACGACAGCAGCAGATCGTCCGGCCAGAGCCGCGCATCGGCCAGCGCCTTGCGCAGAAGGATACGTGTCAGCCTGCAGACCGCGCCATTCTGCTCGGCGGCGCGAATGAAAACGTCCGGCCGGATCGGCCCCAGCAGCGGCGAGGTCCAGCGCGCGAGCGCCTCCACGCCGGTGGCTTTGCCATCGCTCACCCGGATGATCGGCTGATAGACAATGTGAAATTCATCGTCCGCCGATTCCCGCAAACCCTGTTCGATGGCGGATTGATACCGGATCTGATGTTCGTGCTGGCTGGTGAACACCATCGGCCGGCCGGGGTCCTGATGCTTGGAATGATAGAGCGCATAGTCGGCCCGCTCGAACAGCGTTTCGGCTGTGTTGCCCGCCTGAGGAAACGCCGCAAAGCCGATGGACGCGCCAATCCGCGCGACGCCTTCTTTCACCTGAAACGGCTCTGCCAGCGCGTCGCAGATACGCTGGCCCAATTCCAGGATGTCGGTTTCGTTACCCAGATCGGGCAGGATCACGCCAAATTCGTCGCCGCCAAGTCGCCCGACCACGCCGGTGCTCCCGGCAAGGGCGCGCACCCGGGCGCCGCTCTGGAACAGCACCTTGTCGCCAGCCGCATGGCCGAAAATATCGTTCACCCCCTTGAACCCATCCAGATCAATCACGCCGACCGTAAGGGGCGTATTATCCCGGCGGGCAATCATGAGGCGCTCTTCCAGCTTGCGGAAAAAGCCGCGCCGGTTGGTGACCGATGTCAGAGGGTCCATATGCGCCAGCTCGTCGGCTTCTGCAGATTTCTCCCGCAATTCCTCCACAAGCGCCTTGGCATCCTGCAGCAGCCCCTTGCGCAGGTGCGAGGCAACCAGAAGGTCGAGCGATCCGTCAGCCGGCGAAAAATCGCACATCGTCAATTTGAGTGTGCCTTCGTCCGCGTTCAGACCCGGCACGTGTCCGACCAGCAGACAGATGCTGTCAGCGCTGCGCGCCACGATCCCGCGAAGGCGGAAGTCTGTGCTCCCGGAACGGATCATCAGCGTAACTTCGCGCTGATCCGTCAGTCCGTCAGCTGACGTCACGCGGCGCGGCGTTTCCACCTCAAATGTCTCGAAAAATGGCCGACCGGTCAGGTTTTCACCCATCAGGCGGGTCAGGGAAGGCCCGACCGATACAATGTTTCCGGCCATGTCGATCCGGACATAAGCGGGAAACAGGCGCTGGAAATGTTCGTCGCTGAGGGTGAATGACATCAGGCCGCGCTCCCCAGATGTTGCATCCTTGCTGCGCAATGAAGGGAAAAAACGTCACCCTCTTCGGTCGTGGCATGCGTGACATGGCCCGGTTCGCGGAAATGATCCATCAGCCCTTTGAGCAATCCCTCAACAAAGGGAAAGAGACCGGTGCGGTCTGATGTGTAGAGCACATCCATGCGGCCATTCTCATTCCGGAGCAGTTCAAACGACGGCATGCGGGATTCCGGCATGGTCGTGTGGACACTGGCATGCATCCGGTTGAGGTTCTTCAGGAACGTGTCCAGATCCTCGCCCCCTATGCGAAACATTGTTCCGTAGGGAGAGTTGGCCGCATAGCCGATCCAATACCGGCCGAAACTTCTGAGCAGATCTGCCGTCTCCACGCCGGAAATTCTCGTTACGGCCTCGATCAGGGCAAAGGTCACATCATCGGTATAATTCTGGCCACTGATAAAGTATTCGCCGTCCATATCGGCCTGTTCCAGGATATGCTGCCATGCCGCATCCCCCATGGTTTCCACAACCATGCTGCGTGCTGCGGTATGCACCATTCCATACATGTATTCGGGGCCTTGGCTGTTATTCTACTTTAGCGAATACCCATACACAAAAATGGAGAACAGCAGTTTCCAGAATAGTCAGAAATCGGATCGATAGTGTTAAGAGGGATTTTACCTTCCTGATACGGCGCACTGCCCAGTATCAGGGTTTGGCAATTTCCAGAACCACCTTGCCGGTGCCTTTGCCGGAGAGCGCAAATACCATCGCCTCGCCAAACTGCTCAAAGTCATAGACGGCGCCGGCCGGCGGCTTGATCTTACCTTCGCCGGCCCAGCTCGCCAGCTGGTGCAGGTCGCCAATGGCGCGCTTGGTCTCGTATTGCAGATACTGGCGCACGTCCACGCCCAGCAGAGCGGCGCCTTTCATCAGCGTCAGGTTGGAGGGCAGGGCGGGGATGGGCCCGCCGACAAAGCCGACCACCAGATGCCGCCCGCGCCAGGCAAGCGACCGGAAAGCCGGCTCGAACAGGGGCCCGCACACCGGATCAAGGATTACATTGGGTCCCTTGCCGCCGGTCAGTTCCTTCAGCCGGTCGCGCCACCCCTCCGGGGACGTATCAATTGCGAGGTCTGCGCCATGTGCCAGCGCGAAGGCGCGCTTCTCCTCGGTGGAGGCCGCCGCGATCACCCGCGCGCCCAGCGCCCTGGCCACCTGCACCCCGGCCGAGCCAACTCCGCCCGCCGCGCCAAACACCAGAACGGTCTCGCCTTCGGCCACTGCGCCACGATCCTTCAAAGCGTGCATCGCGGTGATGTAGTTCAGCGGCAGGCTCGCCCCTTCGGCAAAGGAGAGCGCATCGGGCAGCTTCACGACCATCGGCGCGGCGGCCACGGCGTATTGGGCAAAGCCCTTCGCTGTCATTGTCATCACCCGGTCGCCCGGCGCCACATGGCTGACGCCCTCGCCCACCGCTTCCACCGTTCCGGCCACTTCCTGACCCGGCGTATGCGGCACCGGCGGCTTCACCTGATACCGCCCCAGCGCCACCAGTGAATCCACATATCCCACCCCGCAGGCCATCACGCGGATCAACACCTGGCCTGGCCCGGCTTTCGGAACGTCCACCTCTTTCAGAGTGTAGCTTTCAAGGGAGTCCAGGCTCTCGGCGACCACGGCTTTCATGCGGGCATATCTCCATCTGGCTGAGGCATCGGTCGCCTCGTGACGCCCCGTCAAAGCATGCCGGCGCCGCCATTGGCCAGACCCTACGGAAGGGAAACTGGCCCATATCGGGCGCGGATGGGGCAAATATCAGGAAGGCCGCGTCGGATCGCTGGACGTGGGTGAGGCAAGCTCGGGATTATAGCTCACGCTCGTCACCTGCCGCTCCAGCATCCGGCGCACGTCCGGCGGCCAGCTGCCCTGATGCAGGGCGCGGATAATATTGCCGCTCACATCATCGGCATGGGTGCGCCGCTCATTGTGCAGCACATAGTCGAGCCACCGGGCAAAGCTGTACTGCTCCTGCCAGAGTTCTGCGTCGCCCAGGTCGCGCACCAGCGACCAGGCCCGCGCCCCGTCGCGCAGGTGAATACGCCGCCGCTCATTCATGGCTGCCAGAAAGCGCGGAATATCCGCTTCCAGAATGCGATACTGAACCGAGACATGCACCGGCCCGCTGCGCGGCTCGACCGGCACCTGCATGTCGGGCTGGCGCCAGCGGCCTGTCAGATCAAGGTTCAGCTCCTCCACCTGCGGCAGGCGCAGGAAGAGGCCGGCAATGAGGCTCACCGATTGCAGCGCCGCCATCGTCAGCAGGGCGGGCGTGACGCCAAAGCTCTCCGCCAGCTGCCCGGTGATCCAGCTCCCCACCGCCATCGCCCCGAACACCGCCATCTGATAGAGCGACAGGGCCCGCCCGACGACCCAGCGCGGCGCGGCCATCTGCACCGTCACATTCATCGTCGCCATCGACAGCAGCCAGCCCGATCCGCAGATCACCAGCCCCAGCACCGTGAAGGGCAGGGCGCGGCTGATCGCAACGATCACCACCCCGGCAATGAGCATCGAGATCGTCATCCGCAGGATGCTCTCGGAGGTAAAGCGCCGCCGCAGGCGGGCATTGGAGAGCGCCCCGATGACCGCGCCGATGCCGAACGCGCCCGAAAGGATGCCGAAGGTCACCGCACCGCCGCCCAGCAGGTCCTGCGCCACAAGCGGCAGCAGGGAGAGCGCGGCGCTCGCCGCCAGGCCAAACAGCGCTGCCCGGCCCATCACCTGCCGGATCGGCGGGGACATCGACGCGTAGCGCACACCCGCCCCGATAGCGGTGCGCAGGTCTTCCTTCAGCGCGGGCTTCAAAGGCTTTTCCGGCTTCCACGCCAGCAGCACATAGATGATGCCCAGATAACTCAGCACATTGACCGCAAACGCCGCCGCTGCGCCCGCCGCCGCCACAATCGCTCCGCCCAGCGCCGGGCCGGCCGTGCGCGCAATGTTGAAGCCCAGGCTGTTCATGGAAACCGCCGCCGCCAGCGTATTGCGCGGCACGATGTCTCCCACGGTCGCCTGCCAGGAAGGCGCGTTCAGCGCCGTCCCGCAGCCCAGCAGAAAGGTGAATGTGAGCAGCAGCCAGGGGCTCAGCCCATCCATGAACGCAAACACGCAGAGAATGGCCGACACGAGGAACATGTAGACCTGCGACACCAGCATCACCGTGCGCCGGGGATAATTGTCGGCAATCGCGCCAGACAGCAGCGACAGGATCATGATCGGCAGCGTGACAGAGGCCTGCACCAGCGCGATCTGGGTCTCGCTCCCGCCCAGCTGGACCATCAGCCAGGCCGCGCCCACGCTCTGGATCAGCCCGCCAAACTGCGAGGCAATATTGGCCACCCAGATGCGTTTGAAGAGGGGGATGGAGAAGGGGCTGGGGGCCAGCGTGTCAGGCATCGGAAGCAATCTGAATCAGAAGCCCGATGGTGAAAGCGATTGCCCCCCGGCGCAAGGGGCCGGTCCCAGCCGGATCAGTGTTCGGCGTAGAAGCCGCACAGGGTGGCGATGATCTCCTGGGCAATCCCGGCGCGGCATCGATAGTGGATCGTCTGCCCCTCCCGGCGGCTCGCCACGAGCCCCGCCGCGCGCAATTTGGCCAGATGCTGGGAAACTGCCGACTGGCTCTGCCCGGTCATTTCAGCCAGCTTGTTCACCGGCAATTCGCCCGCGCTCAGGGCGCATAGAATCTTCAGGCGCGTCTCGCTCGCCATCGCCTTCATCACTTCGGCTGCTTCCTCAGCGCGGCCGGTGACGAGTATCAGCGCGTCTCGGTGTTCAGGTTTGCTGAGGGGCATTTTCGTGTCCTGAAGCGTCCGGAAGTGTCCGGGTTTGTCCCGAATTTGTCCGTTCCGGGCGCCAGTCTGGCCCGCGAATGGCAATATAAATCGCCGGAATGACCAATACGGTCAGCGCCGTCGACGAAGCGAGCCCGAACAGAAGCGAGATCGCCAACCCCTGAAAAATCGGGTCCGTCAAGATCACTGCCGCCCCGATCATCGCCGCCAGCGCGGTTAGCACGATCGGCTTGAACCGGATCGCCCCGGCCTCCAGCAACACCTCTTTCAACGGCTTCTCGGCGTCGGTCGTGTGGCGGATAAAGTCGACCAGAAGTATGGAGTTCCGGACGATAATCCCGGCCAGCGCGATGAAGCCGATCATCGAAGTGGCTGTAAATGCAGCGCCAAACAGCCAGTGGCCGATCATGATGCCGATCAGGGTCAGGGGGACCGGCGTGAGGATAATCAGCGGAACCCGGAAGGTGCCAAACTGGGCCACCACCAGGATGTAAATCCCCAGGAGCGCCACCCCGAATGCCATGCCCATGTCCCGGAAGGTCACATACGTGACCTCCCATTCCCCGTCCCACAGCAGGGTGGTGCCGGTTTCGTCAGCCGGCTGTCCATAAAGGCTCACCGCCGGCATCTCGAGACCCTCAGCGGCCCAGTCAAACGCCTTTACCCTGTCCTGAATCTCGAACATCCCATAGATCGGCGCTTCATACCGTCCGGCCAGTTCGGCCATCACCATATCCGCAAAGTGCCCGTCCCGCCGGAAGATCGTGGGCGATCCTGCCTCTTCCCGCACATCCACCAGCGCGCCCAGTTCAATCGGCATGGCGTCGGTTCCGGCCAGACGGCGCGGCACGGGAATGGCCGCCATCTCCTGGGTCCACGCCCGTTCAGAGCGGGGCAGGTAGACGCGGATATTCAGCGGATCGCGGCCTTCTCCGCGGGGGCTCACGCCAACCGTCTGGCCGCCAAATGCCAGGCCGATCGCGTCAAGGATGTCCTGTTCCAGCACCCCGGCATCGGCGGCGGCGGGCTCGTCAATCCCGAAGGTCAGGCGCGGCGCCCGGTCCCCCATGGAGTTGTCCACATCCACGATGAAGTCGGTCTCCTCGAAGAAGCGCTCGATGATCGCTGCCGTCTTGCGGCGCGCCTCGGGCGTTGGCCCATAGATCTCCGCCATCAGTGTGGACATGACCGGCGGGCCGGGCGGCACTTCGACCACCTTCACCCGCGCGCCCTCCGGCAGCGGTACAGCCAGCAGCCGCTCCCGCAGGTCAAGGGCAATGTCATGGCTTGCCCGCTTGCGGTACTCCTTGGCCGACAGATTGACCTGAAGGTCGCCCAGCTCCGGGCTCGCCCGCAGGAAATAGTGGCGCACAAGGCCGTTGAAATTGAACGGCGCGGCACTCCCTGCATAGGCCTGGATCGTGGTGATCTCCTCCACCGGCCTGATGGCATCGGCGAGCGCAAAGAGCGCCCGCTCGGTATCTTCCAGCGTGGCGCCTTCCGGCAGGTCGACGATCACCTGGATCTCGGACTTGTTGTCAAACGGCAGCAGCTTTACGGGGACTGCCTTGGTCGCAAACAGCGTCAGCGAGAGAAGCGTGGCAACTCCGACCAGCCCCAGGAATATCCACGCATTGCGTTTCGATGCCACAACCGGCCCGGCAGCCTTGCGGTAAAACCGGCTGAGGCGTGTCTCGCCGTGCTGGCCATCATGGGCGCCGTGCAGCGGCGCCCTGCCGGCAATCTTCATCATCAGCCAGGGCGCAATGCCAACGGCCACGAAGAAGGAGAACAGCATCGCCGCCGAGGCATTCGCCGGAATCGGCGCCATATAAGGGCCCATCATTCCGGACACGAACATCATCGGCAACAGCGCCGCAATCACGGTCAGCGTGGCGATGATGGTGGGATTGCCCACTTCGGAAACGGCTTCAATCGCTGCCTGTGTGCGGGTGCGGCCGTCCTTCATCGCCCAGTGGCGGGCAATATTCTCGATGATGACGATGGCGTCGTCCACCAGAATGCCGATGGAAAAGATCAGCGCAAACAGGCTCACCCGGTTGATCGTGTAGCCCATCATCAGTGACGCAAACAGCGTCAGCAGAATGGTTGTCGGAATGACGATCAGCGTCACCAGCGCCTCGCGCCAGCCAATGGCAAAGGCAATCAGCACCACAATGGAAATCGTCGCCAGCCCGAGGTGAAACAACAGCTCGTTGGCTTTGTGGTTTGCCGTGTCCCCATAGTCGCGGGTCACTTCCACATGAACACCTTCCGGGATCAGATGACCTTTGAGCGCGTCGACCCGGTGCAGGATCGCTTCGGCCACGACCACAGCATTGGCGCCCGGTCGCTTGGCCACCGATACCGTCACTGCGGGCGCGGCGCGAAAGCGGCCATCCTCATCCTGCGCCATGGTCCACACGCGCGCATCGGTCTCCGCTCCGGCGACCTTCACATTTGCCACATCGCTCAGATAGACGACCCGCCCACCTGCGCCGCGGATCTGCAGCCGTTCCAGTTCGTGTACGGCATTGATCCGGTCACCCGCTTGCACGATCAGCGAGCTGCCATCCTGATGGGCGCGGCCGGAGGGCAGGGCAGCGGCGGCATTCTGAACGCTCTGAACCAGCGTCTGCAACGAAACCCCCTGCGCCGAAAGCGCCTGGATATCGGGCTCCATCCGCAGCTCCAGCGCCCGCCCGCCGATGACATCCGTTATGCCAACGTCCTTCACCTTGGTCAGCTCATTGCGCAGCTCGTCGGCCAGCATCCGCAGCGCCGTATCGTTCCACACATCGCCTGTCATTTCGTCGGGCGAGAGGGTCAGCGTCACAATCGGAACGTCATTGATGCCGCGTCCGACAACCAGCGGCATCGGAACATCATAAGGAATGCTGTCGAGGTTCGCCCGGATCTTTTCATGGATGCGCAGGATCGCGTCGTCCGCGTCCGTGCCCACATTGAACCGCGCGGTTACCATCGCCGCGTCGTCCCGCGTCTGGGAGTAGA
>JBKBRT010000094.1:0-11078 GCA_046291585.1 Hyphomonas sp.
CGGCGGGCGCGATCACGGCGCCATCTATGTCGAGCGTCAGGTCATCGCCTGGTGCCGCGAGATGTTCGGCTTCCCCGAAACCGCCAGCGGCCTCCTCGTCTCGGGCACATCGCTGGCCACCATCGTTGCCCTCAAGGCCGCCCGCGATGCGCGCCTCGACTTCCGTAGCCGGAAGGAAGGCATCTGCGCTGACCGCCTCGTGGGCTATGCCTCGGTAGAGGCCCATGCCTGCAACCCCCGCGCCTTCGATGTCCTCGGCCTCGGCACAGATGCCTTGCGCCGTATCCCTGTGAACGATGGCTATGAAATGGACACCGCCGCCCTGCGCAAAGCCATCCAGACAGACCGCCAAGCAGGTCTCACCCCTTTCCTCGTCATCGGCACGGCCGGCACCGTCAATACCGGCTCCACCGATCCGCTGGCGGAGCTTTCCGACATAGCCCGGGAAGAAGACCTCTGGTTCCATGTCGACGGGGCCTTCGGCGCGCTCGCCCGCCTATCACCTGCCCATGCCGAGCGGTTCAAGGCCATCGAGCAGGCCGATTCGGTTGCCTTCGATTTCCATAAATGGCTGCATGTGAACTATGATGCCGGCTGCGTGCTCGTCCGCAACGAGGCCCATCACCGCCACGCCTTCTCGGATCGCCCGGATTATCTCAAAGGCACAGATCGCGGCATCGCGGCGGGCAATCCCTGGCCGGTTGAATACGGCCCGGAGCTGTCGCGCGGTTTCCGTGCCCTGAAGGTCTGGTCCCAGATTGCCGGCTTCGGAACCCAGCGCCTCGGAGACGCCATCGCCCGCAATTGCGATCAGGCCGCCTATCTCTCCGCCAGGGTGGCCGCAGACGCGCGCTTTGACCTCCTCGCCCCCGCCAGGCTCAACATCTGCTGCTTCCGCTACCGCGCAGACGGCCTGGACGCCGCCGCGCTCGGCGCCCTCAACGAGGAAATCGTCATCCGCCTTCAGGAAAGCGGCATCGCGGCGCCTTCGACCACCAAGCTCAACGGCCGCATCGCCATCCGCATCAACTTCACCAACCACCGCACGCAGCTCTCCGATATAGACCTTCTGCTCACGGAGATTGTGAAGCTGGGTGAAGAGCTCACGGCTTGATGGTGCCTCACGCTTCCCCTCGCGTGATCTGGCAGACACCTTGATTTGAGCCCTTACTCCCCTGCGTCCATCGCCAGAATGATCTGCGCATAGCCCGTCGCCAGCCGCCCCATATTCTCTACGGAGAGGCGCTCATTCGTGCCGTGAAAGCCGGTCAGATCATCGGGCGACATGATGGCCGGCGCAAAGCGGTAGACGTTGGGCGTGATCGCGCTGGCATAGCGCGCATCGGTTGCCCCCAGCACGAGGCCCGGCGCGGCGGGCGCGCCCCCGGCCGTGGCTTCGGCGACACTCGCCAGCACGGCATAAGCCAGGTTGTTGGTCGGGGAGACCGGCGAAGCGCCCTCGCCGCGAATGCCCTGCTGGCCGATGGTGATCTCGATGCCTTCGATCCCCGAGGTGACCGCGCGCACATGGGCGATTATGTCTTCTTCGGTATCATTGGGGTGTATACGGAAGTTCACCATGGCGCTGGCCCGCTGGGCGAGCACGTTTTCCTTGGCTGACCCTGTCAGCATCGTCGGCGCCGTGGTCGTGCGGATCATCGCATTGCCCGCCGCAATCCCGCTCATCTGCTTGTCGATCATGCCTTCAAAGAGCCAGAGATTGGCAAACGCCATCTTCTGCAGGAAGGGCATGTCATTGGCTGCCGAGCGGAAAAGATCCGACACGGGCGGCTTGGAAAAGTCGGCTTTCATCTGGTTGTCGTCGAGGGCGATCACGGCGCGGGCAAGGCGCACAGCCGCCGAATCGCGCGGCGGCGTGGACGAGTGCCCGCCTGCGCCGGTCGCGACGATTTCCAGCGTCAGATAGCCCTTTTCCGCGATGCCGATGAAGCCCATCGGCTTGCCGGTCAGCGGGGAGGGGTCCACGATCATGAAGCCTTCGTCCAGCGCCATTTCCGGTTCCACGCCGCGCGATTGCAGCAGGGCAATGCCTGCCTGCGCGCCCGATCCGGAAACTTCCTCGTCATGGCCGAACATGAAATAAATGGTGCGCTGGGGCCGGAAACCGGAAGCCGCAAGCGATTCGGCCGCCTCCATCAGCGCGACGAGCGAGCCTTTGTCATCAATCGTTCCGCGGCCATAGACATAGCCCTCAACGATCTCGCCCTCAAACGGCGCGCCCGTCCAGTCGATTTCGGTACCGATATTGACCGGCACGACATCCTGGTGCGCCATGAGCAGGATCGGCTTCAGGCCCGGCGCGGTTCCCTCCCAGGTGTAGAGAAGGGTGAGGGTGCCGGGCACCAGTTCCTTTTGCATCGCAGCATGGGCGGTAGGATAGGTTTCCTCCAGCCATTGATGCAGCGCGATCCACGGCCCTTCCTGGCCGGGGCGCGGATCTCCGGGCGCCACCGTGATGGTGCGGAACTGGATGGCGCGGGAAAGATTTTGTGCGCCGCGCTCAGACGAGATCGCCGGCGGCTGGGGCAGCTCGACCCGGCCGCCCACAGGGTCGGCGCCATAGCTTGCCGTGCGAAACAGAACGACGGCAATCACGATGCCAATGATGGCGCCCAGGCCCACCAGAATGTTGCGGATCATGGCCTTGCGATTTCCTTCCCTGTTGTTGGCGCTGCAGTTTGCGTGGCATCGGCGCGGCGTCAAGCAGCGGCGCGTTTAAAAAATGACTTGGCCGTCACCTTGGCGCGGGGCAGTGTGGGTGCCATGTCCCAATCCAAGCGTTTGTCGTTTCCGCGGGTTCTGGCGTTTGCCTCGCTCAGCATCCCAATAGCCGGGGTTGGCCTCCCGCTTGGCGTCTATCTTGCCCCGCTCTATGCCAATGAAGCGCCCAATGGCGTGGGCCTCGGTCTGGAATTGACCGGGCTTCTGTTCATGCTCCTGCGCTTCTGGGACATCTTCACCGATCCGATCATGGGCTACATGGTCGACCGCTACCGCACGCCGCTGGGGCGTGTGCGCCACTGGATCATTCTGTGCGTCCCTATCCTCGGCATCTCCACCTTCTTTGTCTACATGCCCCCGATCGGGGCGGGGCCGGTCTACTTCATCGGCTGGATGCTGCTGTTCTATGTCGGCTTCACGCTGCTGCAGACCTCGCGCTCCTCCTGGGTGCCCGCCATCGCCAACGACTATGACGACCGCTCGCGGCTGTTCCTCTGGCCAGAGATCATTTCGGTTTTCGCCATGCTCCTGCTGCTGGCCGTCCCGCTGATCCTGTCGACCCTGGGGGTGGAGGCAGACCGGTTCGGCCAGGTCGCGGTCATGGGCTGGGTGATGATCATCGCCTTGCCGATTGCTGCCGCGCTGGCCTGCTTCTTCGTGCCCGATCCGCCTTTGCGCGGGGAGTCCAAACAGGTCGAGAAGTTCGAGCTGCGCCCCCTGCTGCAGGCCATCCGTGGGCCGATGTTCAAGCGGCTCCTGTCGATGGAACTGCTGGTGTCGACCGCCATTTCGGTGACGGCCGCCAACTTCCTGTTTGTGGCCGAGTATGCCTTCGGCGCCAATGACGCGCAGACCAGCCTGACGCTGATGCTGTTCTTCGTGATGGCCATCATTGCCCTGCCATTCTGGCTGTGGCTGGCCAAGAAAACCGAAAAGCGCACCGCCTATTTTGCCGCCACCACCTTTTCGGGCATCGCCTTCATCGCCTTCATTCCCCTGGCGCCCTACGGCAACTTCACCACCTTCCTGATCGCCTCGCTGATTGCGGGCATCCCGTTCAGCGCGCCGATCTTCCTCGCCCGCGCGATGACCGCCGATGTGGTAGAATGGCAGGCGGCCGAGACCGGTGAAAACCGGGCGGGCAATTTCTACGCCCTGCTGACCAGCTTCAACAAGGTCGGCTCCAGCCTCGCTTTCGGGGTGGGGTATTTCATCGTCGGCCGGATCGCCGGCTTCCGTCCGGGGCAGGAGAATTCCGACGCGGCGACCTTCGGCCTCGTGCTCGTTTTCGGTCTGCTGCCGGGGCTGCTCTATCTGCTCGCCGGCTTCCTGGCGCGCGGCTATCCGCTCACCCGCGCCGTGCAGGAAGAAACCGCCCGCAAGCTGGAAGGCCGGGTCGAGGTCGCCAGCGCGACCCCGCCGGCGGTCTGATCGTCAGAAGCCGCCGCCCTCGGCGAGCCAGTCTTTCTCATCGGCCGTGCTCTCCCGGCCCACCACATCGTTGCGATGCGGGAAGCGGCCGAAGTCGCGGATCACATCGAGATGCTGCCGGGCATAGTCGAGCGTCGTGGTCGTGAACTCGCCGAACTCCGGCCTGGAATCGGCTGCCAGCTCGGTGAACAGCGCCACCGATTGTTCCTGGTCGGCCATCGCCTCGGAGTGTTCCAGCGGCAGGTAAAAGAACACCCGCTCTGTCTCGGCCAGCTTGCGGTCCTCGCCGGCGGCCAGGCCTTCCTTGCACAGATGAAGCGCCAGCATGTCCTGCGCAAAGGCGCGCGGGCTGCCCCGGAAGATGTTGCGGCTCATCTGGTCGAGCACGAGAATGGCCGCCAGACGCTGGCGCGGTCCGCGCGCGGCCCAGTCATGGGCCAGCGGCCCGGCCGACAGGGTCTCCAGCAACGGCTGGAACTGCGCCGTCAGGATACGGTCGAAGGCTTCCCCGCCATTGAACCAGAGCGGGGCATGGGTCTTGAGCACGTCGGGCGCGGCGGCCGATCCGCCAAACCAGAAGGCATGAACGGTGGCAGGTGAGGGCAGGGCGATCATGCGGCGGGCCTCCGGGCTACGACCATATAGTTGACGCTGGTATCGGCCGAAAGTTTCCAGTCCCCTCCCAGCGGGTGGTAGGCGACCCCGATCGGGGGATCGGTGTCCAGCCCGGCGCTTTGCAGCGGCGCGATGACATCTTCAGGCGCCAGGAATTTCGACCAGTCATGCGTGCCGCGCGGCAACCAGCGCAGAATGTATTCAGCCCCGATCACGGCGGTGGCGAGCGCCTTGGCCGTCTTGTTGAGCGTCGCCACGATCATCAGCCCGCCCGGCTTCACCAGCTGCGCGGTGTCCTTCAGGAACTGGGCCGGCTCTGCCACGTGCTCGACTACTTCCATGTTGAGCACGATGTCGAAAGCCGGTTCCCAGCTCGCCAGCAGGCCCTCGGCCGTTCCGGCGCGGTAGTCGATGGGGAGGCCCTGCTCGGCGGCATGGGTCAATGCGGTCTTGATGTTGGCTTCCGAGGCGTCGACGCCGGTGACCGACGCCCCCAGACGCGCCATCGGCTCGGAGACCAGCCCGCCGCCACAGCCGATATCAAGCAGGCGCAGACCTTCCAGCGGTTTCACCATGCCGGGCTTCAGCCCGAACTGGCGCTCGGCGGTCTCGCGAATGAATCTCAGCCGTGTGGGATTGAACCGGTGGAGCGGCTTGAACTTGCCGTTGGGGTTCCACCAGTCGGCCGCCATAGCCGAAAACTTGGCGACCTCGGCCGGGTCGATGCTCGGCGTCACGGGCGCCGTGTCAGACGCGTCAATTGTTCTCGCCATTGTTTAGCAATCCTGTTTGATCCCGACCCAACTTTCTTCTAGAGGGGCCGATAAATGAGCGGGCCTCAAGGGGCCAGAAGGTATTTGGGGCGAAATGGCGCGGACAGTACTCAAATTCGGCGGCACATCGGTCGGCGATCTCGACCGGATTGCGAATGTAGCAGAGATTGTCGCTGCGCGCGCCGCAAAGGGCGAGAAAATGGCCGTGATTGTCTCGGCGATGTCCGGCGAGACGAACAAGCTTGTCGCCCTGGCAGACGGGGCAGCCGGCAAGGACCTCCCGCGCAGCCTCTATGACGACGAATATGACGTGGTCGTCGCCTCGGGCGAGCAGGTGACTGCCGGCCTTCTGGCACTGGCCCTGCGCCGGCGCGGCCTGAAAGCGCGCTCCTGGCTCGGCTGGCAGCTGCGCCTGAAGACCGATAACAGCCACGGCCGCGCCCGCATCATGGGCTTTGACGACAGCTCGCTGCCCGATTCTATTGATAGCGGCGAGATCGCGGTTGTCGCCGGTTTCCAGGGCGTGACCGACGATTTCCGGGTCACCACGCTCGGGCGGGGTGGGTCCGACACCAGCGCCGTGGCCGTTGCCGCCGCCCTGGGCGCGCAGGTCTGCGATATCTATACGGATGTGGACGGGGTCTACACCACCGACCCCCGGATCGTTCCCAAGGCCCGCCGCATCGACAAGATTTCCTATGAGGAAATGCTCGAAATGGCCTCGCTGGGCGCCAAAGTGCTTCAGACGCGCTCGGTCGAGCTGGCGATGAACCATGGCGTGCCGGTGCGCGTACTGTCCAGTTTTGTGAAACCCGGCGAGGAGAGCCCCGGCACCCTCGTGTGTTCAGAGGAAGAGATCGTGGAAAAACAGGTCGTCAGCGGCGTTGCCTATTCCCGGGATGAGGCCAAGGTCACCCTCTATGGCGTGCCGGACAAGCCGGGCACCTCGGCCAAGATCTTCTCGGCTCTCGCCCGCGCCGGCGTCAATGTGGACATGATCGTCCAGGCCTCCTCGCGCGAAGCCTCCAAGGCAAACCTTGTCTTCACCTGCACCGACCGGGACAGCCCGTTTGCCCGTGAAACGCTCGAAGCCCTTCAGGCAGAAGTCGGCTATGACCGGATTGAAGTGATCCGCGACGTCTCGAAGATTTCGATCATCGGCGTCGGTATGAAGAGCCACACCGGCGTCGCTGAAAAGATGTTCACCGCCCTCTCCGAGAAGAGCATCAACATCGATGTGATTGCCACGTCCGAGATCAAGATTTCCGTTCTGATCGCCGCGCCCTATACTGAACTGGCTGTCAGGGCGCTTCACACAGCATTCGGGCTGGACGCAGACTGACAGGTGACCGTAGACCGGGAGAGCATGCCTTATAATCTGCCGGCCACCCGAGTTCTGATGAACAGCCTTCGCCAGGTGATGGCGGAGGAAGGTGAGCCGCGTTCCCGTCTGGATCAGGTGGTCCGGCTGATTGCCTCCACGATGGTGGCCGATGTGTGCTCCATCTATCACCGCGAAGCCGACGAGACCCTGCTGCTGATCGCCACCGAGGGCCTCAAGGAAGAGGCCGTCAACAAGACGCGCATGGGTTCCAGTGAAGGTCTGGTCGGCTATGTGGCGCGCACGGCCGAGCCTATCGCCATTGAAGACGCGCCCCGCCATGCGGCCTTCTCCTACCGCCCGGAAACGGGGGAAGACCCCTTCCACGCATTCCTCGGTGTTCCGATCCTGCGCACGGGCGGCGTGCTCGGCGTGCTCGTCGTCCAGAACCGGACCGAGCGCACTTACCGGGATGAAGAAATTGAGACCCTCCAGACCATCGCCATGGTGCTGGCCGAGATCGTCCACCGGATCGAGGAGGACCAGTCCACCCCTCAGCCCGAGAGGCGGTTCCGGGGTCAGAGCAGCGAAAACCTGCAGGGCCGCATCTTCTGCGAAGGTCTCGGCTATGGCCGCGCGGTCCTGCATGATCCCGTCGTTCCGGCGGCACGTTTCTTCGCCGCAGACCAGAAAGAGGAAGCCAGCCGCCTGACGCAGGGCCTCAAGGATCTGCGCGCCTCGATCGACCGGATGATGATGATCGACGGGGCCGCCCTGGGCGACGACCCGCGGGATGTCATGGAGACCTACCGGCTGCTCGCGCATGACAATTCCTGGGCGGAAAAGCTGCAGGAGGGCGTGCGGTCGGGCCTCTCGGCCGAGGCATCGGTTGACCGTGCCCGCCGGGAACACCGCGCCAAGATGCAGGCCGCCCGCGATCCCTATCTGCGCGAGCGCCTGCACGACCTTGAAGACCTCGACAACCGCCTGCTGCGCATCCTCGGCGGGGAGGAGAGCAAGCCCCAGATCACCGATGACAGCAGCGTTCTGGTTGCCCGCCGCCTCGGCCCGGCAGAGCTTCTGGAATACGCCAAGATGGGCCTCAAGGGCATCCTGATGGAGGAGGCGGCAGCCTCGTCCCATGCCGCCATCGTGGCGCGCGCGCTCAGCATTCCCGCCATCGGTGGCATTGAGGGGCTGACCACCCTGATCGAGCAGGGCGATTATGTGATCGTCGATGCCGAGCAGGGCCAGGCCCATATCCGGCCCGATGACGCCGTTTATGATGCCTACAAATCCCGCGTCGCCCTGCGCTCTGAGCGCCAGGCGGTGTATGCCAGCCTCAAGGGCCTTCCGGCGCAGACAAAGGATGGCGAGACCATCTCCCTGATGCTGAACGCGGGCCTCGACCTTGACCTCGATATGCTCGACCAGGCCGGCGCGGACGGGGTCGGCCTATTCCGCACCGAATTCCAGTTCCTGGTTTCTGAAACCCTGCCGCGTCTGGAAGACCAGATCTCGCTCTATCGCCGGGTGCTCGACCTGGCCGCTGGCCGGCCGGTGATCTTCCGCACGCTGGATCTCGGCGGCGACAAGGTGCTGCCGATCCTCAACCAGCTGCGCGAGGAAAACCCGGCGCTGGGCTGGCGGTCGATCCGGTTTGCGCTTGATCATAAAGGCCTCTTCCGCCGCCAGCTGCGCGCGCTTATCCGCGCGGCGGGGGAGGGGCCACTGACCGTCATGTTCCCGATGGTGACAACGCCCGAAGAGTTCCGCGAGGCGCGCGCGCTCCTCGAAGAGGAAATCGGCTGGACCTTGAAGCGCACCGGCAAGACGCCCTCGAAGCTCGAAGTCGGCGTGATGCTGGAAACCCCAGCGCTGGCGTTTTCGCTGTCGGATCTGGCCGGCGAGGTCGATTTCCTGTCGGTCGGCACCAATGATCTGCTGCAGTTCTTCTTTGCCGCCGACCGGATGACGCCATCTGTCTCAGATCGGTACGCACTGATCAGCCCGTCGGCCCTGCGCTTCCTGCGGATGGTGGCAGAGACTTGCAAGGCGGCCGGGATCCGCCTCTCGGTCTGCGGCGAGGCGACCGCAACCCCGCTCGCGGCTTTCTGCTTTGCCGCGTTTGGCTATAGCAGCCTGTCGATGTCGGCCTCGTCCATCGGCCCGGTCAAACAGGCCCTTCGGTCCATTGATCTGTCGGGCTTCCGGCAGGGCCTGGACGCGGCGCTGGCTAAACCGAACGGCTCGTTCCGTAACCAAGTATTAGGGATAGCCATCGAACATGGGGCCCAAATACCGGACGCCTGAAGCCGGATTTGACGGGATGATGGCACTTTTGTCTTGGCCTGGACCGTTTTTTGCCAAATTTGGTACCCATATGGCAGCGGTCGAAGTGACTGGTAGAATATGGCACACAACATGACCCATGAAGCGGCAGATGACGGACAGAAGTCCGACGCCTCTGCGACCGAGAACGGAACGGATCGTTCGAATGTGACTCCCATCTCGCCGCGCGCCGCGCGAGAGCTGGAAGTGCGTGAGGGCCGTGTCCGAGCCGACGAGATTTTCCGCACGGCCGCCTATGAGGGCGAAGCGCTGCGCATGGGGCAGGTGCTGCGCCGGGTCCGCGAGGCGCTCGGCCTGCACCTGATCGACATCGCCAAGGAAACCCGGATCCGCGAGAATTTCCTGATGGGGATCGAGCGGATGGAAGTGCAGACCATCGCGCCGGGCTATCTGAAGGCCTACCTGCTGACCTATGCGCGCTATCTCGGCCTGCCCGAACAGGAAGTGGTCCAGCGCTACACCCGCGAGTGCGGCGGTCTTGCGGAAGTCAAATCGGCCGCGCCGGTGCCAAAAATTGGCCAGATCCAGAAACAATCCACCAAATGGCCGCTGATCGTCGCGGTCACGGCAATTCTGGCTGCGGTCATCGCCGCCGGCGTGACGGCGATGGTGATGATGAACACCACCGCGGAAGAACCCCTCAGCGAAGCGCCCGTGGCCGTTTCCGGCGCGCGCGACAGCCTGTTTGACGACGCCCGCCTGGACGACGCCCGCGCGCCCGTCGAGCTGCCACTGGAGATCGTGGCGGTCCGTCAGAGCTGGCTGGAAGTGCGCGGCGCCGATGGCACCATTTTCCTCAGCCGCACGCTCGCCGAAGGGGAAACCTATTTCCCGCGCCTGAATGCCGGCTGGACCGTGTCCACCCGTAATGGCGGCGATTTCATCTGGCGTGTCGGAGAGGTCGTGATCGGTCCGGTGGGCCCGGAAGGGGCGCAGGTTTTCTCGATTTCGGTCGATGATCAGCTCCCGATCGCCATCGAGCGGCTGACCCCGCCGCCTGCCGTGGCGGCGACCGAAGCTGAGCCAGAGACACGCTGAGGCCTTTACGGGGCGCCTCACACGCGCCACATCTGGCTTCCAAGCCTTCTGCGTCTGCAGGTGAGGCCAGATTGCGAGACGCCTGATGAGCCACAACCCAATCCGCCCCTGGCGCAATATCGAGCGCCGCAAGTCCCGTCAGATCCGGGTTGGGAATGTGTTGATTGGTGGCGACGCGCCGATTGCCGTCCAGACCATGACCAACGCGCCGACCGAGGACGCCGCCGCCACGATCGCCCAGATCCTGCGCTGCGCAGAGGCGGGCGCTGACATCGTGCGGGTTTCCTGCCCGACCGAAGAGTCGACCAAAGCGATGCGCGAGATCGTCAAGGCGAGCCCGGTTCCGCTCGTGGCCGACATTCACTTCCATTACAAACGCGGGATTGAAGCGGCCGATGCGGGCGCGGCCTGCCTGCGGATCAATCCTGGCAATATCGGCTCGTCTGCGCGGGTGAAGGAAGTCGTCGCCGCCGCGCGCGCCAATGGCTGCTCGATGCGCATTGGCGTCAATGGCGGCAGCCTGGAGCGCCACCTTCTGGAAAAATATGGCGAGCCATGCCCTGACGCGATGGTGGAAAGCGCCCTCGATCATGCGCGCATTCTCGATGATCTCGGCTTCCACGACTACAAGATCTCGGTCAAAGCCTCCGACATGTTCCTTACCGTCGCCGCCTATCAGGCGCTCGCCGAGGCGACCGATGCGCCGCTGCATCTGGGCATCACCGAAGCTGGCGGACTTCGTACCGGTACGGTCAAATCCTCCATCGGCATGGGCGCGCTCCTCTGGGCGGGCATTGGCGATACGA
>JBKBRT010000095.1:0-10168 GCA_046291585.1 Hyphomonas sp.
ACGGCCGCTTCCGCGCGGGCGATTGCCGCAAAGCGCTGGGCGTCGAGCCGCCCGCCGGTGAAGAGAGGTTGGGTAAGGTTGCCGATCAGGCGCGCGGCAATTCTGGAGGGATCGAGCGCGTCGGAGATGTCGGTTTCATTCGTGCCCACCGATCCGGTGAGGCTGAGGCTCGGCAACAGGGCGAGGCGCGCCGCTTCGGCCTGCAGACCGGCGCTGACGACACGTGCCTCCAGGGCGGCGATGTCTGGCCGGCGCGACAGGAGGAGGGCAGGATTGCCGACCACGTCCATCGGCGGCAGTGCGGGCAGGATCGCCGGCGCGGTCAGCTCGGCGGACGGATACCGTCCGAGCAGGACTTCCAGGCGGCGTGTGGCCTCATTGGAGAACTGGCGGCGCGCGGCGATGGCAGCTTCGGCCTGCGCGAGAACGCTGCGGGCTGTGCGCAGCTCCAGCGGACCATAGATACCCGCGCGCACGCGCGGCTCGGTCAGGTCCACCACGCGCAGGCGCGCTTCATAGGTCAGAACCGCAATGCGTTCCTGTACCAGCGCTTCATTGAGGCTGATCCAGGCCGAGGCGGTCTGCGCCGCGATGGAGAGTTCGGTCGCCGCAAGGTCGGCCGCTGTGGCCGCATAGTCGGCGTCAGACTGCGCGATGGCGTTGGATATCCGGCCCCAGAGGTCGAATTCCCAGCTCGCGTCGAGGCCCAGCCCATAGACTTCGCCATTGATGCGGTCGTCTCCGCCGCCCGGAAGGCTTACGCCGGTGGACGTGCCGCCAAAGCTGGCAGCGGCCGAGAGGGATGGCCAGCGCTGTCCGCGTGCGCCGCGCGAGAGCGCTGCAGAGGCCCGAAGGCTGGCGGCGCGCGATTCCAGCGTCGGATTTGCGGCCAGGGCTTCGGCGACAAGCTGGTTCATGACGGGATCGTTGAACTGATCGAGCCAGTTGCCCGTATCCGCGACGCCGGCGACGCCGCGCGCCGCCCATTCGGCCGGTGCTTCGGGCGCAGCCGCGAACAGGGCGTCCCTGTCGGTTGCCAGACGCTCAACAGCGTTGGGAGAGGTGGCGCACGCCGCAAGCATGGCTGTGCCCATCAGGAGGATAGAATTTCTCATACGGTATCCGGCGCTCCGGGCTGCCTTGGGGGTTGCGATACGCCTGTCCTTGCCGATCGTCAATGAGGAATTATCGAATTTCAATAACTTTGCTCTCGGTTTGATCTTTTTGCATCAGTGCTGACTGGCGGGCTGGTATTGGCATGACGCCGAGGGCGCGGTAGCCGCTAAACGGAAAGCCGGAAGAATGTTCCGGCACAGGCGGCTGTCATTATGGACGATGGTAAAGAAACAGAGAGTTTACAGACGGCCCGTCATTCAATGACACGCCGGGCGAGGGATTTCGGCGTTCTGGTCGGGACGACCGGGATCGTCATGCTGGCTCTTGCCATGACCAGCTCACTCGGATTGATCGAAGCGATGACGGCGATGTTCGTCATCGGATCAATTGCAGCCGCTTATTATGTCGGTTCAGCCAGTATGCGGGCCCCTGCTGGTCCGGTCAAAGCCGTCGAAACCTCCGGGAGTGACGGGATTGCCGTCGCCGATCTTCTGAGCGCTCTGCCTTCGCCAGCCTTTGAGGTCAGCCATGACCAACAGCGGATTACCGCCTTCAACGAGCCGGCAGCAGCCTTCCTGCGGCTCGGCCAGCGCCGCGTCGCGCCGCCGCGCGCGAGTGTGATTATCCGGACGCCCGCGCTGCTGGCGGCCATCGAGACCTGTTTCAATATGCCGGGGCTTGGCTCTGCCGAGATCGAAATGGAGATCGGGCCGGAGGAGCAGTGGCGAGCGCATATCCGGCCGATCCGCAGCAGCGGCAACCTGCTGGTTATGCTGGAAGACCTTACGCCCGTGAAGCGCGCAGCCCGCGCCCGCGCCGATTTCCTCGCCAATGCGAGCCATGAGCTGCGCACGCCTTTGACCGCGATCTCCGGCTTCATTGAGACGATGCGCGGGCCAGCGCGCGAGGACAAGGATTCCTGGGACCGGTTTTTGGGCATCATGGCGGGCGAAAGCGAGCGGATGAGCCGTCTGATTGCCGATCTCCTGTCGCTGTCGCGGATCGAGAGCGCCGAACATGTGCAGCCGACCGCGCGGGAGCATTTCGGCGATATTGTTCTGAACTCGGTGGACGCGCTGCAGCCTCTGGCGAGCGAAAAGGGGGTGGAGCTTGTGATCGAAGAGCCAGCCTCCCTGCCGGCGGTGACGGCAAACCGGGACGAGCTGATCCAGGTTGTCGAGAACCTTGTCTCGAACGCGATCAAATATTCCAAGGGCGGCCACACTGTTACGATCCGATGCGGCGTGGCGCCCGACGGGTTCATGGCCCGCAGCGAGGCGGCGCAGGGCTGGCCGGAGAGCGAGCGGATGACCCTGCTGCAGACATCCAACCGGATGGCCATAAGTGAGCCGACGGTGTGGATGCGCGTGGAGGATCAGGGCCCCGGCATCGAGCGCGAGCATCTGCCCCGCCTGGGCGAGCGATTTTACCGGGCCGATCAGAGCCGCGGCGGGAAGATCACCGGCACCGGCCTCGGTCTTGCCATCGTCAAGCACATCATGGCCCACCATCGCGGCGGCCTGGCGGTTGAAACCGTGATGGGGCAGGGCACGGCATTTGGGGTCTGGCTGCCCGCTGCCCGCGAAACCTAGGTCTTGAAACGGTAAAGCCCCCGGGGCGGGGGGCACCGGGGGCTTCCTTCCGTCTGGCGAGATGGAATGCTGGCGTTAGCCTGCAATGCGCCGGACGTAGTCGTATTCGGTCTTGCGGCCTTCACGCTTCCTTGCAGGCTGGAATGCAACGGCTGCGTGCTCAGCGCAATAGGGACCACAGTCTGCTTTACGTCCGCAGAACGCAAATTTGGGGTCCGCCGGGTCTCCGATGGGCCATTTGCACATCGAATCCCGCAAGGTGAGGATTGTCGCCGGGATGCCGTCTGCCATCGGCAGAGGAGGCAGCGGGGCAAGGGCGGTGGTCCGCGCCGGCGTGGCGGCGGGAACATCTGTCAGGCCTGGCAGCACGGTCGCTGCAGGCGCAACGGGCGCAGCAACGGCGGGCGCTGCGGTCTCGCCCATGAAGCGGGGCTTCGGACGCGCCAGGCGCGGCGGGCGTTTCACAGGCCGCGACGGGGTCGCGCGGCCAGACAGGCCAAGGCGGTGAACCTTGCCGATCACGGCGTTTCGGGTGACGCCCCCCAATTGTTTGGCGATCTGAGAAGCGGAGTGGCCTTCGGCCCACAGCTTCTTGAGCACTGATACCCGTTCATCGGTCCATGACATGGTTTGCAGGTCTCCCGCGTAAGGTTGGGCTGCGCACCGAGCCCAGACCCACTAGATGTTGTGACGGCTGGTAAGCGCCGCCCCCTGAACACCTAGATATCGTATCAGGACCGAAATGAAACACAACATGCGCCCCGCGCATTCCACAGGGTTTCTAGATGTTGTGTTAAGGATTCCACAGGGCGGGAACGCGGAAAAGTCTGGGTCTACCCCTCGCGCAACACCGCTGCTTCGCCTATTTGCGATGCATGGATACGATTCCCGGCAGTGCACAATCTCGCCTTCGCCAGTATGGCGCTTTCAACGGCCTTGGGCTGTGGACACTCTACAAAAGAGAGGTCGCGCGGTTCCTGAAGGTGTGGATGCAGACGGTGTTTGCGCCGGTTGTCACCACGCTGCTGTTCATGACGGTGTTCAAGCTGGCCTTTGGAGATCGGGGCCGGCTGACGGGCGACTTCGAGGGGATGAACTATAACGACTTCCTGGCGCCCGGCCTGATCATGATGGCGATCCTTCAGAATGCCTTCGCCAATACCAGCTCCAGCCTCCTGCAGGCAAAGTTCAATGCCACACATGTCGACTTCCTGATGCCACCGCTTTCGCCTCTGGAGCTGACGATCGCTTTCCTGGGCGGGGCGGTAACGCGCGGACTGGTGGTGGCGGCGATTTCAGCCATTGCGATCCAGCTCTCGGGCCTCGCCAACCTGCATGTGGCGCATATCTGGCCGATCCTCTGGTTTACGCTGACAGCGGCAATCATTCTTGGCGCGCTGGGGGCTTATGGCGGCATCTGGGCGGACAAGTTCGACCATCTGGCGGCGGTGACCAACTTTGTGATCGTGCCGCTGACATTCCTGTCGGGCACCTTCTACGACATCAAGGTGATGGTCGAGCCATTCCAGTCCATCGCCCATTTCAACCCGATCTTCTACATGATCGACGGCTATCGCTATGGCCATCTCGGCGTGGCGAACGGGTCGGTCCTGGTGGGGGTGATCTTCACCGGCGTTCTGGCGCTTGCCTCAATGATCTGGGTCTGGCTGTTGTTCCGCAACGGCTACAAGCTCAAAGCCTGATGCTGTTTGCCGGCTAGAGGGCGGCCTTTATCGCATCCTTGCGGTAGCTGTGCGTCGCCATCAGCAGGCAGACGATGCTGGCGGCGTTGAACAGAAGGATCAGCTCCAGCGCGCGGGCGAGGGGCTGCTCTGCGCCGCGCCGCGCGAAATGGTCTGACAGCTCGCCCGCAATCCAGGGGCCGCAGCCAATGCCGATCAGCGTCAGGCAGAACAGCATGAACGCCGACGCGAAGGAGCGCATGCGCAGCTTCACCAGCTCCTGCGAGGCGGTATAGGCAACGCTGGCATAGATCAGGCCTATGAAGCTCGGAATGATGTTCCAGGCATAGGCCAGCTCGACGCTGGGCGCGCGCAGGAACATCCAGGCAAACGGCAGGGCGATCGCCGCGCAGATGGCGATGATCAGCGGGCGCCAGCGCAGGTCTTTCTTCGACAGGGTATCGCATACCCGGCCCAGCACGATGGCGCCTATGCTGCCGACCCCGCCGATCAGCAGGCCCAACGGCAGGGACACCTGACCGGGAGAGAGGCCATAGGTGCGCTGAAGATGGCTGGAGGTGAAGACGAGGAAGGCGTTTGCGGAAATGCAAATCAGGAGGCAGCCCGCCAGCAGCCAGAGGTAAGAGGGCTGGCTGAAGATGAATTTCAGGGTTTCGCCCAGCGGGGGCGCCGGGCTGTCATCCTGGCGCTGGTCAGCGAGGCCGCGGACGGGTTCCCGGATACCGAAGCGCACGACGAGGGCAAGGATCAGCCCGGGAATGCCCGCCACGAAAAAGGCGACACGCCAGCCGTAAAGTTCGTAGACGTATCCACCCAGCGCAAAGCCCGCCATGATGCCAAGGCCGATGCCGGCGGTGTAGATACCCAGCGCTGTCGCTCGTTCCTGCGGGGGATAGAGATCGGCAATCATCGAGGTGGCGGGCGGGGTGCCGCCCGCTTCCCCGACACCGACGCCCATCCGGGCGAGCAGAAGATGCCAGTAGTTCTGAGCCAGACCGGAAAGCGCCGTCATCGCCGACCAGAGGCCCAGCGCTATGGCGATGATATTGCGGCGGTTGCCCCGGTCGGCCCACATCGCGACCGGAATGCCCAGCGTCGCGTAGAAGGCGGCAAAGGCAATGCCTGAGAGCCAGCCCAGCTGGCTGTCGCGGAGGCCAAACTCGTTCTTGATCGGCTCCAGCAGGATTACGAGGATCTGCCGGTCCACATGGTTGAACGTATAGGTCAGTGTCAGGACGGCAAGGATCCAGGCGCGGCCTGAAATCTTCGGCGCGGCCGGGGCAAGGGCGGGGCTGGTCATGCCTTGGTCTCCAGGCGGCCGAGGAAGTCTGAAATCGCCGAAATGGCTTCGGGCTCATCGAGAATGGGCGCATGGCCGCGCCGGGGCACGGTGGCGAGCCGCGCGTCCGGGTGTCGCCGGGCCATCTTCGCGGCCGTATCGGCAGACAGGATATCAGACGTCTCCCCACGGACGATCAGAAGGGGCGCCTTTCTGGAAGCGCCAAACAGCCGCCAAAGGATAAAATTGGTAATGGGGCCGGGCTTCACCTTGCCGAGGGAGCGGGCGATATTGGGATCATAGGCCAGAACCACCTCTCCGGATGGCAATTGCTTGTAGGTGCGCCGGGCAAAGTCCATCCAGCGGGCTTCCGCGAAATCCGGAAAGGCGACGCCTTGCAGCGTCCTCACAGCGGTGGCGGCGCTTTCCCAGTCTGTTACCGGCGCGACCTTTCCGGCATAGGACGCGATGCGCGCAAGGCCGTCTTTTTCCACCACGGGGCCAACATCATTGAGCACGATGCCGGCCACACGCCCAGGCGCTGCGCGGATCATCAGAAGGGAGATCAGGCCGCCCATTGACGTTCCGATCAGAGCGGCGCGCTTGACCCCCAGCGTGTCGAGCAGGGCGAACATGTCTTTGGCATAGACGGGTGGTTTGTAATTATCAGGCTGCGGATCATAGGCAGATCTGCCACGCCCGCGCACATCTACGGCAATATAGCGATGCTGGCGGGGAAGGGCAGCGATCATCGGCTCGAAATCCTGATGATTGCGCGTCAGCCCGTGAATGCACAGGACGGTGAGCCGGGCATCCTCGGGGCCGTAGGCCTTTGCATAAAGGGTGAGGCCATCCCCCGATGTCCAACGGATGTCGGTGCCATCTGGCAGCATGTGTTTGCCTCCCCGGACGGGGGCTTATGCCCCGTTTTCAACAGATGTTGAAAAATAGACGCAAACCTTTCAGAAAGGCAAGCGATATGGGCCACTTTGACAAGCGCGCTGTCTGGTCCATACCCATAGGATGGACAATGCCCGAGGAGGAGCAGCCCTGAGCGCGCGAAACAAGAAGCCGCCCCCGAAAGCTGACCGCCGGACCGCCATTCTGGATGCGGCCGAAGCGGAGTTCAGCGCGCACGGATTTGATGGCGTGACCCTGCGCGCGATCGCAAAGCGGGCAGGTGTCGATCTGGCGCTGCCCAATTATTATTTCGGGCCCAAGAAGCAGCTGTTCGATGCGGTGTTCATTCGGCGCGCGCAGATAGTGAACCTCTGGCGGGAAGAGGCTCTGAAAGCGGCCATTGAGGCGGCCAAACCACATCCCCCCACGGTCGAAGCCATTATTCGCGCCTATCTCGAGCCAATGCTGACCGGCCCGCATCTGGAAGACCAGGGCTGGAAGAATTACTATGCGCTCGTTGCCTATGTGAACAACTCGCCAGGTTGGGGCGGGCGCCTCATGGCGGAGCATTTTGACCCGCTTATCCGTCAGTTTCTTGACGCGCTGCGCCTTTCCCTGCCCGGAATGAATGAGAAAGATCTCTATTGGGGGTATCAGTGCTTTTCCGGCGCGCTGACGCTGACGCTGGCCCAGACAGGACGGATAGATCACCTTTCAGGCGGGGTGTGCCTTTCGGACGATCTGGCCGACGCCTGCGAACATATGGTGCATTTCATTGCGGGTGGGTTTGACGCCGCCTGCCGGGCGGCGCCTGCCGCCCTGACCGAGCCGCCGGCGAAGTAGCGCCGCCTGAAAGGCGCTTCCGGCTGAGGTTCCCGACTTGGTTCGTGCACAGAAAAAGGACGGCACCCGAAAGAGTGCCGCCCTGAAGTAAGGCCTCGAAGCGACCGCGCCCCATGTCCCCGTGAGGCGCAGTCTGGGAGGAGACGGTTCGGGCCTTAGAACTCGTAGTCCACGCCCAGGCTGAAGGTGCGCGGATCACCGTAGTAAGCATTGAGCACGCCTTCGAGGCCAAGCGTCGGCGCGCCGGTCACCGGGTTGATGAAGTTGTATCCGGCGACCTTGTAGCGCTCGTCCGTCAGGTTCTTGCCGGTGAAGGTGAAGCCCCACCGACTGTCATCGGGCTTCCAGCGCAGGCCAAGATCAACCAGAGCGTAGGCTTCCTGATCAAGGGGGCTGCGGACCTCGAACTGGCTCGACTTGCTGCGATAGGAAGCAAGCGTGTTCAGCGTCAGGCGGCCTTCCCGCTGAAGGATATGGAAGGGCGTATCATAGGTCAGGCGCAGGCTGCCGGTCCATTCCGGCGTGTTCTGGAAGACACGCTGATCTGCCACATCATTGCCGAAGGCATCGATGAACTCATTGAACTCAGCGTTGATGTAACCGACGGACACCGATGAGGAGAACATGTCGGAGTCGTTGAAGATTTCTTCTCCGAGAACGGCGGTTCCCTCAAATTCGACACCCCAGAGGTCGGCTGCAGCGGCGTTGGTCGTCACGCCGGTGAACGTGTCGTTGACCCCGTCGCCATTGGTGTCGATGCCGACTGAGCCAGGGATCTGAACGTCCTGATACTCCATGAAGAACCCAGCAAGGCTGGTCTGCACGCGGCCTCCGAAGGTGCTGGCTTTCCAGCCGATCTCGTAGCTGTCCACCTCTTCAGGATCGAATTGCATGAAGGCGAAGACTTCTTCGGGTGACACCGTGCCGTCCCGGTTGAGATCGGGCGCGGCAGAGGTCTGGCCACGCGGGTCAAAGGAGCCTCCTTTGAAACCCTGCGAGTAGGTCGTGTACAGAGTGTGGTTTTCGACCGGCTTGTAAGTCAGCGAGACGCGGGGGCTGAAATCGTCGAACTTTGCGGAACCGTCAAAATTGGACGTTGTGGCAATCGGCACACCCGGTCCGCCGAAGAAGGGCGAGAAGCCGCCGATATAAGTGCGGCGCAGGACAATTGAGGCCCGCTTGTCTTCGGTGTAACGCCCGCCGAGGGAGACGGCGAACTGATCGGTCAGGTCATAGGTGAAGTCTGCGAAGACCGACCAGGTTTCCGTGCTGACTTCGCCGAAAGTCTGAGCATTCAGGCCCGGCAGATTGAGCAGCGCCCCCGTGGTGCCGAGCAGCACGTCAAACACCGTGGAGGAGTTGGCGTCCAGATAGTAGGCGCCCACAATGCCGTTCAGACGATCGCTGGAGTAGAGAACCTGAAACTCATTGGACAACTGATCATTGGTGTAAATGCCCGGCACATCGACATCGGCGAGGGGGAGGGCGTCGAAGTCGATCGGGCTCGTGCCTTCGTCTTCGCGGTAGGCCAGGATGTTCTTCAAAGTGATCGTGTCGTTGACCTGATATTCGGCAACGAGTGATCCCCCATAGACTTCGACCTTCTGCTCCACCACATCCAGTCCGGCCCGGTTGTCATACACATTTCCGAGCACGGGAAATGTGGAAGGCGGGAAAAGATCCGGGATCAGACGATGACCCTGACGGGCATTGGATTCGTCGTTCATATAGTCGCCGGCCAGGCGCAGCTGGAAGGAGTCGGTGACATCCCATTCGGCGGAGAGGCGGGCGGAGAGGACGTCTTTGTTGTAGTTTTCTTCGCCGGTGATGAGGTTTTCGCCGAAGCCGTCGCGGGTGAAGACGCCAAGGCCGCCACCGATGCGGAAGGTATCCGCGAGCGGGGCGGAGCCGGAGACGACGACATCCTTCTGGCCATAGCTGCCGAGCACGCCGCGCGCCTTGAAAGTGGGGTCATCCGAGAGACCCTTGGTGACGTATTTCACCGCGCCGCCGATCGTGTTGCGGCCATAGAGCGTGCCCTGCGGCCCGCGCAGAACTTCAATCCGTTCAACGTCGTAGACCTCCAGCACCGAACCCTGCGGCCGGTTGAGATAGACGTCATCAACATAGATCCCCACGCCCGCCTCAAAGCCCGACACCGGGTCCTGCTGGCCGACGCCGCGGATGAAGGCGGAGATGGTATTGTTCGTGCCGCGCGAGACTTCCAGGGTCACGTTGGGCGAGATTTTGGCGACCTCGTCCATGGTCTGGATGCCGAGATCCGCGAGCAGGTCGCCGCTGAAAGCGGAGACCGAAAGGGGCACGTCGAGGAGGTTTTCCTCGCGGCGCTGGGCGGTCACGACGATGGCGCCGAAGCGGCGTTCGTCGGCGGCGGCGGCCTCTTCAGCCTCGCCCTGGGCATAGGCAGCCACCGGCGTCAGCGCCGTGGCGCACATCGCCAATGCCATGAATCGATTGAATTTTACGGCCATATTGTCCTCCCGTATGCCCGTTATCGAGCTGTTTTTTCAACGCTTGTTGATATTCAACAGGTGTTGAAATGACAGGGGCGGCGCAGGCTGTCAATGTGTTCCGCGTGCAACACATCCAGCCCCGCGCGGAGGCGGGCGGAGAAAACTCCAACGGAAACTCCAAGGGGCGGGGGGGAAGCTCTAGGGGGGCTCTAACGGGGGTGGCGCTTGGGGCGGGGGGGGGCGGGGGGGGGGGCGGGGGGC
>JBKBRT010000095.1:10178-11034 GCA_046291585.1 Hyphomonas sp.
CCCCCCGCCGCCGGCCCCCCCCCCCCCCCCCCCCACCGGGGGGGGCGCTTGGGGCTCCCCCCTCCGTCCGCTTCGCGTCCACCTCCCCCGTGAACGGGGGAGGTGTGGGGTGTGCGTTGCCGCTAGTTTGGCTGCCATTCGAAGAGGTCGAGCGTTTCGTCGCTTGGGCGTTTGCCCTTCATCCGGTCGAAGCAGGGGTGGGGGATGTGGCGACCCGAGGGGAGGATTTCGGAGACGAATGTGCCGCCATGGGAGGGCTTGGACACGCGGATAGGCGCGCCGCAGACGGGGCAGTTCTCGGCCCAGCCCTGGCGGGGCGGGGCGTCGCGCGCGTCGGCCCGGTAATAGATGGTGGCCGCCACGCGGGAGCGTTCCGGGGTCGAGTTGGCATTCCGGAAATGTTCCTTGCGGTGAATCCACATCTTGGGGGTCTCCTTTGATTTGCGGCGCTAGGGGTAGCAGGGAGGGGTAAAAGAGTCGTTTGGATCAGAAATCGCACTGCGATTTCCCGAACGACGAAAGAATGACTCTCCGTTGCTTTGTGGGGCTCCCCCCTCCGCCCTTCGGGCACCTCCCCCGTAAACGGGGGAGGAGAAGGGGTGGCTTATCCGACCGGGTTTCTTGCCTGCGTATGATGCGCGGATGACGGATGTTTCTCCCCCCTCACCGCCGAAGCGGACGAAGCATGTGAACACGCAGGCGACCTCCCGTTCTCTCCGGCATCTGGCGCGGGAAGGGGCCGAAAGGGGGGAGCGGCTGGTGGATATTGCGCGGCGGCTGAAGATTGCGCCGTCCACGATCCATCATTGGGCGCGCGAGGATGGGTTTCGCCGGAAGGATGTGCGGGCGCGGGCGA
>JBKBRT010000096.1:0-11024 GCA_046291585.1 Hyphomonas sp.
GGACACATCGACCAAAAGAAACGCATGAACCGCATCAAACCCAGCCGGCCAAGGAACATACCCTGAAAACTGTCACCCATCTGCCCGGTCTCAAATGTTACCTATGTGACCGGTTGCACAGTGGGGCCCCTCTCCGCAAGCACCACCCCGCCGGCCGCCCCGAAAAAGGAGCGCGTTCCGGCCGCCCCCTCACCCGCAAATGAAAACGCCGGCAGGTCTCCCCGCCGGCGCATCAGAATATTTCGTCCCTGCAGGGCTTATTTCTTGAGACGGCCTTTGACCGCGCCGCGATACTTATCCCCATAAGGAGGGCGCATCATGGCAAGGATTTCATTCTTGGTCTGGGTATAGACCGCCTTGCGGTGGCTGAACTCCAGGAACCCGTCGCGGCCATGGTAGGAGCCCATGCCCGAAGGGCCAACGCCGCCGAAGGGCAGATCTTCCTGCGCCACATGGAACACCACATCATTGACGGTCACGCCGCCCGAAGTGGTATTGTTCAGTACAAAGCTCTTCTCGCTCTCATCATCGCCGAAATAGTAAAGGCCGAGCGGGCGATCATGCGCGTTGATATACGCCACCGCATCCTTGGCATCGCCATAGGATTTGATCGGCAGGATCGGCCCGAAGATTTCGTCCTGCATCACTGTCATGTCATCGGTCGGATCAATGATCAGGGTCGGCGGGATCTTGTGATAGGGCTGCTGGGCAAAGTTCTCGCCCTTGGGATTGATCTCGATCACCTGACCGCCTTTGGCGCGCGCGTCCTCGATATAGCCGGTGATCCGGTCATAATGGCGCTGATTGACCACGGAGGTGTAGTCATCATTGTCCTTCAGGCCAGCCGCATACATCGTCTCCACCGCCCGGGTGGCGGCCATCACGAATTCCTGCGTCTTTTCTTTGGGCACAAACGCATAGTCCGGGGCCAGACAGATCTGCCCGGCATTCAGCGTCTTGCCGGCCATGATCCGGTTTGCCGCTTTCTGCATGTCGGCAGACCGGCCGAGAACAACCGGGCTCTTGCCGCCCAGCTCAAGCGTCAGCGGCACCAGATTGTCGGCCGCCGCCCGCATCACATGCTTGGCGACCGATGTCGCGCCGGTGAAGAGGATGTGATCGAAGGCAAGCTTGGTGAACTCCGCGCCGATATCGGGCCCGCCGGTCACGACAACGCATTCTTCGGGAGAGTAGTATTTCGCGATCAGCTCTTTCATCAGCTCCGAGGTGGCCTCGGTGAATTCAGACGGCTTGATCATGCAGCGATTGCCCGCCGCAAACACACCGGCCAGCGGGGTAAAGGTCAGGTTCACCGGGAAGTTCCAGGGGCTGATGACGCCGATCACGCCCTTGGGCTGGAACTGCAGCTCAGCCTTGGAGCCGAGCAGGCCAAGCGGAAACTCCACTTTGCGTTTTTCCGGCTTCACCCATTTGGCCACGTGCGATTTGGCGTGCTTGAGAGCGCCGATCGAACCGGCGATATCCGTCAGGTTCGACTGATCCTTCGAGCGGTGGCCGAAATCAGCCCGCATCGCCTCGTTCAGCGCGTCACCGTGCGTGACCAGAAGATCGATGGATTTGTCGAGCCATTCGATCCGCTTCTCGACCGAGGGAATCCCGTCGCGCAGATGCGCCGCCTTCTGTTTCGCGAGCAGTGCGTTCATGCCGGTGCCCGGCGTGCCATCAAGGGCCATGTGTTGATATCTCCCAATCCCGTCTGTGGTTGGTGAACATTGTAGCGCCTGTTCAGTATTTCCCCAATAGCCCCCGAAAACCGCTTACCCGGCGTGAGGCGTTCCCGCCCGCGCTGCTTCGCTCTACAAGCGGAAGGGTCAGATCTGAAAACACATGAGGGAGACGCCAATGGCGACGTACGAGAAGATTTCCTATGAGCGCAATGGCGACACCGCGATCATCGCCTTCAACGATGACAAGACGCTGAACGCCTGCGGCGTCGATACCGCCATCGAGCTGCTGCACGCCTTTGAAGTGGCCGCCAATGAAGCGCGCTGCACGATTTTCACCGGCAAGGGCCGCGGCTTCTGCTCGGGCGCCAATCTCGGCGGCATGGGCTCTGGCCCGGAAATCGCCTATCCCGGCTCCAAGCCCGATGCCGGCAAGGCGCTTGACGCGTTTTACAATCCCCTCGTCACCGCCATCCGCGAACATCCCCATCCGGTCATCACCGCCGTCAACGGCGCGGCCGCCGGTGTCGGCTGCGCGCTCGGCCTGATGGGCGATCTCGTGATCGCGTCCAAAGGCGCCTACTTCCTGCAGGCCTTCCGCCGCATCGGCCTTGTGCCCGATGGTGGCTCCACCTGGCTGCTCGCCCGCACCATCGGACGCGTCCGCGCCATGGAAATGGCACTCCTGGGCGAAAAGGTTTCAGCAGACCAGGCCCATGCCTGGGGCCTCGTCAACCGCGTGGTCGACGATGCGGACCTCCTGCCGACCGCGCTCGACTTTGCCGGTAAGCTGGCCGCTGGCCCGACCGTTGCCCTCGCCCTGACGCGCAAACTGATCTGGGATGCGACGGAATCGGATTTTGACGCCGCCCTGCACGGCGAGCGCGTGGCCCAGCGCACTGCCGGGCGTACGGACGACTTCAAAGAAGGCGTTGGCGCCTTCCTTCAGAAGCGTCCCGCAGAGTTCAAAGGCAAGTAACCTCCGATTGCCCAATATTATCGCGGTTCACCTTAAGGATTATTCAATATTGTCGCCATAGGGTTTTCAAAAGAGAGCCTTATGGGGACGGCAATAGATGGATTTTCGACTGGTTCACTTCAACTGCGTACGGCCGCTGGGCGCTTTCACGCTCGACAATCCGTATGTGTTGACGTTCCTGTCGATCCTCCCGCGCATCTTTGCCGACGCCGACAACTTTGACGGCCTGCACTTCCACACTCACGGACTGCGTTGCCCCGATGGCAGCTGGCGGTCCTACAATGATGCCTTTCCTTATTCGGCTGACTGGGGCGCGCCTGAAATCTCGACGATGGCGGGATGGCGCTCGCTCGAAGACCTCAAATCCTTCACCTATAATGGCCGCACCCACCCGCCCGGCATGCGCCGCCTCGGCAAAGAGATGGACCGCACCGATGGCGCTGGCTTCGTTATGTGGTGGGCGCCGCGCGGCGAGCAATTCACCCTCGAGGAGGGCTTTCAGCGCCTCCAGCATCTGCGCCAGAACGGATCGTCCGACTACGCCTTTTCACTGACCGATCCTGCCTCGCGCCCGGCAGTCGCGTGAACTCAATCTGATTTGGATTTACGTTTTTTCGGCGGGCTTTTGGCTTTCGCCACGCGCGCAACCGTCAGCGCGCGTCTGGCCCAGGCGACCGCTTCCTCAGGATCATCCATTGCAGACGATGGCAGGCTGACATAGCCCAGATCAATTGGCCGGGCGTCGCTTGAGCGAAGATAGAGAAAAGGTGCGCCCCCTTCTGCCGACAGATCCGCGCGCAGCGCATCGTCTGCCTTCACAAAGATCTGGTCATCCGCCAGGAGCGCAAACATCACCCCGTCCTGATAGACGCCGGCCCCGCCAAACATCCTCCGGATCCTGATCGGGCCTGTGCCCGCGAGCAGCTCGAGCACAAATTCGTGGAAGGGATCGAGGGCCTTCGCCATCTTTATCCCTCTCCCTGCAGAACACGTTCGACGAGCTCTGCAAAATTCTCGGGAAAGACCGGGTCAGTCAGCGCCCGGATTTTCTCCGGCGTGAGCCAGGCCGTTTCCAGGATCATTTCCCGCTCTATCGGCTCCCACGCGCCTGTATCAATTTCTGCTGCCGGGGCGCGCACCGCGAAGTAGCGCTCGTCAGCATAGAGCAGCGTTCCGCCGGGCCCGCGATAAGTCGTCTCGCGGCGGAAAAATTCTGTTTCGACCTCCGCTTCGATTCCGGTTTCCTCGCGCAGTTCGCGGCGCGCGGCGGCTGCGCAGTCTTCCCCCTCTCCGAGCGCGCCGCCGGGGGTTGCCCAGAATGTTCGCTCCGGAAAGCAGAAGCGGAAAAGTAGCGCGCGCCTTTCCGGCGCGACGATCACCAGACGCGCAGACGGACGCGGCGTGACAGTCTCCGCCATTGTCAGTCTCCGGAGGGTGCGCCGACAACCTTGCCCGGCAGGCCAAGCCGGTAGACGCCCTTGAACATCTCGGGGTCGACAGGCTTGCCCTTCCGGTAAATTGCGATCACGCCGTCCTTGGCAAGACGCACCGCTTCGGCGCGCACATCGGGCAGCAGCTTCTGCCAGCGCTCTGCACTGACCACCTTGGCGGCGTCTTCCGGCGCAATCGTGCCGCCGACGCCGCGCGCGTTCGTCAGCTCAAGGATGGCTTCGCGAATCGGGTTCTTCGGTTCCTCGCTCACCAGTCGATCGCCGCATACACGAGCTGCTGAAGCTGCATCCGCATGGGATAGGTCGAAGACGGCATCAGCTGGGTTGCCTGAACGGCAATCAGCTCTTCTTCCGGGTCGATCCAGAAGAAGGTGGACGCAAGGCCGCCCCAGCTGAAGGTGCCGTCGCTGCCCGGCTGGCCGGTCTGAACGATATTGGTGACGACCGACCCGCCGATCCCGAAGCCCACGCCCTCCGCCATCACTTCGGTGAAGGCAGAGCGGCCCATGCCGCGCATGCTCTGGCCGCCCGGCAGATGGTTCTGGCGCATGAATTCCCATGTCTTGGGACTGATGATCCGCGCGCCGTCGAGTGTGCCTCCGCGCAGCAGCATCAGGGCAAAGCGGTGATAGTCCCGTACGGTGGAGGCAAGGCCGCCGCCGGCATTCAGTTGCACCGGGCGCTTGGCATAGAGGCGCGAGGCCGCGCCCGCCGGATCGGCGAGTGTCGTCTCGCCGGTCCTGGCGTCCTTCTGATAGCAGGCCATCAGCCGGTCAATCTTGTCTTCGGCCACCCAGAAATCGGTGTCGTTCATGGCCAGAGGCCCAAAGATCCGCTCGCGGAAGAAGGCGTCCAGCTCCTGGCCCGTGATAATCTCGACGATGGCACCAAGCACATCAGTCGCGTGGCTGTAGCGCCATTCGGTTCCCGGCGAGAAAGCAAGGGGCAGGCCCGCCATCTGCCGGGCCATTTCCTGCAGGGTCTGCTTGGGATGGGCAACCTTTTCGCGCCGGTAGATTGCGTCGGTCTCGTCCTGCAACAGGAATCCGTATGTGAGGCCGGACGTATGGGTGATCAGATCAAGGATCGTCATCTCACGGTCAGGATCTTTGAGTTTGGGTGCCTCGGCGGTGCCGCCGGCCCAGACTTTGACATCCCTGTATTCGGGAATGTAACGGCTGACGGGATGCTCAAGGCGCAGCTTGCCCTCCTCGAACAATATCATGAGGGCGAGCGTGGTGATCGGCTTCGTCATCGAATAGATGCGGAAGATCGTCTCCGGACCAATCGGGCGGCTGCCACCCATTTCGGTGGCGCCGATATAGCTTTCATGCGCCACTTCTCCGCCGCGCGAGATGAGCGTGGCCATACAGGGCAGCTTGCCGCTGTCGAGATAGTTTTTCTGGAAAAAGGCCGGGATCGCGTCGAGACGCTCGGCATTCATACCGACTTCGCCCGGGTCTGCCATGTCATGTTCAAACATCAGAGTTTTCCTGCTTTGGCGGCGCGGGCCAGTTCGCGCGCGATGATGATCTGCTGGATCTGGCTGGTGCCTTCATAAAGGCGGAAGATGCGCACATCGCGGTAGAACCGCTCAATGCCATAGTCGGTGACATACCCTGCCCCGCCGAAAATCTGAACGGCGCGGTCAGCCACGCGGCCGCACGCCTCAGTGGCGAAGAGCTTGGTGCACGAGGCGAGCATGGTGATGTCCTCGCCGGCGTCGCGGCGGCGGGCGGCGTCGAGGATCATGCATTCGGCGGCGTAGGTTTCCGCCTGGCTGTCGGCGATCAGGGCCTGGAGCATCTGGTGCTCGAAGATCGGCTTGCCGAACTGTTTGCGCTCCAGGGAGTAATTCACCATCTCGCGGATCAGGCGTTTGGACACGCCGGTGGCGACCGCCGAGATGTGGAGGCGGCCTTTGTCCAGAACGCTCATGGCCACTTTAAAGCCTTCGCCTTCCTTGGCGATCATGTTGGCGGCGGGCACGCGGGCGTTCTCGAAAATCACATCGCAGATATGGGCGCCCTGTTGGCCCATCTTCTTCTCGGGCTTGCCGACGGACAGTCCGGGCGTATCGCGCTCGACGATGAAGGCGGAGACGCCTTTGGCGCCGGGCTCGTCCTGGTTGGTGCGCGCCATGACCGTGAAGAGGTCAGCCTTGTTGGCGTTGGTGATGTAGCGCTTGGTGCCGTTCAGAATGTAATGATCGCCGTCGCGCACGGCTTTGGTCTTGAGACCGGCGGCGTCGGAGCCGGCTTCGGGTTCGGTGAGGGCGAAGGAGGCGATCAGGTCGCCGGAGGCGACGCCGGGCAGCCATTTCTGCTTCTGTTCCTCGGTGCCGAAGAGAACGAGCGCCTGGCTGCCGATGCCGATATTGGTGCCCGCGACCGAGCGGAAGGCCGGCGAGGTCTGGCCCAGCTCCATGGCGACAAGGCATTCGGTTTCCATATCGAGGTCGAGGCCGCCATATTCGTCCGGCACCGCGATACCGAAGAGGCCGAGCTCTTTCATGGCATCGATCACATGCTGGGGAACGGCATCTTCCTCACCGACCTGGGCCTCTACGGGCACGCAGGTCTCGGTGACAAAGCGGCGCACCTGTTCAATCAGTGCGGCGCGGGTTTCGGCGTCGAAAGCCATCTGTTTCTTCTCCCGTTTTTCTTTTCACGCGTCACTTTATGCCCCAACGGCACACTTGTCGAAGGGGGCCGTGGGGGTATGGTTGCCGCAGGCAAAAGAGAGGCAGACGTCCCATGTCCACATCGGTTGTAGCAGACGGCGAATTTGCAGGCTGGACGACCTGGGCCGAAGAGCCCTTCGAGCATGAGACGGCCGGGCCATTCTACTTTCGCGTCGATGAGAACGGGCCGGTGGCGGCCTTCCGGGTGGCGCGCAAGCATATGAATGCCGGCGGGGTGGTGCATGGCGGATGTCTGATGACGTTCGCTGACTTTGCCCTGTTCGCCATTGGCCATGAGGCCATGGAAGGCAGCTACGGCGTCACCGTTGCTTTTACAGCAGAATTTCTCGACGGGGCGCTGGAAGGCGAGCGGCTGGAGGCACGCGGAGAGACGCTGCGCAAGGGCGGCTCGCTGAGCTTTGTGCGCGGGCTGGTGACCGGCCAGGATGGCCGGCCGGTGCTGAACTTTTCAGGCACAATCAAAAAACGGAGGAAACAGGCATGAGCGAACAGCCCCCCTATCAGGAATTATCCAGAAGTATCAAAGGCAAGACCGCGCTGATCACCGGCGCGGCCAGCGGTATGGGGCGCGCGACCGCCCACCTCTTTGCGCGCGAGGGCGCCAATGTGGCCGTCACCGACCTCAAACAGGAAAACGTCGACAAAGTCGTCAATGAAATCAAGGCGGCCGGCATCGAGCATGTGAAAGGCTGGGCGCTGGACGTGGGCGACGGCGACGCGATCAAGCGGGTGGTGGATGAAGCGGCGGCGCATTTTGGCGGCATGGACATCCTCGTCAACAATGCGGGGTTCGCCATCCCCGGCCAAGTCGGAGAAGAGAGCTATGAGGATAGCTGGGGCCCCTCGATCAATGTGATGCTGACCTCGCACCAGCGGGCGATCCGGGCGGCGCTGCCCTATATGCGCAAGAATGGCTGGGGGCGGATTGTGAACATCGCGTCCACCGAAGGATTGGGGGCAACGCCGGGCAATTCGCCTTATGTGGCGGCCAAGCATGGCGTGATCGGCCTGACGCGGGGCCTGGCGGTGGATCTGGGACGCGAAGGCATCACGGTGAACTGCATCTGTCCGGGCCCGATCATTACCGGGATCACGGCCGGAATTTCCAATGAACACAAGGAAATATACGCCAAACGTCGCGTACCGCTTCGCCGCTACGGCATCCCTGAAGAGGTGGCCAACATGACGCTGTCACTGGTGCTTCCGGCGGCGAGCTTTCTCAATGGGGTGCACATTCCCGTTGATGGCGGGCTGACGATCAAGAACGCCTGACGCCTGTCAATCCTGTGTCAGACCGGTGCCTTCCCGCGTCCCTTAACGGACACGGGAAGGACAAAACCGGACAGATCAGGGACGCTTTCGGACACTTTCGGTCAAGCCGAGGTCAGGCCCCGGTCACTCCAGCGAGGGGCCGAGCGCCTGGCGCGCATGGGTCTGCTGCGCGGCGCAGAGGGCGAGGTATTCCTTCGTTTCCTCGAGCGCGCGTTCATGCCCGGCGAGGTCCCGGCTGCCGGCGGCAAACAGGGCTTCGAGATCGGGGATCACTGCCGGGTCGCAGAAGGCCCGGGCCAGGCGCGGGGTGGCGCGCCGCAGCTGGGAGGGGACTTTGGCCGTGAAGCCTGGAAAGTCTGCGGTGAGACGGGCCCAGGTGGCGTCGCGGTGATCGGGATTGTTCATCAGGCTGGTGGCAAGCGAGAGCGTGACCTGCTGGCTGATGCCCCCCTCATAGATGAGATCGAGCGCGCGGGCAGCGTCGTCCGGATCGGCGGTCGCGCCCAGGGCATTGGCGGCGGCCTGGAGGAAGACCGCGTCGTCAATCCGGCCGGTGGCCTCCACGACCCGGTCGAACAGGGCGGTTCCGCCTTCCTCCAGAGCGGCCCGAAGCGCGTAGGTGTAGAGGTCGCTGGAGAGCTCCCCTGTGCCGGCGAGGAAGGCATCGGCCTCGGCCACTAGCGCGGCGCGGGCCTCGGCCTCCTGCAGCGAACCGGCGCGGAAGCCGCGCAGGCGAAGCTGGGCTTCCAGCTCGGGCGGCTCTTCTCTCTGCGCGAGCGCGGCGGCGGCGCGGGCCCGGGCGGGCTCTGCCCCGTCCCCCAGCTGGAGGAAGAGCGCGTCCCAGGCATCGAGCCCGGTTACGAGGACCGTGCCGTGGTCGTGGGAGAGGCTTGCCTCAAGGAGGCGGAGATAGTCTTCCCCCGCCATCTTCCCGGCATTGAAGCTGGCCTGGGCGCTGTCGAGGGTGACGAGGGCTTCGCGCGGCTCCAGGCCGGCGAAGTTGTCCGTCAGGGCGCGCCAGTTCTCCGCCGGCAGATCAAAGCGGTAATAGCCGGAACCTTCCGAATTGGGCACGATGACCTCCGGGCAGATCGCGCCGCGGACATCGACTGTACGCTGAGGACCGGCGAGCAGGGTGCAGACTTCACCGGAATTGGCCCCGTCCTGCCAGGAGGCGCAGACCGGGATGACCCATTGTGAGCCCGCCTCGATCTGCGAGCCGATGGGCCGGTAGCGGGCCTGGCTGAACTCGATCTTGGCAGCGCCCACACCGCAGACAGGCCGGGCCGTGATGACGGGAACGCCGGGCTGGGTCACAAAGCTCTGGAAGACGCGGCCGATATTGGGCTCCCCGCTTGCCTTGCCGATGGCTTCGTAGAACCGCGCGCTGTCGGCTTCGCCATCGGCGAAGCGGGCGATGTAACGGCCAAGCGCGGGGCGCAGAACCTCCGGGCCGAAATAGGTGTCGATCATCCGGATGACGGACTGGCCCTTGGAATAGGTGATCGCGTCATAGGCGTTGCGCACGTCTTCATTGCGGTCGATCGGCTCGGCGACGGCGCGTGCGCCTTTCAGGCTGTCGAGCGCCATCGCGCGGATGCCATCGAGGACGGCGGCCAGCTCGTGATTGTTGCCCGGCTCCATCACCGAGAGAACAGCCGTTTCGCTCCAGACAGCAAAGGCTTCCTTCAGCCAGAGATCATCCCACCAGGGCGGAGTGACGAGATTGCCAAACCACATATGGGCGATTTCATGCGCGTGGATTTCCTTCACGCTGCGGATCAGCGAGGGGCCGGCATTGGGGCCGACAAGCACGCGGCCTTCGCGGTAGGTGATGGCGGCGGCCAGCTCGGTCGCGCCCGAGGGCCATTGCGGGGCGGCGATGATGTCGAGCTTTTCATAGGGGTATGGCTGGCCCAGCATTTCCTCGAAGACGCGCATCATCTCCGGCGTGAGATCGAGCGCGAAGGCCAGTTCCTCCCCCTTCCCGGCGCGGGCATAGCCCGTCAGGGGCACTTCAAAATCGCGCACCGAATTGGGCGGCAGGGCTGCGCGCTCCACCTTGTCGAAATTGCCCACAGCGGTGGAGAGCAGATAGGTGGAGAGCGGGCGGGTGGGCGCAAAGCGGATCGTCTCGAAGCCTTCTTCAGCCGGAGCGCGGGAGACTTCCGGCGTGTTGGCGATGGCGTGCATGCCCTCGGGCACGGTGATCGTCATCTCGAAGGGGGCCTTGAAGCCGGGCTCGTCAAAGCCCGGCAGGAAGCGGCGGGCCTGAATGCTTTCGGATTTGGCCAGGGCATACCAGTTACCCTGGGATTCGACGCGGAAGAGGCCCGCGAGGCTCGTATCGAACGCGGCGGTGTAGTCGATGGCGAGGGTGACGCGGCGCGCCTGGAGGCGGCGGGGGAAGCTGACCCAGACGACCCCGGTATCGAGGACTTCCGCCCAGCCGGCCTCGACCGTTTCGCCCCCGGCGGTGGCCGTGACGCGGGAGACGGTGAGATCATCGCCGTGCAGCCAGAGGCCGTTGGCGGCGGCCTGAAGCTCGATATCAATCTCCACATAGCCGGAAAAATGGGTCTCCCGGGGGTCCAGATCGAGCGCGACGCGGTAGGCCTTGGGGCGGGCTGTGCCGGGAAGCCGGCCGCTGGGGGCGACCTGGGAGAGATCAGCCGCAGTGGCGGGCTGGACCGGGAGGGTCCAGACAGATTGCTGGGCGCAGGCCCCCAGAAGGATCAGGCCCGCAAGACATGCCAAAGTCAGAAACCGCATGAACACTCCCCCGGCAGCTGGTGCCTAAAGGAATAGCGCATCGGGCGGGGGAGGAAAGCCTTGAGGTGGGTTTTGGGGGTGAGGGGGGCGCGGCTATCGCGGCGCGATTTCCGGCATGACGGCGTGGAGAGATTTTTTTGGGGCTCTGGGTCCCGGTCTTC
>JBKBRT010000097.1:0-10737 GCA_046291585.1 Hyphomonas sp.
GGGGCGTGCTTCCCTCGACTACCCACCGCGTGGTGAACCCCGCCCCGGAACGGGCCCGCTTTCCGCGCTATTCGACGCCCTTTTTCCTGCATTTCAATCAGGATTTCCTGATAGAGGCCCTACCCGGCTGCCTCGCCGAAGGCGGCAAGGCCCAGCCCCCGATCACGGCGCAGGATTTCCTGATGGAACGGCTGCGCGAAATCGGCCTGGTAAAGGAGCGCAGCTGACCGCCGGTCTACCTTCCGTTACCGGATATGCCCGCTGGCACGAATATTGACTGATTCCAGATGGCCTGAGCCAATCTGGGAGCCGTTCCAATGCCTGCCATGGGATTTTGCGAGTGGATCGCCGCCGGCCGCGCCATCGCTGAGGGACAGCTGACCCGCTATGCCGAAAAGGCACACTTTACCGATGAGTTCGAACAGTCGCTCTGCGAGCTGACCGGCGCAAAGCATGCCCTCGCCGTCACCTCGGGGACCGGCGCGCTGATCGCTGCCCTCGCCGCAGCGGGCATCGGCCCGGGCGATGAAGTCCTCGTGCCCGCCTATACCTGGATGGCCACCGCAACAGCCCCTGTGATGGTGGGCGCGGTCCCGATCCTGGTGGATATCAACGAAACCCTGACCATCGACCCTGAAGACATCGAACGGAAAATCACACCCTACACCCGCGCCATCATCCCGGTGCACATGGGCAACGCGCCCTGCGACATGGACGCGATCATGGCGATTGCAAAAAAGCATGACCTTATCGTGATCGAAGATGCCTGCCAGGCGGTGGGCGTGACATACAAAGGACGGGCGCTGGGCTCCATTGGTCATCTGGGCGCCCTGAGCTTCAACAAGATGAAAAACCTCAATATCGGCGAAGGCGGGGCAGTTCTCACCAGCGACGACCAGTATTTTGCCCGTGCGCGTTCCTATCACGATCTAGGTGCCATGATCCGGGGCCATGAAGAACGCTACAACGAGCCCGCCTTCATCGGCGTCAACATGAAGGTCAACGAGATCCAGAGCGCGATGGCTCAGGTGCAGCTGCGCAAGGTGCTCCCCATGCTGGAACGCCAGCGCCGGCGCCGCGCCGCATTGGCGCCGATCCTCGCGGGCAGCAACAATTTCCGCGTCACCCCGCACAATGATCCGGGCAGCGCCGTCAGCCTGACTGTGCTTGCGCCAAGCCGCGAGGCCGCCATTGCCCTGGAAGAACGCAGAGGTATCTGGAACCGGTTACGCGACAATTCCAAACACATTTATACCAACTGGGAACCTGTTCTCGCCAAACGCACCTTTCATCCCAAGATGAACCCCTGGGCCTGGGCAAAGCGTGAGATCACCTACACCCCCGATATGTGCGCGCGGACGCTCGACATTCTGGAACGCACCTGCGTGGTGAACCTCGGCCTCAACTATCCGACATGCGTTATGCGCCGGGTCGCGAAGGGGCTGGCAAGCTGAACGCTTCTGGCTGAGGATCGTGGAACAAAAAACCCCGGCCGCACAAAGTTGCGACCGGGGTTTTCCGTCTTGCTCTTTATACGTCTTACTTTTCTTCGTAGCCGCGCGCCAGTTCATCGAACAGCCGCACGCCATAGCCTACAGCGCCTTTGGGGTCGACGGCATTGCCTGTGTTCTGCCAGGCCATGGACGCGATATCGAGATGCACGAACGGCGTCTCGTCTTTGGCCCATTCCATGACAAACGCCGCGCCGACGGAGGCGCCCGGCGCGCCTTCACCGCCATTTTTCAGATCGGCCACATCGCTGTTCATGGCCTTGCGCGAATTGGGGTGCACAGGCAGACGCCATAACGCCTCGCCGGAGACATCGGCAGCGGCCAGGAACCTGTCCGCCAACGCATCATCTTTGGTGAAGAGGCCGGCATAATCAGACCCGAGCGCTCCGCCCACGGCGCCAGTCAGGGTCGCAATCGTCACTGCCATCTTCGGCTTGAACTGCTCCTGCGTCCACCAGAGTCCATCGGCCAGAACAAGGCGCCCTTCCGCGTCCGTACTCATGATCTCGATGGTCTTGCCGTTCATCGAGGTCAGCACATCGCCCGGGCGCATCGCGTTGCCATCGGGCATATTCTCCGCAAGCGGCAGAACCGCCACCGCGTTGAGCTTCGCATTGCGTTTTGCGAGCGTCAGGATCGCCCCTGCCGACGCCGCCGCGCCCGACATATCCATCCGCATACGCCACATGTTGGCGCTTGGCTTGATCGAGATGCCGCCGGTATCAAACGTGATGCCCTTGCCGACAAAGGCGATCGGCGCATCGCCTGACGCGCCGCCGTTATACTCCACCGCCACAAGCCGCGGCGGGCGGACCGAGCCCTGCCCCGTGGCATACAGCGCGCCCATGCCGAGCGCCTGGATCTGCGTTTCATCCAGCACGGTCACCGTGACATTCGGAACGCCTTGAAATTTCGCAACCACCTGATCGGCAAACCAGGCCGGCGACTTGATGTTGGACGGCGTGGAGATGAGATCGCGCGCAAAATACACGCCCTCCGCCACGGCGCGGGCGTCAGTCTCCCAGGCCCGGCGGGCGGCGTTGGCATCCGGCGCCAGGAAGGTCAGCGTCACCGTTGGCGCGGCGGCCGGCGCCGGCTCCGCGCGCCATTTGCCGAAATCATACGCCCCCAGCATTGCGCCCTGCGCGGCAATGGCCGCGTCCTGGGCCACATCCGCAGCATCGGGGACCACCACATTGACCTTGGCTTTCCAGGCGGAGGTGCCTTTGCCAACCGTTGCGCCATAGGTCTGCAGGTCGGTTGCGCTTTTCAGGCCTTCACCGGCGCCCACCAGCAGGACCGCGCTGTAGGGGCCCACCCCATAGAGCGTCAGCGTCTGGCCGGCTTCGCCCTTGAACCCTGCCATCGAGATCGCCTCGGCGATCGCGCCTCTGGCGGCACGGTCGGCGTCACGCGACAGGCCCGCCAGCGCGCCGTCCTTGCCGACGGGCAGCACGATGGCGCCCTGCGAGGGGCGTTCGGCCCGGGCAAACTCAATGGCGGGAATGTCGGCAACAGCGGGCAATGCCAGCGCCATCGCAGACAGGGCGGCGGTGATCCATGATCTCATGGGGGGCTCCTTCTTTGTTCTAATATTACATTTGCCTCGGAAAAATTTGCCCGCCTGTCCAGCCTTGTTGGGGCATGGACTATGCAAACTCGGTCACGCGCAGCCGATTTCAGATCAACCGGCGAGAAAGGCCTTCAGGGCAGCCCCTGTATCAAAGGCATGATCGGGCCCGGCCGCCTTGAGCGCCTCGATCGGTGCAAAGCCCCAGCTGACCGCCACGCAGCGGATGCCCACCGCGCGCGCCGCGTCAATGTCCCGGATTTCATCGCCCACCGCGAGGGTCCGCGCCGGATCGGCTTTGAGCCGCTTCATCACATCCCGGAAATGCCTGGCCTTTCCGAACATGCCTGCGCCGCAGCTCCAGGCAGAAATCCGTGCGCTGATCTCTGGTCCCAGTGCCCGGCGCACCACAGCCTCCGCATTGGAGGAAACCACCGCCACGGGAATGCCCTTGGCCATCAGCGCGTCCAGCAGTTCCAGCGTGCCCTCAAACAGCGGAAAGGCGTCGGCCGCCTGGGCGCGCTTGCGGGCGTAAACGGCGATCATCGGCAGCTTCCAGCGCGGAATGCCCAGCGCCGCCATCACCTCGCGGGGCGGATGGCCCCGCATCGCTTCCTGTTCCTCATGGCCGGGCAGGCGAAACCGGAACTTCTGCGACAGCTCCGGCAACAACGCCCTGAAAAAGCTCACACTGTCAGCCAGCGTGCCATCAAAGTCGAAGATGATGAGGTCAGGTTTGGTCATTATACGGCGCTAAATCAGCCCCGCCAGCGGTGAACTCGGATCAGCATAGCGCTTCTTCGGCATCCGCCCGGCCAGATACGCCTCGCGGCCCGCGATCACCGCATGCTTCATCGCCCGTGCCATGCGAACCGGATCCTTGGCCTGCGCGATGGCGGTATTCATCAGTACACCATCACATCCCAGTTCCATGGCAATGGCGGCATCAGAGGCGGTCCCCACGCCCGCATCCACGATCACCGGCACGCGCGCGGCCTCGATGATCAGGCGGATGTTCACCGGGTTCATGATGCCAAGGCCAGACCCGATCAGCGACCCCAGCGGCATGATCGCCACGCAGCCTGCTTCTTCCAGAAGCCGCGCATAGACCGGATCATCCGAGCAATAGACCATCACCTCGAAGCCATCCTTGATCAGCGCCTCAGCCGCCTGCAGCGTCTCGGGCATGTTCGGATAGAGCGTCTTCTGATCGGCCAGCACTTCCAGCTTCACAAGGTTCCAGCCGCCCGCCTCGCGGGCCAGGCGCAGCGTGCGCACGGCTTCCTCGGCGGTGTAGCAACCGGCCGTGTTGGGCAGGAAGGTGAACTCGTCGGGCTTCACATGATCGGTCAGGCGCGGCTCATTGGGGTTCGAGAGGTTCACCCGGCGCAGGGCCACGGTGACGATCTCGGCCCCGGCCGCGCGCGCGGCATCGGCGTTCTGCTCATAGGAGGCATATTTGCCGGTGCCCACGATCAGGCGCGAGGCATAAGTCTTGCCGGAGATGACCAGCGGGTCGTCGATGATGGAGCTCTGGGAGGCGGTGTCGGGCACGGGAAGTGTCTCCTGACTGAAACTTGGAAAAGAGGCCGCGGGAGCGGCGCATGGTTGGAGTTTTTTTGGAGGAATTAGGCCCCTCGTTGGAGGAACCGTTGGAGTTTTTTTGGAGTTTTTCCGCCCCTTATCCCCCACCCACGAACTGCACGATCTCCAGCCGGTCGCCCTCGGTGAGCACCGTCATGGCATGCTCGGATTTGGGGACAATCTCGAGATTTCGCTCCACCGCAATGCTGCGCGGGTCGCGCCCGGTCTCACCACTTATCCGGTGGACAAGCTGCGCAATCGTCGTGCCGGGGGCTATCTCGAGCGCCTCTCCGTTCAGCGTGATCTGCATCACCAAAATTCCCTGACTGTTGCCCTCTTGCCACGCTGGCCGTTACAGCGCAAACGAAGGCGCATGTCGAAACCGGTATATGTCCTCGGCGGGCCGAACCTCAACCTTTTGGGTACGCGCGAGCCGGAAATCTACGGGCGGGATACGCTCGAAGATATCCACGTCCGACTCAGGGCGCTGGCTGGCGACGTGACTATTGTCGCGCGTCAGACGAATTCAGAAGGTGAGCTCGTGTCCTGGGTGCAGGAGGCGGCCCGCGAGGGCCGGGCCCTCATTCTCAATGCAGCGGCCTATACACATACGTCGATTGCGCTGCATGACGCCTTGAAAACATTGAAAATTCCACTGATTGAAGTGCACCTGTCAAACCCCGCCGCGCGCGAGGCTTTCCGGCATGTGAACTACGTTGCGCCTGTTGCAGTTGGGACGATTGCCGGGCTAGGTGCCTATGGATATGAACTCGCGCTGAGCGCGGCCCTGAGGCTATCGGGAGAGGCTAGGAGCTAAAATATGAGTACTGCCAAAAACAAGCTGGATACGGGCCTGATCCGGGAACTTGCAGCCATCCTTCGGGAAGCTGACCTCGGAGAACTCGAAGTCGAACATGAAGGCCTGCGCGTGCGGGTTTCAAAGCCGGCCGCACCGACCATCATGCACGCTGCGCCGGCCCATGCGCCTGCCGCCATGCCGGCTCCGGCCGCTCTGGCCGCCCCGGCAGCTGTGCCCGCCGCGGCTGCGGCCGCCTCTGACAATGCCGTAAAATCCCCAATGGTTGGAACGGTTTATCTCTCACCCGATCCAAACTCCAAGGCCTATATCAACATCGGCGACAAGGTGAAAAAGGGCGATACGCTTATGCTCATCGAAGCCATGAAAACGTTCAATCCCGTCGAAGCCGACCGCGCAGGCACAGTGAAGGCAATCTATGTCGATAACGCTCAGCCGGTCGAATACGGCGAAGCGCTGGTTCTGATCGAGTAGCATGACGGCTCCGCGTCCCATCCAGAAGGTCCTGATTGCCAATCGTGGTGAGATCGCGCTGCGAATCCACCGCGCCTGCAAGGAAATGGGCCTCTCCACCGTCGTCGTTCACTCTGAGGCTGACCGCGATGCCATGGCAGTGCGCCTGGCTGACGAAAGCGTCTGCATTGGCCCCGCCCCGTCGTCAGAGAGCTATCTGAAGAAATCCCGCATCCTGGCGGCCGCTGAAATCACCGGCGCGGACGCGATTCACCCCGGCTACGGCTTCCTGTCGGAGAACGCCCAGTTCGCCGAGATGGTCGAAGCTCACGGGATCGCCTTTATCGGGCCCACGGCCGAGCATATCCGTGTCATGGGCGACAAGATCGCCGCCAAACAGGCCATGATCGAGGCGGGCGTGCCCTGTGTGCCCGGCTCCGAAGGCGCCATCGAATCAATCGCCGAAGCCAAGAAAGCCGCCAAAAAGATCGGGTTTCCAGTGCTCGTGAAGGCCTCTGCCGGCGGCGGTGGCCGGGGCATGAAGCTCGCGATGACCGAAGCCGACCTCGAAAACGCTGTGAAAACAGCCAAGACCGAATCGAAAGCCGCTTTCGGTGACGACGCGGTCTATCTCGAGAAATACCTTCAGGGCCCACGCCATATCGAGATCCAGGTGATCGCCGATACCCATGGCAACGTCGCCCATCTGTGGGAGCGCGACTGCTCTCTCCAGCGCCGCAACCAGAAGGTCTTCGAAGAAGCCCCCTCGCCCGCCCTGAACCAGGTGCAGCGCGAGGAAATCGGCGGCATCGTTTCCCGCGCCATGGCCAAGCTGGGCTATCGCGGCGCCGGCACAATCGAGTTTCTCTACGAAGACGGGCGCTTCTACTTCATCGAAATGAACACCCGCCTGCAGGTGGAGCATCCGGTCACCGAGATGATCACCGGCATCGACCTTGTGCGCGAGCAGATCCGCATTGCCGACGGCAAGGCGCTCTCCTTCCGCCAGGAAGACGTGATGCTCGTGGGCCATGCCATCGAGTGCCGCATCAATGCCGAGCATCCGGAAACCTTCGTGCCCTCGCCCGGCCTCATCACCGAGTTCCATGCCCCGGGCGGCCCGGACGTGCGCCTCGACAGCGCTGCGTATGCCGGATACCGCATCCCGCCGCATTACGACTCGCTGATCGGCAAGCTCATCGTGCACGGGCGCACCCGCCGCGAATGCCTGATGCGTCTCAAGCGCGCGTTGCAGGAGATGGTGGTGGGCGGCGTCCACACCACGCTCGACCTGCACCGCCGGCTTGTGGAAAACGATGACGTGCAGGCAGGGGATTACAACATCCACTGGCTCGAGAAATTCCTGGCCGAGAACAAGTTGCCGGCGGGCGAATAGCCCGCCCGCCAACCCGCCACGTTTACAGCCTGCGCGGCGCGACCCATATCTCTCAGCCATGTCAGCCCGCTTCGGACCTGAAGACCTGCTCGCCTGCTATCGCCGGGGCGTATTCCCCATGGCCGATTCGCGGGACGATCCCCGGCTGTTCCTGGTCGATCCGGACTTCCGGGGCATCCTGCCGCTCGACGCCTTCCATATCCCCAAGCGGCTGAAACGGCGCGTCTGTCAGGACCCGTTCCGGGTAAGCTTCGACACGGCTTTTACCCGCGTCGTCGAAGCCTGCGGCGAACCGCATGACAACCGCCCGAACACCTGGATCAACTCTCCCATCGTGAACCTCTACAGCGCGCTGCACCGGCAAGGCTCTGCCCACTCGGTCGAGTGCTGGGACGGCGATCAGCTGGTGGGCGGGCTCTACGGGGTGTCCATCGGCGGCGCTTTTTTTGGCGAGAGCATGTTCTCGCGGGCAACGGACGCGTCAAAGATCGCGCTGGTTCATCTGGCCGCGCGCCTGATCGACCGGGGATATGTGCTGCTGGATGCGCAGTTCCATAACCCGCATCTGACCCAGTTCGGATTGGTCGAAATCAGCCGCGACGCGTTCAAGGCGCGCCTGAAAGCCGCCCTGAAGGTCGACGCCGATTTTCATGGCGGCGCCGCAGCGCCCGCGCCAGGTCAGTCGACGGGGATCTCTTCGTCCGGCGGTGTCACCGATTCGGTCACGCCCGCAGGCAGATCCTCATATAGCGGCTCTTCACTCTCCGGAATGGTCACCCGCTCGGGCAGTTTTACCGGTTCAGGCGCCGTGCAACGGATCACCCAGATATCGTAGACCGGATGCTCGAGTGCATTGAGGCCCGGCGAAGAAGCATACATCCAGCCTGAAAACAGGATTGGATTGTCCGCCTCGGACGGTGGCACAGCGGTTGCGGCAACCGCCGCTTCCATCGTCTCGACGGCTACAGGCTGGGTCGAAGCAATCCGCAGGAACGCCGCGCTTTCGGGCACTTCTTCAGGGGGGGCCTGGTAGCAGGTCTTCAGCTCCACGCGGAGAGACCCGTAAACCATCGGCTCGCCCACCTTCACGACAATATCCGTCGAGCGCCCCGTGATCTTGTCGAGCGCGCGCAGGGTTGCCTCGTTCTTCTGCGCCATCGTGCTGGCCGAGGCTGTCAGCGCAACAACAACCGCAACTCCTGTAGCGGCAACAAGGCGCGAAGCGATTTTCATTCAACGGCTCCATCGGATGGCACTTCAGGCTCATCCACAAGACCAAAGTCATCATCAGCTTCCGGCGAGACGGCGCTGGTGCTTTCGTTGCTGCTGCCACCGCTTCCGGAGGCGAAGGAAGCAAACAGGGTCAGCAGGTCCACGCTGCCGCGCGTATACTGAATTTCGCCGGTGCCATCCTGCGCGATGTTGTCAAACCCTGCGCCGGGTTCGAGCGCGATATAGGCGCCGCCCAGAAGGCCATCTGTTGAAATCCTGGCATCGGTATCGTCCGGCAGCGCCCATTTGGAATCGAGTGCCAGCTTGAGCACCGCTTCAAATGTCTCCGGATCGCCGTCGATCGACTTCACCACCCCGGCCTTTACGCCGGCAATACGCACGTCAGACCCGCGCGAAATCCCCGATACGCTGTTGAAGCGCGCCGTCACTTCATACTGGTTGGCGCTCAGGGTTCCGGCGTCGCCGCCCCGCGCCAGAGCGAACCAGAGGAAAAAACCCGCAACGCCGATAACGAGGGCGCCGACGAGGGTTTCGAAGATTGATTCACGCATCCGGGGTCCACGCCTCATAATCAGAGTCTGAGCGCTGGCGCTTGCCTTTGGCAGACATCGCGCCCTTGGGCTTCACCGCATAGGGCGTGCCCGTCATGTTCGGTGTATGATCGGTTTCCCATTCCCGGCGCTCAAGCGGCATCTTGGTCGGCGGCGCGTCCAGCGTGTGATGCAGCCAGCCGTGCCAGTCCGCAGGCACCTTCGAAGGTTCGGCGAGGCCGTGATACATGACATACCGGCGGCGGCGGCCTTCCAGGGACGGCTTTCGTTCTTCAAAATAGCGATTGCCATACTCGTCGGTGCCAACAGCGTTGGAACGCCGTTTGATGTCGAAGGAGGCTCCGACGGTGTTTCCGCTCCACCAGGTGAATATCTGCTTCAGCATCTCAGGGTTTCCTGACTGGGTTTGATGGCCGCAATATGGCGATGCCAATATGGCGATGATGGGCGATTAATCCATCCATGAAGGGCAGGCAATGCGCCCTGCGCGCGCGGGCCCTTTGATTGCGGCCAACGGGCTGTTCTGACTGCCGCAAAAGCGGTTGCCGCAACGGAGGCAAGCAGGCACCCTGAGCCAGAGTGATTCGGCAGGAGGCACGGGACAGATGGCAGCAAAATCGCATGCGGAAATCCTGGAAGCTGCCGAATCTGACGGTCTTGTCTCCCGCGAAGTGCGGATGCGGGATATTTCCCGCTGCGCTGGCCGCGCGCTTCAACCGCTGACACCCGCAGCTCTGGAACAGGTGCGATCAGCCTGGTCGGCCGCCAACCTGCTTGGCGTTTCCCAGCTCGCAACCGCTGAAATGCTCGAACGTCTCGGCGAAGCCCCTCGCAATGCCGAGCTTGCCGAGGCCATCGCCGCCGGCCTCCCGCAGGACGTGCTGGAAGAAGCCCTCCGCCAACCCGGCGGCATCCAGAAAACCGCGTCTGCCCTGCGCGCCGCCGCAGTCAGCACCCCCTCCCCGCGCCCCGGCATGTTCGAGACCGGCCATCTTGACGGCGCCCTCAGCGCCGCGCTGGACGCCCTGCTCGACGAGGGCGCCGAGATCCACCTCGCCCGCGCGCCTTTGCCGGATGCCGCTACGCGGTGCCGGGTCATTGATGTCGCCGCTGCCGTCGGCCCGAACGGCCTTGAGGCGGACTATCTTGTCTCTTCGGCTGACGCAGCTGGCCGCTCGCTGTCTGAGGGCGTGCTGGTGATGGCAGGCCTGGGCGCAGCGGTGATGTCGCTCGGGCTCGATTATGCCTCGGATATGGGCATTGCAGCGGGCGCAGCGCTGACGGCGCTTGTGCGGTCCGCCGCTACGGGCGCCGCCTTCCCGGCAGCCCAGGCGCGCGTTCTCGGCCTGGAGGCCATCAAGGCCGGCGGCCGGCGCACCTGCCAGGTCGCCATCCTGCCGCTCATGGACCTTGCTGGCCTGCTGCCCGACTGCGAAAGCGAAGGCGCTGCGCCGGTGCGCACCGTGCTCGCCTATGGCGAAGAAGCGCCCTCGCTGGGCCGCGCCGCACGCCTTGGCCTGGCGCGCCGCGCGCCCGAACACCTTCCTGTGCTGCTCGGCCGCCTTGCCAGCGCCGGGGAGCAGGATCTCGACGCCGCGCTCGGCCGCACCAAGCTGCGCGAC
>JBKBRT010000098.1:0-10699 GCA_046291585.1 Hyphomonas sp.
AGATCCTCCACGGCGCGGACCTGCGCGCCGGTAAGGTCCAGCCGCTCGGGCGCGTTGAGATACTCCGAGGAACGCGCCCGGCGCAGCAGCAGGCCGACCGGCGCAATCCGCCCCGGCTGAGGCGGGTTGGCCACATCTTCCGGTCGGGCGGAGGCATAGGCCGACAACGCCGCGACCAGCGCCGCCTGCAGCGCGCTGACAAGCCCGAGCGCCACCCAGCGCCAGCGCTCAGGCTGCGTTTGCGTTCCGACAAGCTCCCGGCCGGCAAGGCGAAGCGCCTCCAGGGCAGCTTCAAGCGCGTCGCCGATACGGATGCCCGGATCGTGGCTGAACTGGCGGTCAGGTTCCATGCAAATCTCTGAGTTGCAGGCGGACGCGCCGCAATCAAGCGCCTTCGCCAAACTGACAGCGCCCTGACAGGACATGTCAGCACGCGCTCAGGGCCCGCCAGGCAAAAGCACCCTCAGTTCCCCGATAGAGCCATCTCAAAACAAGAAGGACTGAAAACCGATGAAAACCCTGATGACCGCTTCCCTCGCCCTGATGGTAATGGCCGCGCCCGCCCCGCTGGCCCTTGCCGATGACGATGACGGCTATCACCGGATCGCAGGCGGCGAGCGCGGGTTTGCCGCGTCGCGCGCCGACGCCGTGAAGATTGCCCGCGCCGAAGGTATGGTGCGCGTCAAGGAGATCGAACGCGATGACGGCAAATGGGAGCTGGAAGGCTGCACCCGCACGGGCCGCGAAATCGAGATTGATATCCACGGCGTCACCGGCGCGATCCTCGAGATCGACCTCGACGATGACGAGGATGATTGCTGAGCGCCGCCCCCTGCCTCAGCGACGAGGCGGGCGGATGAGTGCTCCCCTTTTACACATCCGCCCGGAACCTTGAAACATTCCAGACGTTCAACCGACAAAACCAAGCAAGGAGTTCTTCCATGAAACGCATTTCCGCCGCCCTCATCGCCATTGCCCTGGCCGCCCCTGCCCCGTTCGCCCTTGCCCAGGGCGCTGCGACCGATCTTCTGAGCAGCGACCGGGCCATCGAGATCGCCACCAGCAAGGGCATGGTTCACGTTCTCGACATCGAGCTCGATGATGGAGAATGGGAAATCGAGGGCTGCACGGCAGATGGCCGCGAGCTGGAACTCGACATTCACAGCCGCACCGGCGACATTCTGAAATATGATCTTGACCGGGATACCGATGCCGACTGCCTGCGGATCATGCAGTAATTTCGAGCAGAGTTCCTGAAATTCAGGGCGCGGGACAGCCTCCCGCGCCTTTTTTCATGCCTGCCGGCTGCGACGCGCCCGCCAGTCATCCGCCGACTGACCATAGATGTCCCAGACGACATCCTTGAAAGGCGCCGGCGCCGGCGCGGTGCGCAGTCTGCGCGATCCAAGCCGCTCGGCAACTTTTATGGACGGGGCATTCTCCGCCTCGATGCAGTGAATGATTTCATTCCAGCAAAGGACGTCCACAGCATAATCCATAGCCGCGGACGCGCCCTCCGCGGCGAGCCCCCTGCCCCAGGCAGACCTCAGAAACCCCCAGCCGATTTCCGTGCCCGGCCAGCCTTCCGGCTGCCAGGGGCCAAGCCGGCCCACCCATTGCCCGGTATCTTTCTCGATCACCGAAAACATGGAGAAGCCACGGATCGACCAGGCACCGGTGACCGTGCAGAGGGCGCGCCAGACGGTTTCGCGCGGTTGCACGCCGCCAATGAACCGCGACGCCTCAGGGTCTGCAGCCAGGGCGCAGAAGCCGTCAAAATCATCCGCCTCCGGAGGGCGAAGGATCAATCTCGGAGTTTCCAGAACAGGGCCGATTGCCATCACTTCACACCTTGCGGGTCTGGCTGACTTCATGCGCCTGGAGATTTCGCTCGACAATTGAGACGGCGGCCAACGCCGCGCGCCAGGGCAACATATGGGCCTGCGTGAAATGCGCCTCGAGGGCCTGCCAGCTTTCCCAGCGCTCAAGCACGCGCATCAGGCAGGGATCGGCGACATCCAGCGCGTAGGTATATTCAAGGCAGCCAGGCTCTTCCCGGCTCGCCCGCATCTGCGCGAAGGCCGCGTCGCGGACACGGGCAAAATCGCCCGCATCCGCAAACCGCACATAGCCTTCAACGATGATCATCGCCCGGCCTAGGCCAGCGAGGGATCAATTCCCTTACAGGCTTCGATCAGACCATTCACCGAGGCGACGGACTTGTCGAACATGGCTTTCTCGTCTGCATTGAAGTCGAACTCGACGATCTTTTCAGCGCCGGCAGCGCCGATCAGCGTCGGCACGCCGACATACATGTCTTTCAGGCCATACTGACCCGAGCAGTAAGACGCGACCGGCAGGACGCGCTTCTGGTCGCCGAGGTAAGACTTCGCCATCGCGATGGCGGATTCGGCAGGGGCATAATAGGCCGAGCCGGTTTTGAGCAGGTTGACGATCTCGCCGCCGCCCTTGCGGGTGCGCTCAACGATGGCGTCAAGCTCTGCCTGGCTCATCCAGCCCTGCTTCACCAGTTCGGTCAGCGGCAGGCCGCCGACAGTCGAGTGACGCACCATCGGGACCATGTCGTCGCCATGGCCGCCCAGCGTCCAGGCGTGAATGTCAGCCACCGAAACGCCGGTCTTCTCGGAGAGGAAGTAAGCAAAGCGCGAGCTGTCGAGCACGCCGGCCATGCCCACGACCTTGGCGGTGGGAAGACCCGAGAATTTCTGCAGCGCCCACACCATCGCGTCGAGCGGGTTGGTGATGCAGATGACGAACGCGTCGGGCGCGTGGGCCTTGATGCCCTCGCCGACGGCTTTCATGACTTTCAGGTTGATGCCGAGAAGATCATCCCGGCTCATGCCCGGCTTGCGGGGGACACCGGCGGTGACGATGCAGACATCTGCGCCGGCGATGCCGGTATAGTCATTCACGCCCTTGAGGTTGACCGAGGCGCCGTAGACGGGGGTGGACTCGGCAATGTCGAGACCTTTGCCCTGAGGCAGGCCTTCGGCGATGTCGAACAGGATGACATCTCCAAGTTCTTCGCGCGCAGCGACGTGGGCGAGCGTGCCGCCGATCATGCCGGAACCGATCAGGGCGATTTTATTGCGGGCCATGTGTTTCTCCTGAAAAAAATGGTCGTGGAAACAAGCTGCCGGAGCCCTAGCCGAGGCGCGCGCGTGTTGCAATGCGGCCAGCATGTGAAACGCCCCGCGAGGGCTGCTCGCGGGGCGTTTTTTTGGACGAAATCTCTTCCTGTCGGACGAAGCCGCCGGGCAGGCCCGTCATTCGCGCGAGAGCAGCGACATCAGGATGGTGAACATGTTGTAGAACATGATGAAGAAGTTGAGGGCGCCCCAGTTCGTCATCACGGCCAGCGAGCGCGCATTGCCCTCATTGGCGTAATAGCCTTCCTTCAGCTCCTGCGTCTGGAATGCCACGAGCACACCCGAGATGCCCAGGACAGCAACCTGGATGATCACCTCAAACATGCCCGAAGGCGGGAAGAGGAAGCTCAGCAGCGAGATGCCGACCACGCCCCACAGCGCGAAGACGGCGATGATGCCGATCGGGCGCAGGTTTGTCTTGGTGGTGTAGCCAAAGAGGCTGAGCGCGCCGAAGGCCGAAGCCGTCAGCAGGAACGCCTTGGTCATCGTCATGAAGGTGACGTTGAGCGCAGCGCCGCCGCGGGTCGTGACGCCGGTCTGGGCTGCCGCCATGGCGACCCAGATGGAGAGACAGACGCCGAGCATGACAACGATCGTCCAGTAAAGAATGCCGGTCGCCAGCGGCGAGGGATTCTTCATGAGGAAGGCAGAACCCAGGATCAGCACCAGCGGGCCGAACTGGAAGAGATAGAAAAGAGGCGTGCCGAGCAGCAGCTGCGTCAGGCCAGGGACAAGGCCCGAGCCGACCAAAAAGGCAACACCACCTGAAAGCGCAATGCCGAGCGCAAGCTTCTGATATACACCCAGCATGAAGGTCCGCAGACCCACATTTACCGAAGTGTCCATCGAGCGAACATCGACCGCGCCGAAGCCCCGGTTGAATTCGTTCATGATTTTCAAGTCCTTTCCTGTGAACCCGGCAACCCGAAGGTGCCGTTCTTTATCGAATATGGGCATATAGCCCGCGTTCTGCAACAAAAACCGGGGTTGTGCGTTTAGATCACCAGTCAGGCATATTCTTAAACTTTTATGCATGATCGGACCGCGGGGCCAGAAATCAAGTAATTATTGTATTGTAACTTCATGTATTCAAATATTTCGTGATTAATTTCGCACTTTTATTTGAATGCCTCAATCTAGCCTGATTTTGTCCAAATGTAGCCGCGCGTGCCTTTTAACTATCATTGACATGGCACGGGCGAGGGATAAACCTCTCCGTGTGGAGAGCCTTCATCAGGAGGCGTTCCATTAAATGAGAAGGGGAAACTCATGGCTGATGCTTCTGCTTATTCTGAGAACATCAAGAAATACACGAAAGAATATAACCAGGCCGCCGCTGAAAAGATCGTCGGCCATCTGGGGATCGCGCTTCGCAACCGGGACAGCGCCATTGTCGCCTGTAGCGATGCGGGAGAGCTCGACCGGGTGCGCGAAAAATGGTGCCGCGGAAAGCTCGGACTGGCGCACAAGCAGCAGGAACTGGATGCGGCCATCCAGACCGTCTGCGAGGAGATGAAGGCTGAAGGGGGCCAGAAATCGCGCGTCACATTCTACTACCTGCTGGCGGAACATTTTGACCGTCTGGATGCGCTCGCCGGTGGAAACGGGCTACGCAAGCAAGCCTGAAGAACTGGCCAAAAAACGGGCCAGAGAATTGGCCCGGGTTTTCACCTGCTTGAGACTGTGGTGAACAGGCGGCATGTTCCGCTTGTTTGCTGCTCTTCCCGTTCCTTCCGAAGTCTCGGCGCCCTTGCGAAAGCTGCAGAAGGACCTTCCCGGCGCCCGCTGGCGGCCGGAAGAAAATTTCCATGTGACGCTCTGTTTCTACGGTGAGCTGTCAGGAAATCAGGCCCGGGACCTCGACGATCTGCTCGGCGAGATCGAGGCCGATGCGTTTGATATGCGCATTGAAGGCATGGGCTGGTTTGGCCGGCGTGAGCCGAGCGCGGTCTGGGCAAGGATCGGCGAGAGTGATGAACTTCGCGCCCTTGCCAGCCAGTGTGAGCGCGCCGCGCGGCGCCTCGGCATTCCGCTGGAGAAGCACCCGTTCACGCCGCATATCACGCTGGCTTATCTCCACGGCACCCCCCTGGAGACCGCCCAAGACTGGGCCCAGACCCACCAGACCTTCCGCAGCGAACCCTTCCGGGCGCGGCTCTTCCACCTATACGCCAGCATTCCCCGCCGCAGCGGCGGGCCCTCCCGGTACGAACCGATGGCCGACTACCCCCTGCGCGACCTGCTCGCCGGATTTGAGTGAAACAGCCTGATGGTGCCCCTGGCCGGACTTGAACCAGCACTCCTTGCGGAAGCGGATTTTGAATCCGCCGCGTCTACCATTTCACCACAGGGGCGCCCTCACAGGACGGCCAAACTCCTGCCGCAGAGGGAAGTGATATGTCAATCTCTCTCCTATAGTCAGCTGAAACTATGAGCACACCGATGACACCCAGCGCCGAGCGCACCCTGCTGCAAACCATTGAAGTCCTGGTCGAGGCGGCCCCGGAAGAGGGCTTCTCGCTGCGCGAGATCTTTGACCGTCTCGACGAGAGCGCCTTTGGCGCCGGCCTCTTCCTGCTGGCCCTGCCCTGCTGCATCCCGTTTCTCTATGGCGTGCCGCAGGTGGTGGCGCTGCCGATGCTGGCCCTGGCATTTCAAATGGTGATCGGCAGGGAAGAGCCCTGGCTGCCGGCAAAGCTGGCCGCCCGCAAGATTGACCGGAAGGGGCTGACCCAGATGGCCCAGGGCGGTCGCAAATGGTTTGGCTGGATTGAAGCCATCATCCGGCCCCGCCTCAGCGTGATCACCGGGCGGCGCTCCGAGCGCGTGATCGGCGCCTTTCTGTTCCTCTTCTGCGCCTCAATCCTCGTGCCCCTGCCGATGACCAATACCGTACCGGGCATGGCGGTGGCGGTGACGGCATTCGGGTTGATGCAGAAGGACGGGCTGGCCGTGACGGCCGGGATCATCCTCGGCTCGTTCTGGGTCGGCGCGCTGATCACCGGGGCCTTTCTGGGGCTGAACGTCATCACGCATATCTCGACCGCCATACTGGGCTCGTGACACGCCGCCGCATTGCGCTGGAAGGGGTTTCCCCCCGAAGCTCAAACCCATGCAGCTGCTTACCACTGCCCTGACAGGCTGGCGCTGGCCCGCCCTCGCCCTTTGCGCCTCGGCAGTGATGCTGGCGGCAGCCCATGCCTTTGAATCGATCGGCGGGCTGGCCCCCTGCCCTCTCTGCCTGCGGCAGCGGGAGGTCTACTGGGCCCTGATCGCCATGACGCTGACGGGCCTGACCTGGTGGCGGTTCGTTCCCAAGCGGCGCTTTCTTGTGGCGCTGAATGTTCTCATCGGGCTGGTGTTTGTCGTTGGCGTGATCGTGGCGGCCTATCATGCGGGCGTGGAGTGGGACATCTTTCCCCCGCCCTCGGGCTGCTCGGTCGGCCCCCCGGTTGACCCCTTCGCCATCGGCAATCTCGATCAGGTGTTCGAGTTGCCCGCCTGCAATGACGCGCCGTTTTACATTTTCGGCCTGTCGATGGCCGGCTGGAATGGCGTGATCTCGGCCGTCCTGGCCGCGATCAGCTTTGCCGCTGCCGCCATCACCTTCCGCAGCTATCGCAGCGCCTGAGCGCCGCTTCAGCCCCGTCTCAGAGCCCGAGCACCTTGCGGGCAATGATGGTTTTCTGGATTTCGTTGGTGCCGCCATAGATCGACTGGGCCCGCCCGGCAAAATAGGTGGCAACATCGCGCGGCGTACTTCCCGCCGAGAGGCCGCGATGGCCGACATGCGGGCCGGCCGCGTCCAGGAACAGCTCGGTAATCTGCTGATGGGTTTCGGTCGCCAGTATCTTGACGGTGGAGGCCGCGTCGCCCGGGGTGCCGCCGGCAGCAACCGCCGAGAGGATGCGGAAGACGGTCATCTCCAGACCATCTACGGCGATCTCAGCCTGCGCCAGGCGCAGGGCAAAGCCCGGATCATCGATCAGGCGCTCATTGGTGCCCGCCGAGCCGGCAGTGGCAAGGGCGCGGACATGGCGCAGCATCGCGCGCTTGCCGCCGATGCGGGCATAGGAGGTACGCTCAAAGCCGAGCAGGTATTGGGAATAGGTCCAGCCCTTCCCTTCTTCCCCGATACGGTTCTCCTCGGGAACCGTCACATTGTCGAACAGGACTTCATTGAGCACATGCGCGCCATCGATTGTCACGATCGGTTTGACGGTGAGGCCGGGCGCGTCCATCGGGCAGCAGATGAAGGAGATGCCCTCCTGCTTTTTCTCGCGGCGGCTGGTGCGGGCCAGAAGGAAGATCCAGTCCGCATGCTGGGCCGCCGAGGTCCAGATCTTGTGGCCGTTGAGCGTGTAGATCCCGTCTTTCAGCTCGGCGGAGAATTCGAGGCTGGCCAGGTCAGAGCCTGCGCCTGGCTCTGAATAGCCCTGCGCCCAGCCATTAGAACCGTCACGGATGCCCGACAGCCAGCGCTCTTTCTGCGCCTCTGACCCGAAGGTGTAGATGACCGGGCCGACATAAACGACGCCCATCGGCGTGACGGTGGGCACGCCGGCGCGTTCAAGCTCCTCGTCGAAGACATACTGCTCCTCGATGCTCCAGCCGGGGCCGCCATATTCTTTGGGCCAGGCAGAGGCGAGCCACCCTTTGGCGCCGAGGGCCATTTCCGAGCGGCGCACATCCGCCGTGGTGAGGGGCGTCCCTGCCTTGTATTTCTCGATGATGTCCTTCGGGAACTGCGTTGCAAACCAGTGGCGGACGTCCCGACGGAAATCCTCGACATGGGCGCTGAATTTCAGATCCAAGGTTATCCTCCCCAAGCATGCCAGCGTCGTTTGACCTGTGCCGGAAAAGAATGAGGGCAGGGCGCCATCTGGCAAGCCCTGCCCTTGCGTTCAGTCAGATGACTTCAGGGCCGCTCAGCCGGCCGCTTTGACGTCTTCAATCCAGCGGTCGACCTTGGCCTCCAGCATCGCCAGCGGCAGCGCGCCGCCGCCGAGCACGGTGTCATGGAAGGCGCGGATATCGAACTTGTCGCCCAATTCCGCCTCAGCCTTTGCCCGCATGTTCTGGATCTCGATCATGCCGATCTTGTAGGCGGTGGCCTGTCCCGGCATCACGATATAGCGCCGCACTTCGGACCGCGCCTGACCTTCGGTGATGGCCGAATTGGCGAGGAAGTACTGCACCGCCTGTTCTTCGGTCCAGCCTTTCGAGTGAAGGCCGGTATCCACAACCAGGCGGATCGCGCGCCAGATTTCAGAGCCCAGGCGCCCGAAGTCCGAATACGGATCTTCATAGGTGCCCGGCATCTCCTTGGCGAGTTTTTCCGAATAGAGGCCCCAGCCTTCCGAATAGGCCGTGAAGCCGGCCTGTGTGCGGAACTGGGGAACGCCGGTCAACTCCTGAGCGATCGAAATCTGCATGTGGTGACCCGGGAGGCCCTCATGATAGGCGATAACTTCGAGTTCGCCCTTGGGCATGGATTTCATGTCGAGCAGGTGGGCGTAATAAATGCCGGGGCGCGAGCCGTCCGGTGTTCCGGGATAATAGTGCTGCGCAGCGCCGGCCTGTTCGCGGAACGGCTCTACTCGTTTCACCACAAGGTCTGCCTGGGGCAGGATGCCGAAATATTCGGGCAGAACGCCCTTGATCTTCTCGATCGCCGCGGTCGCGTCATCGATATAGGCCTGACGGCCTTCATCTGTATTCGGATAGTAATGGCGCGGATCGTCCTTCGCGTCACGGATGCTGGCGAAGAATTCGTTGAGCGTGCCCTCAAAGCCGACCTGTGTCTTGATCGCTTCCATCTCGGCATGGATACGGTCGACTTCCGACAGACCCAGATTGTGAATCTCGTCTGCCGTCATGCTGGTCGTCGTCATCTGCGACAGCATGTAATCATAATAGGGCGCGCCATTTGGCTGCGTGCTGATGCCCTGCGGGCCCGCCGGATCTGGCGAGTTGGGCAGGTCTTCCTGCGTGAACGCAATTATTTCCTCGTAGACGGCCTTGAAATCACCGGTCAGCGCCGCTTCGGCCTCGGTGATCAGCTGCGCTGCGGTTTCGGGCGTTGTCTTGCCTGCCTCTACCAGCCTCTGAACGTCTGCCTTGAAGTCTGCCAGAACTGCGCTGTCCGGTCCATCCGTGAACGGAGCGCCGGTGATCAGCTTCCGGGATTCCTCGGCAACGGCCTCATAGGCAAATTTCGGAGCGTGCACGCCTTTGGCGGCCTTGTCCCTGGCCTGCGCCAGCAGTTCGCGCAGCGCGCGGGCGCCTTCGGTGATCCGCGTCACATAGGCGCGCGCGTCAGCCTCTTCGTCGACGGTGTGGAACTGCATCAGGAAGGTCGGCACGAAGGTGTGCATGCCGCTCATCTGATCGAAGACGAGCCCATTGTCGCGGAACGCGGTCCCCTTTGTCGCCTGCTCATACTGGAAGATCCAGAGATCGTAGGAATCCTTGTCGGCGGCCGACAGCTGGTCATAGGCGAAGCTGACCTTGAGTTCGTCAACGGCCGCCTTTGCCTTCTCCAGCCGCGCATCCTGACAGGCAATCGACAGGCAATCGATCTGGTCATTCTTGTCCTTGCGGCCAAGGAAGGTCAGCTGGACCGGGCTCTCCTGCAGCTGTTCTTCATACTTGGCATCGAACCAGGCATTGAGCTGCTCGCTGAGCGCGGCCTGTTCTTGGGCAGACAGCCGGGCCGGGGCGGCCGGTTGGGGGGCGTCGGGCGCGCAGGCGCCGAGTACGAAAACGAAGGCGAGAGCAGAAACAGCGCTGCGCAACATGGCGAATCCTCCGAGGCATTTGCCGTAAAACGATAAGGAGAGGTATCTCTCCGCCGTCCCGCCGTCAATTGGCAAGCACCGATTCCCCCGCTAGGAAAGAGACATGACCGATAAAGAACAGACATCCGGCGTCAAACGCCTCAGGCTCGGAACACGCAGCTCCCCGCTGGCGATGGCACAGGCCAATCAGATCGCAGACTCAATCCACGCCGCGTCCGGCGGGGCCTATACCTGCGAAATCGTGGCGTTCACGACCACCGGTGATCAGCTGACCAGCGAGCGGCTTATCAATTCCGGCGGCAAGGGTCTGTTCACACGCGAGCTGGATGACGCGCTCTCGCGCAATGAACTCGACCTCACCGTGCACAGCCTCAAGGACGTGCCCTCCGTGCTGCCGCCCGGCCAGATCTTTGCCGCCTTCCCAGAGCGGGAAGATCCGCGCGATGGCTTTCTCTCCCGCGCCGCCAGCTCGATCCGGGATTTGCCCGAAGGCGCCAAGCTGGGAACCGCGTCCCTGCGCCGTGAAGCACAGGCCCTTGCAATGCGGCCAGACCTTCACGTCGTGACCTTTCGCGGCAATGTGGCGACCCGCATGCGCAAGCTCGAAGAAGGTCAGGCAGATGCAACCTTTCTCGCGATGGCCGGCCTCACCCGGCTGGGGATGGCCGACGTCGCAACGCCCATCCCGCTGGAAGACATGCTGCCCGCCGCCGCGCAGGGCATCATCGG
>JBKBRT010000279.1:0-2503 GCA_046291585.1 Hyphomonas sp.
CCCCCCGGCGCGGGGGGTTTTTTTTTACCCCGGGGGCGCCGGTCCCAGTCTGACCAAATCAGACGCAAAAGCCATAAGACAAGCGAAGTCGAAGGATAGAGCGGGCACCACTCACCTGCATCGGCCGAAGTTGACCTAAGCCGCCCCGATGGTCGTGCGGTGCAGCAGGCGGTCATGCCCGGCATAGCCGCCGGTCGCCATGTGCAGGGTGCAGCGATTGTCCCACATCAGCAGTATGCCTTTTTCCCAGCGGTGCCGGTATTGAAACTCGGCCCGCGTCTGCCAGCGGTAAACCTCCGTCACCAGCTCCCAACCTTCCGCCTCGTCCATGCCGTCCACGCCGACAATATAGCCCGCGCAGCCAAACAGGCTCTCGCAGCCGGTCTCGGGGTGCACACGGATGAACGGATGGGCCTGCGTGGCTTCGGCCGCGTCGGAATAGCGGATGTCCATGCTCCGCCCCGTATCGCCCGCGCCATACATGCCTTTGGGGGCATAGCCATTGCGCGCCGAATGGATGGCGTTCTTTCCCTCGACCCGCCGGCGCAGATCGCCCGGCATTTCGGCCAGCGCCTTGTATTGGTTGATGAACAGCGTGTCCCCGCCGACAGGCGGAATCGTGATGCCATAAAGGCAGGTGCCCTGCGGCGGCGTTGCCTGAAAGCTCCAGTCTTAATGCCAGGTTTCGGCAAAGATCGGCGAGGTTTCATCCGCCGCGCGCTTCACCGCGATGATATGCTTGCGGCCCGGTATCGGCGCAATGAACGGATCATCGCCAAACGGCCCGAAGGCGCGAGTAAAGCGTTCCAGATCATCATCGCTCAGATCCTGATCGGGAAAACACACCACCTGATGGTCCAGCCATATCTTGCGGATCTCCGCCGCCAGCTCACCGGAAACCGGCTTGGACAAATCCAGCCCGCGGACTTGCGCGCCACACGCCATATCTGAAGGGGTTACAGTCAGGGTCATTTTATATTTCCTCCCAGTCCCCACCTTACCACGCCGCCACCAAAGTCCTAGAAGACCCCCATGAGCGATCTTTTTTCCGCCGCTGGCCTTGAGGATGACGCGCCCCGCCCGCTGGCGGACCGGCTGCGCCCGAAAAAGCTGTCCGATGTGGTCGGGCAGGGGCATCTGATCGGCCCCGATGGCCCCATCGGGGCGATGCTGCGCAATGGCCGTCTTGTTTCGATGATCCTCTGGGGCCCGCCCGGCGTCGGCAAGACCACCATTGCCCGCCTCCTTGCCCAGGAAACAGACCTTGAGTTCGAGGCCCTCTCGGCCATCTTCTCCGGCGTAAAAGATCTGCGCGCCGCCTTTGAGAAGGCCGAAGCCCGCCGCCGCGTCGGCAAGGGCACGCTCCTGTTCGTCGACGAGATCCACCGCTTCAACCGCTCCCAGCAGGACGGCTTTCTCCCTTTCGTCGAGAGCGGCACGGTCACGCTGGTGGGCGCCACCACCGAGAATCCGAGCTTCGAGCTCAACGGCGCTCTGCTGTCGCGCTGCCAGGTCATGGTTCTCCGCCGCCTGGAAGAGGATGATTTGCGAGAGCTGATTACGCGCGCTGAAAAGGCCATGGGCCGGCGCCTGCCGGCCGTGCCCGAGGCGCGCGAAGCCCTCCTCCGCATGGCCGATGGCGATGGGCGCTACCTGCTGAACCTTGTCGAGCAGGCTTATGCCATGCGCGGCGAGCCCGGCCTGTTGAGTCTGGAAGAAATCGCGACCGGCCTGCAAAAACGCGCCGCCGCATATGACAAAGACCGGGAAGAACATTACAACCTCATCTCCGCCCTCCACAAATCCGTGCGCGGATCAGATCCTGATGCCGCCCTCTACTGGTTCGCGCGGATGCTGGAAGGGGGCGAAGATCCGCTCTTCATTGCCCGCCGCCTCATCCGCATGGCGAGTGAAGATATTGGCCTGGCTGATCCCACTGCCCTGATGATCTGCGGCGAAGCGGCCCGCTCTTATGAGCGCCTCGGCTCGCCCGAAGGCGAACTGATGCTCGCCCACGCCGTCATCCATCTGGCCACCGCGCCCAAATCCAACGCCGCTTACGCCGCCTACAAGGCCGCCCGCCGCGCCGCCTCTGAAACCGGCAGCCTGATGCCCCCCAAACACATCCTCAACGCGCCCACCGCGATGATGAAAGACCAGGGCTATGGTGCGGGCTATGTCTATGATCACGATACGGAAGAAGGCGTCTCCGGCCAGAACTATTTCCCTGACGCCATGGGCCGCCCCCAATACTACACCCCCAAAGGCGCCGGGCGCGAACGCCCCATCGCCGACTGGCTGAAAGAAATCGCCGCCCTCCGCAAATCCCGCCGCGATGACTGAGGCTACCCGCTCCAATCTGGCACAACCTCAACCCCTCTCTCCCGTTTGCGGGAGAGGAGGGGCCCGCGCCTGCAAGGCGTGGGAGGTGAGGGCCTGCAACACCTGATTTTGATGAAAGACTTCCCATGACCCGCAACCGCGAAATCCAGTCCCTCAGCCC
>JBKBRT010000280.1:0-2502 GCA_046291585.1 Hyphomonas sp.
CAGAAGCCGCGCCACCCGGTCGATCAATACCTTTGTCTTGCCGCTCCCCGCATTCGCCGTCGCATAGGCCGACACGTTGGGATTTGCCGCGTCTGCCTGCGCGCGGGTCGCCGCTGCAAAGGCACCTTCTTCCGCCCTCTGATCACTCATCGCCGCCGTCTCCACCCGCCGTATCGCGGTTCCACTCCGCCCGCCGCGCCAGCAGGTTGTAGCCGTAATCATACTTCACGAACTGAACGCGCGGCGCCGACGTAAACACCGCCTCAGGATCGCGGTACGCCGCCACCAGCCGCACATACCCATCCGCCGCTGCCGCGATCAGCTCCTCCAGCGTCTTCGTGCAGCTCTTGCTCTCCGCCACACGCCGCGATTCCGGCCGCCCACGGATCGCCACATATTCAAGCGCGACAACCGGCCCCGCCCTAACATTTTCAAATCCCCCTTTCGAGGCGATAATCGCCTGCAGCGGCATCTGCTGGTCATAGCCCGCATCAATCGCCTTGTCAGAAGGTGGTTGCCCCGTCTTGAAATCAACGATCACCAGGCCGCCACCAGACGTACGTTCGATCCGGTCCGCTGTCGCCGAAAGCTCAAACGGATGCCCGGCAATATCGCTCCGATATTCCCCTCGCACTTCACGGAAGAATTTCCCGCCAATATCGCGACCCTTCCGCCAGGCGAGATACCAGTCGACCACATCCTGCCAGATCGCAAACCGTCCGGCCCAGGAAGACTCCGGCTCTCCCGTCCGCGCCAGCTCGAACCGGATCAGCTCCAGCAGCGTCACTGCGTCTTTGGCAACACCGTCATTTTCAAAAGCATCAAGCGCCGCATGGATCGCTGTGCCGCGCAGGTTCACGGCCAGCGGCGCGCCGAGCACATCCACCTGCCGAAGTCCGAGCACGGACTCTGCCCAGATCGAATAGGGATCGCGCTGCAGCCGGTCTACCCGTGTCACCGAAAGCCGCCTCGGCCAATCCTCGGGCGTGCGTTTCTTCGGCCGTGGCTCCGCGCTGAAATCTGCCGGCAGGCTTCCGCTCCCCCGCGTCTGAAGCGCGCTCACCCCATCCATCAGCGCGCCCGTTTCGCCCTTCAGCAATTCGGCCGTGCGGTCGCCAAACGCCCCCTCGGCCAACGTCCGCAGACGCCACACCCACCGCGACGCCACCGCCGGGCTGTCATCCCGGCGAGCAGCATACAGCATCACCACATGTGGTGCGGCAGCAAGCTGAGCAAAGTCGTGAGCTGATAGCCCCATTCGCTCCTCAGGGTCGTTCAGCCCCAGCGGCGCACGGAAGCGGCGCGGCAGAAACGCATCCGCCGGCGGCTTCTCCGGCCAGACATCTTCGTTCAGGCCAGCAAGGATCAAACGATCCGCGGACTGAAGACGCGCCTCAAGTGGGCCCCAGATTGATAGCCTGGGGTGCTCTACCTCGCCGGTCTGCACAGGCAGATTTGATGACTCTGCGTCCACAAGATCAGCGAACGCCTCGGGTGTCATCTCTCCCAGGAATGGTCCAAGTTCAGCCAATCGCTGCAGGAGGTTCGAGCTGCCCGCGCCATCTTCCCCCGCCCAGGGCATTGGCGTCTCGCTGATTGCGCCGGCCAGATCAGCCACGCGCCTTGCCGCTTCATCCGCGGTAACTGTCTCGAGAACAGAAAAGTCCGCCCCCATCTCTTCCATGATCTCGGCAAGCTGGCGCACCAGAAGGATCGCCTCATCCTGATCTTCCCGTTGAAACGGAGAGTGGGGCTCAAGCTTGTGCCGGATATCAATGCTGTGAGCGAGATCGTCCAGAGTGCGCCACCGTCTTGGACCGCGCAAAAAATAAAGGTCAAGCTTGCCCGCATCCATATGCCTGCGGACGAACGGATGCTTCAGCACGGCCGCCAGAACCGCCGGCTCCCCTGGGTCGGCCGCCCAACGCGCGCAAAGCCCGATAAGGCTGCCCGCCTGCGTCCGGCCGAGCGGCACCGGCGCCGACGGCGGCACATGAATGCCCCAGCGGCCCAGCAGGGCCGAAACGCGCCGCGCCAGCCCCGCATCCGGCGTCACCAGCGCTGCCGTCTCTCCGGGCCGCTCCAGCGTCTCCCGCATCAGCAGCGCGGCGGCTTCCGCCTCGGCGGCCTCGTTTGGGGTGGCGGCCACGCTGAGGCCGGTCAGGCCATCGCGCACAAAGTCTTCAATCGGCTGGCCGCTCGCTTGGGCGAGCTCTTCCAGCGTCGCGCGCCAGTCGGCCGTCTCCTCGGCGGGCGCCAGCGCTTCATGGATCAGGCGCACGCGCGCGCGCGCCGGGCCGTCCTCGGAAATCCCCGGCCAGGGCGCCACCCTGTCCGGCGCCCGGTCCAGCGCCCTCAGGGTACGGATCAGCGTGTTCTGAGGGTGCCCCGGCGCCTTGATGACAGACTCCCACTGCTTCCCGCTCAGCAAGGTGTCGAGCCCCGGCAGCACAATCAGACCCATAGGCAGGTCCAGAACGGCCCGCATCAGGATACGTCCCG
>JBKBRT010000099.1:0-224 GCA_046291585.1 Hyphomonas sp.
GAGGGGGTCGCCCCGGAGGATGGGAGCGGCTGGGGCTAACGGTCCAGCCTCTCTCTAGGGACGTTGATCCAGGCAAGCCGGACCAAAAAGCCGGTAGAGAATCCCCACTGGCCCGCCTCTCTTTGCGGAGAGGTCACGAGAGTTGATGGTAAGTGGTCAAGGCCTGGCAGCGCCGAAGTCATCCCGAATCCTACTGCCCGAAACTCCGGCGGCAGTGCGCGGCG
>JBKBRT010000099.1:234-10667 GCA_046291585.1 Hyphomonas sp.
AACCAACTTTTTCCCCCGGGCGCCGCGGCGCCCGCCGCGCACAGGCTCCACTTCGCGGAGCCCCGAAACTGCCGCAAACCCGGATGGCCCCGCCAGTCCGGACACACGCATATGGCGCGCCCTCTTGACCGTCACCGCCCTCCGCCTCACATGAACATGAAACGCGGAGATACCCCCATGACCGACCAGGCCACCCTCGACGCCATCGACAAAGCCGTCAAAAGCAATGACGTTGTCCTCTTCATGAAGGGCACGCCCACCTTCCCGCAATGCGGATTTTCCTCCACTGTGGTGCAGATCCTGGACTATCTGGGCGTCGAATACGTCGCCACCAACGTGCTGGAAGACCAGAACGTCCGCGAAGGCGTCAAGCAATACGCCAACTGGCCGACCATCCCCCAGCTCTACGTGAAGGGCGAGTTCGTCGGCGGCTGCGACATCCTCAAAGAGATGTTCGAAAACGGCGAACTGCGCGACCTGATGGCCGAAAACGGCATCGAACTGGCCGACTGACCGTATCTCCCGCTTTTCCGGGAGACGTTTTCAGGATAGCAGGGCCCATGACGACCACTCTCACCGCCCCTGCCCCGATCCGGCCCGCCAAAGCGCCCAAAGTCGGCATTGTCTCTCTCGGCTGCCCAAAGGCGCTGGTCGATTCCGAACGCATCATCACGCGCCTGCGCGCCGAGGGCTACCAGATCGCGCCCGATTATGCCGGCGCAGACCTCGTACTGGTCAACACCTGCGGCTTCCTCGACTCCGCCCGCGATGAAAGTCTCGCAGCCATCGGCGAGGCCATCGAGGCAAATGGCAAGGTCATCGTCACGGGCTGCCTCGGCGCCGAGCCGGAAGTGATCCAGCGGGCCCACCCCAAAGTGCTCGCCGTCACCGGCCCCCATCAGTACGAAGCGGTGATGGACGCCGTCCACACCCACCTTACCCCGCCGCACAATCCGCACATGGACCTCGTGCCAGAGAGCGGTCTGCGCCTGACGCCCCGCCACTATGCCTATCTGAAGATCTCCGAAGGCTGCAACAATCGCTGCTCCTTCTGCATCATCCCGAAACTGCGCGGCGATCTCGCCTCACGGCCGATCCATCATGTGCTGATGGAAGCGGAAAAGCTGGTCGCCGCCGGGGTGAAGGAACTCCTCGTCATCAGCCAGGACACCTCCGCCTACGGACTGGACATTCGATACAAGCCGGAAACCTGGCACGGCAGCGAATATGAAACCCGCTTCCTCGATCTCGCCAAAGGCCTCGGCAGCCTCGGCGTCTGGACGCGGATGCACTACGTCTACCCCTATCCACATGTGGACAATGTCATCCCGCTGATGGCCGAAGGCCTGATCACGCCCTATCTCGACATCCCGTTCCAGCACGCCTCTGCGCCCGTCCTCAAGGCGATGAAACGCCCCGGCAATCAGGACAAGGTACTCGGCCGCATCGCCAAATGGCGCGAGCAGGTGCCAGACCTTGCCATCCGCTCCACCTTCATCGTCGGCTTCCCCGGCGAGACTGAAGAAGACTTCCAGATCCTGCTGGACTTCATCCGTGAAGCGAAGATCGACCGGGCCGGCTGCTTCAAATACGAGAACGTCGCCCATGCCGAAAGCGGCAAGCTGGGCAATCACGTCTCCGAAGAAGTCAAAGAAGAACGCTGGCACCGCTTCATGACGGCGCAGGCAGAAGTCTCGGCCGCACGCGCAGAAGCCCAGGTCGGCCGCACGCTGGAGGTCATCATCGACGGCCCCGGCGAAGAGGCCGGCGAGATGATCGCCCGCACGCAGGCCGATGCGCCGGAAGTCGACGCGGTGGTCTATCTGGAGAATGCCGTCCATCTGAAGGCAGGCGACATTATCCGGGCAGAGATCACCGGCGCGGATGATTACGACCTCTACGCCACGCCCGCCTGAATACCGGCCTGAGCGCGCATACGGGCACCGGCCTCCTGAGCTTCGGAAAGCCTCTGCCCCATTGCCTTGTCCATATTGGCGGCAACCCGGGAGAGCGTGTCCTGGTCGGCCAGTTCCGGCCGCCCCCCGCCGAAAGGCGGCGCCGGCGCATATTCCAGGCCGAGCGTCAGCGCCTTGGCAAAACCCTCCCCGGCGATCTCCGCGATCATCGTGAAGGCAAAGTCGATGCCCGCCGTGACCCCGCCACCGGTAAAGACATTCCCATCACGCACCACGCGGCCCTCATCGGGAATGGCGCCAAATTCCGGCAACAGCCCGCGCCAGGCCCAGTGGCAAGCCGCGCGCTTGCCCTGCAGCAGGCCGGCAGCCCCCAATATGAGAGACCCGGTGCAGACAGACGTGATGTATTGCGCGCCCAGCGCCAGGCGGCGGACTTCCGAAACAAACGCTTCATCCAGCGCGACTTCGGTGGCCGCCATGCCGCCGGGCACGCAGATGAGATCGCAATGCGCAATCTCGAATAATTTCCGTGTGCGGCCGATGACAAGCCCGCCCTCCGCCACTATCTCCCCGCCATCCCGGCTGGCTACGATCGTATCCGCGCCGGGCAACCGGCAAAGCACCTGGTGGGGGCCCGTGAAATCAAGATGGGTCAGGTCCGGATAGATAGCGAAAACGGTGGTGAAGGGTTTCTGGATCATGACCGGCCTCCTTGCTGGTTTGACTTTTGTCTCCTAGAAGCCGATTGGCAGAAAGGACATTGACCCCATGTTTTCCGCCAAACGAATGCCGCTGGAAATCGGCGTCCTGATCTTCGATGGATTTCAGCTGCTCGATGCGGCAGGGCCCCTTGCCGGGTTCGAGATGCCAATGCGGGGAATGACCCCGCCGCCATATGACCTGACGGTCTATTCGGTCTCGGGCGGGTCAGTCAGGGCATCGTGCGGAGTTCAGATGCACTCTGAGAAACTCCCCGCCACACTCAGTGTTGACACCCTGATCGTTTCAGGAGGCGAAGGCACGCGCGAGATGATCGGCAACGAGATTTTGCTGAACGCCATTCGCGACCTTTCCCAGCGCACACGGCGAACCTGCTCTGTCTGCTCGGGATCATTTCTACTGGCAGCGGCCGGCCTGCTCGAAGGGCGCCGGGCAACGACGCACTGGCGCCGCTCGGAAGGCTTCGCGCGGCTCTTCCCCGGAACCCGGCTCGAAGCAGACCGGATCTTCGTTCGCGACGGAAAATTCTGGACCTCAGCGGGGATTACGGCCGGGATCGATCTGGCACTGGCATTGGTGGAAGATGACCTGGGAGACGAAGTGGCCCTTCGCGCCGCGCGCGAACTCGTTGTGCATCAGCGCCGCCATGGCGGCCAGTCGCAATTCTCGGTCATGCAGGAGTTAAAGCTCGCCTCCGGGCGGTTTGATGAGATGATCGGCTGGGTCCGGACAAATCTTGCGGCAGACATCCGTGTGGAGACCATGGCCGCGCACGCTGGCATGAGCCCGCGCAACTTTGCGCGCGTTTTCAGGACCGAGACCGGAACAACTCCTGCCCGCTTTGTCGAAAAACTGCGGCTGGAAGCAGCGCGCCAGCAGGTCGAAACAACTGGCCTGCCCCTTCAGAAAATCGCAACCGATACCGGGTTTTGCGATCCTGAAAGGATGCGGGTCGCGTTCCTGAGAGCTTATGGGCAGCCGCCTATGGTTCTCAGGCGCCAAAGCAAAAGTGCCTGAAAATTCCAAATTTTATCGAAAAACAACGATTGACATATCGTATTTCGATAATTCATAAGGGGGTCAACACAGGCTCAGCCTTCAGGAGGCCAACATGCTGAAAATCCTAACGACCACGGCAGTCATCGCGCTACTCGCAGCGCCACACGCGCTCGCCGACACAAAGACGATCGATGTGGGCGGCTTCGACCGGATCGACGCCAAGGGCGCCATGAATGTGGTCTACACAGCCGGCCCAACCCCTTCAGTGATCATCGAGACAGACGGCAACGACTTCTCGGACGCCGCTATATCCGTAGACGGAGATACGCTCGTCGTTACGCGCGTCAGCCTGGAGAAACGCGGCCTGTTCGGGGGTAGCGGCAACCTGAAAGTGTCCGATGGTGGCAAAACTGTCCGCTTAAACGGAAAGAAGGTGCCTTCCTATATCGTCCGCGTGTCCAGCCCTGATCTCAACGGTATCAAGGTCTCCCAATCCTCGACCGGCGACGCGAGCGGCATCGATGCTGCGTCCTTCGAGGCCCAGGCGTCGTCTTCGGCAACACTTACACTGTCGGGAAAAGCCACCCGTGCCGAAATGAGCGCCTCGTCTTCAGCCGACATTGAAGCGCCTGAGTTCGAAGCTGAATCGCTGGACGTCAGCGCCTCCTCTTCCGGAGAAGTCGACGCACGGGTGACCGGTGCGGGCAAGGTGGAGATATCGGCCTCTTCGTCAGGCGACGTATCCCTGCGCTCAACTGAGGCGGCAACGTTCAGCGTCAGCGCATCCAGTGGCGCTGACGTGGATCTGGCCGGGGATTGCGCCAGCATCAGCATCTCAGCCTCTTCCGGCGCTGATGTGGATGCCAGCAAGCTGCAATGCCAGGAGGCCATCGTCACAGTCTCCAGTGGCGCAGATGTTGACGCCTTCGCGTCGCTCTCGGCCGACGGCACGGCATCCAGCGGCGCAGACATTTCGTTCGACGGCGCGCCAGCAGGCCAGAAGGCCAAGAAATCCAGCGGCGGAGACGTGTCGTTCAACTGAACAACCCCGGCGGAATACCGCGCCTCAGATATCGTAGGACCCCGGATCATATCCGGGGTCTTTCCATGCGAGGTTCATATCCTCCAAAGCGCCGCGCACCAGACGTGCGATCATCGCATTGCGCCGCGTGCGGCTGTCTGCGGGAATGACGTACCAGGGGGCATGTCGGGTTGAGCAACGGCTAACCGCCGTCTCATAGGCTTGCATGAATTCCGGCCAGAGCGAGCGGTCTTCAATGTCGCCCGGATTGAACTTCCACAACTTATGCTGCTCCACCAGGCGCTCCTTGAGGCGCACGCCCTGCTCCTCATGGCCAATATTGAGCATGCATTTGACGATGGTGTAGCCATTCTCGGAGAGATGCTTCTCGAAGGCGTTGATCTGGTCATAGCGCTGCTCGATGGCTTCCGCCGGCGCAAAACCGCGTACCTTGGCGACCAGCACGTCTTCATAGTGCGAGCGGTCAAAGATACCGAGATGTCCCCGGCGTGGTACGGCGTTGTGGACGCGCCAGAGATAGTCGCGGGCCATCTCCTCGCTACTGGGGGCCTTGAAGGCCTTCACTTCCATGCCAAGCGGCGTGGTATCGGAAAAGACGGACTTGATGGTGCCGGATTTCCCGGAGGTATCCATCCCCTGAAGCACGACCAGCAACGCCCGGCTGCCTTCGGCATAGAGCATGTCCTTCAGTTCGTTGATGCAGGCGGCATCCTTCTTCAGGCTGGTCTCGGCCTCTTCCTTGTTCGCAAACAGATCGCGGTCAGCCGTCGGCCGCTCCTTGAGCTCAAACGGCTTGCCCGGTCGGGCGATGAGGGTTTTGCGGACAGTGGCAATGGAAGGAATGGCCAAGGAGATCTCCCGGATAATGAAAAGGCCGCACCAGTCTGGCGCGGCCTTCCCGAAACTACAAGAAAAACAGGTGTCTTACGAGGAGTAGAACTCGACCACCTGGGCCGGTTCCATTTTCACCGGATACGGCACGTCGGCCAGAGCCGGGACGCGCTTGTACGTGGCAGTCATCGCCTTGGGGTCGACTTCCACATATTCCGGGATGTCGCGCTCAGCGCTGCCGAGGGCTTCGAGCACCAGGGCCAGATTGCGCGACTTCTCGCGGACCTGAACCACATCGCCCGGCTTCAGACGAGCCGAACCGATATTGCAGCGGCGGCCATTCACCATCACGTGACCGTGGTTGATGAACTGACGGGCGGCAAAGACGGTCGGCACGAATTTCGCGCGGTACACGACGGCGTCAAGCCGCGATTCCAGAAGACCGATCAGGTTTTCAGCCGAGTTGCCCTTCATACGGGCAGCTTCGACATAGGTTTTCGCAAACTGCTTCTCGGTGATGTCGCCGTAATAGGCCTTCAGCTTCTGCTTCGCCATGAGCTGCATACCAAAGTCAGAGACCTTGTTACGGCGGTTCTGGCCGTGTTGGCCTGGCTTGTAGTTGCGCTTGTTGAAGGGAGATTTGGGGCGACCCCAGATATTTTCACCGACGCGGCGGTCGATCTTGTATTTCGCACTGTGGCGACGAGACATATCAATGTCCTCACTCTTGACGCGGGCCGGTGGACTTTCACTCGATCAAGAGCCCACGATTACAACGGCGGCACCGCATCACCCCGTCATGAAGCGGCGGGTAAAACACCAATAATACACTCGCGTCAAGCGCAGTGGCTGCTACTGTCCGCCCCAAAACAGGGAGGAATCAATGGCATCTGTGAAAGATAAGGTCGCAATCGTCACTGGCGCAGCCAGCGGCATAGGTAAGGCGGCGGCGCTCGCGCTGGCGCGCGAAGGCGCGGCGGTGATGGTTACCGACATTGACGAGGCTGGCGCGCAGGCGGTCGCCGACGAAATCAACAAGGCCGGCGGAAAGGCCGCCGCCATGAAGCAGGATGTGACAGACGAAGCGGTCTGGGACGGCGTCTTTGCGGACACAAAGAGCCTGCTGGGTGCGCCTTCCATCCTCATCAACAATGCGGGGATCGCCATTGGCGGCGCCATCATGGACTATTCTCTCGCCGATTGGCGCAAACAGATGGAAGTGAACACCGACAGCGTGTTTCTCGGCACCCGCGCCGCCATGCGCACCATGAACGCCACAGGCGGTGGATCGATCGTGAATATTTCCTCGGTGGCAGGCCTTCGGGGCGCCTCCGGGGCTAGCGCATATTGCGCTTCCAAAGGTGCGGTGCGTCTGTTCTCGAAGGCTGCGGCAATGGAATGCGCTCAGCTCGGCCTCAAGATCCGTGTCAATTCCGTCCATCCGGGCATCATCGACACGCCGATCTGGCAAAAATCCCTGACCCGCATGACCGAGACGATGCATAAAGAGCAATCGGAGGTGATCACAGCCACGTTTGGCGGAAATGGTCTCGACCCGAAAATCATTGCTGCGGGCAGCGCGCCGATGGGACGCCCAGGCGCGCCGGAAGAGGTGGCCGAGCTGATCCTCTTCCTCGCCTCGGATGCCTCAAGTTACATCACCGGCCAGGAGCATGTCGTGGATGGCGGGCTGACGGCGCGTTAATAAGGCGTGCCGTCCTTCCGGGTGTACTGGGGGGGCGCGTCGTCATACCGACCTGGGTTCAGATGCATGTCGATATCGGAATAACCGCATTCGTCCCGGTTGTCCCTCGAGCCGGCGATCAGCAGCGTCGCCGGCTCATCACTTTCATTGATGAAGTGATGCCCATCCCGTGATCCTGCTGGAAAGCCTGCACAATCGCCCGCCCGCAGAACTTCGCGGCCCTTGTCTGTGATCAGGACGACTTCGCCATCAACGACCCAGACGAACTCGTCTTCATGCGTGTGCCAATGGCGCTGAGAAGACCAGACACCTGGCGCAAGTGTCAGAAGGTTTACGCCGAACCGGGTGAAACCGGCGGCATCGCCGAGCGCGCGCCAATGGCGCTGCGCACACGGTTCCCCATGCGGTGAGGGATAGCGTGTTCCCGTCCGGTGAGGCGCAGTTGAAATATCAATCTTCGGCATGATGGCGTCCTTGGCCTTACACGATCCCGCTGGCGCGTAGCTTTTCGACCTGCTCGGGGGTCAGATCAAGCAGCTCCTTCAACACTTCTTCCGTATGCTGACCGATCTCTTCCGGCCCTGCCCATCGCAACTGCCCCGGTGTAGCGGAGAGCCTTGGGAAGACATTCTGCTGTTTGATCCCCGGCCAGCGTGCGCTCGGCACTTCGGTCAGGGATTCCCGGGCCGCATAGTGGGGGTCGGCCAGCATATCGGCAGCGCGGTAAACCTTGCCGACCGGAACGCCGTGTTCGATCATGATATCCTCTATTTCCTCGATCGTGCGAGGCGCCGCCCAGGCCTGGATCAGATCATCGAGTTGCTGCTGGTTTTGCCCGCGCGCGACATGGGTCTTGTAGTCGGGGTCATCCTTCAACGCAGGCTGACCGATCGCGGTGCAGAGCCGAGCAAAAACCGTATCCTGATTGGCAGCAATGATGACCATACCATCGCTGCCCTCATATATGTTGGATGGGGCGATGTTCGGAAGGATCGATCCCGAACGTTCGCGCGTATACCCCTCAAACTGATGCTCAGGGACAAGCCCCTCCATGACCGAAAGTACGGACTCGTATATCGTTGCATCGATCATCTGGCCTTCGCCGGTCTTCTCGCGGTGGTGCAGGGCCGCAAGGGCGCCGAGGGCGGCGTAGACACCTGCCAGACTGTCGCCCAGCGAGATGCCAGCCCGGGAGGGGCGCCTGTCGGCCTCGCCCATCACATAGCGCAGCCCGCCCATGGCTTCTCCAACGGACGCATACCCAGCCCGCGAAGCGTAAGGCCCCGTCTGGCCATAGCCGGATACACGGATCATTATGAGACGCGGATTGATCTGCTTGAGCGCGTCGTACCCAAGGCCCCATTTTTCAAGCGTTCCGGGCCGGAAGTTTTCCAAAAGAAAATCTGCCTGCGCCACCAGTTGCCGGACAATATCCTGCCCTTCCAGCTCGCGCAGATTGGCAGTGATGCAGCGCTTCCCGCGCGCCACAACCGACCACCAGAGGGGAAATCCCTCCCGTCCCCACTCGCGCAGGGGATCGCCCTGCCCGGGCGGCTCGACCTTGATGACATCGGCGCCCATATCGGCGAAGATCTGCCCACAGAATGGACCGGCTATCAGCTGGCCCAGCTCAATGACACGAAGATCAGTCAAAGGGCCAGTGCGCGGCGGCGATGATGACATGGCTTCCCTCCCGGATGCGGCCAAGCCGTTTCCAATCAGGAAAACGGCAACCCGGCAAGCTTCAGAAGGGATAGCAGACGCGTCAGTTCGAGGCGGCTTTACGCTCAGGTTCGGCGGCGCGGTCCTCGGCCCGCAACTTCAATACCGTCCCCTCCTGGATCCGCGTCCCGAAGCGGCGGCGTATCGGAAGGGTTGTCACGATGGGCGCAGCTTCGCCTTCGGGTATATCCCGGTAGAGAACCTTGTTCCGCCCAAGGCGCTTGACCTCGTAGAGCGCGCCATCGGCGCAATCAATTGCGGCATTCAGCGGCGTTTCCGGGCTCATCATGCAGAAGCCAAAGCTCGCGGTGACCGAAACAGTCCTGTCACCGACGACGACCTCTGCTTCTTCAATGCGGCGCCGCAAACGCTCGCACACGATCATCGCGTGCTCCTGGCTCACCCCGCTCAGCAGCACCACAAACTCTTCCCCGCCCCATCGGCCGAGGCGGTCAAATGGACCCCGCAATTCGGAATGTGCGATCGCGGCGATTTCCTTGAGGACCAGATCACCCCCCGAATGGCCGTACAGATCGTTGACTTCCTTGAAGTGATCGAGATCGATCAGGACAATAGCGGCGCTCTGTTTTGTGCGGCGCATGCGTGAGCGCTCTTCCTCGGCGGCATGGATGAAAAAGCGCCGGTTCAGAAGACCTGTCAGGGCATCTGTCCAGGCCATTTCCTCCAGGCGATGCTGATAGGCCCGCATATGGAAGTCATGCAGCGATGCAATAACGGCGGTGGGCAAGGCAACGCAGCCAGACACAAAGAGGTTCAGGCGGAGATAAGATCCGATGTCGGCCGGCAGCCCCATCTTGTAGAACAGCAGCGACACGGTGAACGACAAAGAGAGGGCCGTGCACGCGACGAGCATGAAGAAATTCACTGCGCTCCAAACGTCACGGCGAGAAATTGTCATGGAAGGCGGCTCCGGCAGGCTGATAGCTGCAACTCTATCGCAATAGTTTTGACTTCGAGCTTTCACGCGCACGTCAGTTGACGCGCCGAGCGCAATTGAAAATTAACCAGCCACAACACTCAGCCACCGAGCCAGGGTCTCAGGTCTTGCCCCGGCATCTCCAGTAACCGCGGCCGAATTTCATCGCCATCTAAGCTGTTGCGCCGCCGATGGCTGTCCCAAAGGGATGCGCTCAAAGTCCAATATTTTCAGAACATTGGCATTTCGGTCACCACACGGACCGCCAAACTATGGGGATAGCAAAACCTTCATCTAGTTCCTGTTGACGCCGCCGCCGGGACATCCTATCTCCGGCACATCGTTAGCAGTCGGCCCGGGCGAGTGCTAACAGACGCGCGCCTCAGGCTGCGCCGGGCGGAATAACCGTCAATCTCATTCACCCGAGGAAGCTTTGATCGAAGAGGCAGTAAAGATGAAACTTCGTCCCCTCCACGACCGCGTTGTCGTACGCCGCGTGAAAGAAGAAGAAAAAACCAAAGGCGGGATCATCATCCCCGATAACGCCAAGGAAAAGCCGCA
>JBKBRT010000281.1:0-2497 GCA_046291585.1 Hyphomonas sp.
GGGCGATAGCGCCCAACCCGCAACCAACATTTTTCCAAGGGCGCCGCGGCGCCCGCCGCGCACAGGCTCCACTTCGCGGAGCCACCCAAACTGCTCAGACCCCGGATGGCGCATGCCAGTCCGGCCAAACCCGATTCTAAACCGCTCAGGGCCTTACGCCCCCCACGAGCAAAGCGAAGGCACAGGTGCCCCGGCCTTCAGGCCGGGATCAGCACCGAGCAATAAAAGAAAAAGCGGGCGTCAGCCCGCGCGCCCCATCCGGCGGCGCTGTACGCTGGAGGGAATATTCAGGCTCTCGCGATATTTCGCCACCGTGCGGCGGGCAATCTCGATACCGAATCCGGTGAGAATCTCGACAATCTGATCGTCGGAGAGCACATCCTCGGGCGCTTCATCATCAATCAGCTGTTTGATCCGGTGACGGACGGCTTCGGCCGAATGCGCCTCGCCCCCGCCGGTCGCCGGAATGGAGGCGGAGAAGAAGTATTTGAACTCGAACAGGCCCCGCGGGGTCGCCATATATTTGTTCGTGGTCACCCGGCTGACGGTGGATTCGTGCATCTCGATGGCGTCGGCCACCTGTTTGAGATTGAGCGGCCGCAGATGCGCCACGCCATGGGCAAAAAATCCGTCCTGCTGGCGGACAATCTCGCTCGCCACCTTGAGGATCGTGCGGGCGCGCTGATCGAGGGATTTGACCAGCCAGCTCGCAGAGGCGGCGCATTCGGAGATGAATTCCTTCTCCTTCTCGCGCATCGGCAGGGCGGCAACCTCGGCATAGTAAGCCTTGTCCATCAGGACACGGGGGAGATTTTCAGCATTAAGCTCAACCGCAAACATGCCATTTGGCAGCTCACGGACGAATACATCCGGCGCCACGGCAACGGTCGTATCGCTGGAAAATCCGGCGCCCGGCTTGGGCGAAAGCTGGCGCAACTCCAGCAGCATGTCCTGGATGTCGGCCTTGTCGACGCCGCACACATCCATCAGCGCCTTCATGTCATGCCGGGCCACAAGATGGAGATTGTCCAGCATGGCCTGCATCGCCGGGTCAAGGCGCTTGCGATCCTTGAGCTGAAGGGCAAGACATTCGGGTACGGAGCGGGCCATCACGCCGGTCGGGTCAAAGCCCTGGCACACGGTCAGCACCGCCTCGACATTGGCAATGTCGGCGCCCAGCGCCTTGGCGACATCCTCAAGCGGCGCGCGCAGATAGCCGGTCTCGTCCATCTCGTCGATCAGGCGCGCGGCGATCAGACGGTCGGCCGCCGAGAGGCCGGCAAAGTTGAGCTGGGTATGGAGGTGTTCATGCAGGGTGATGTCGCCAGACACATTGGCGGCATAGTCAAACTCTTCGGTCGATCCGCCCCCGGAGGCAGACGACCAGTCGGTGGTTGCCGACGGCCCGCGCGCTTCGTCCGATCCGCTGTCAGAGCCCGTCCCCGGCTCGAACACGTCCTCGCCCGGCGCGTCAAGCTGCTCGCGCGCTTCGCCAAGCCCGGAATTGTCATCCAGGGTCAGCTGCTCGCGGCTCTTGGGATCGGCGCTGTCAGGGGAGGCAGAGGCCCCGCCCTCCTCCTCGATCTTCACGAGCAGCGGATTGCGCTCAAGCTCCGCCTCGATGAATTCGGAAAGTTCCTGGTTCGACAGCTGCAGAAGCTTGATCGCCTGCTGTAGCTGCGGCGTCATTACCAGGGACTGGCCCTGGCGCATGTCGAGTGATTGTTTCATGGCCATAAGCCGCGCCCCCTGAGATCAAGCGGCGAACTGCTCACCCAGATAAACCCTGCGGACGTCCTCGTTCTTCAGCACGTCTTCCGGCGTGCCTGCAAAGAGAACTTCCCCATCATACATGACATAGGCCCGGTCCACGATCTGAAGCGTTTCACGCACCTGGTGATCTGTGATCAGAACACCCAGGCCACGCTGTTTCAGATAGCGGACAAGTTCGGAAATGTCGGAGATGGCAAGCGGGTCGATACCGGTGAACGGTTCGTCCAGTAGCATGAAGCTCGGACGTGATGCGAGCGCGCGGGCGATCTCCACGCGCCGCCGCTCACCGCCCGAAAGGGAGGTGGCCGGCTGGTTACGCAGATGTTCGACATGCAACTCGCTGAGCAGGCCATCGACCTGTGCCATCCGCGCCGCCCGGTCTTTCTCGACCAGTTCGGCAACCGCCAGCACATTCTCCTCTACAGTCATTCCCCGGAAGATCGACGCTTCCTGCGGAAGGTATCCGACGCCCAGACGGGCGCGCTGATACATCGGCAGGCGGGTAACATCTTCGCCATCAATGGAAATCGAGCCGGAATCGGCCCCGATCAGCCCCATGATCATGTAGAAACAGGTGGTCTTGCCGGCCCCGTTGGGTCCAAGCAGGCCAACGACTTCTCCCCGCGCAAGGGAGAGCGATACATCCCGCACGACCTGACGTTTGCCAAAAGCCTTGGCAAGGTTGTGCACGACGAGGCCTTCGGCCGGTTCGCTCATGATCTGG
>JBKBRT010000001.1:0-61815 GCA_046291585.1 Hyphomonas sp.
GGTTAACAGGAATTTACCAAAATGTCCGGACGGAAAGAACCCCGTCAAAACAAAACCGGCCGGTCTTTCGACCGGCCGGCTTGGAGTGCCTTGTAAGGAATAGACTTACTCTTCGTCTTCCTTGAAAAGTTCTTCACGGGTGACGGTCTTTTCCTCAACCTTTGCCGTGTCGAGGATGTGGTCGACCACTTTATCCTCATAAATCGGGGCGCGCAGCTGAGCCATGGCGCCGGGGTTCTTCTGGAAGAACTGGACGACTTCCCGCTCCTGCCCCGGATACTGACGGGCTTCGCGGATGAGGGCCTGGTTCACTTCGGCTTCAGAGATGCGCACATCGGCCAGACGGCCAACTTCAGCCAGCACGAGACCGAGCCGCACGCGACGCTCAGCGATCTTGCGGTATTCGGCCTTCAATTCGTCTTCCGGTTTCGCCTTTTCCTCGTCGGAAACGCGGCCGGCATCCATTTCGCGCTGCAGCTGTTGCCAGATCTGCTCGAACTCCTGCTCAACCATGCCGGGCGGCAGGTCGAAATCATGGGCGGCGTCGAGCTTGTCGAGCAGGTCGCGCTTGGCTTTGGAGCGCGAGGCGGTGTTGTGCTCGTTCTGGAGCTGGTCTTTGACCAGGCCGCGCAGCTGTTCGAGGCTTTCGAGGCCGAGACCGGTGGCGAACTCGTCGTTGATCTCTGGCGTCTGCGGCGCGCGGACTTCATGGATCTTGGTTTCAAACACAGCGGCCTTGCCGGCAAGATTTGCCGCCGGATAGTCTTCCGGGAAGGAGACGTTGAGTTCTTTTTCCTCGCCAGCCTTCACGCCGAGCAGCTGCTCTTCGAAGCCGGGGATGAAGCGGTTGGCGCCCAGCACAACCGACTGCTGCTCAGCCGAGCCGCCTTCGAAGGCTTCGCCGTCGATTTTGCCGACAAAGTCCACGATCACGGCGTCGCCGTCCTGGGAGGCTTCGCCTTCTGCGCGGGGCTCATACTTGATGTTCTGTTCGGCGATGCGCGCGAGGGATTCGTCGATCTGCTCGTCGGCAATCTCGGCAACCGGACGCTCGATCGTGAGGGTGGCGACGTCAACCGGGGTAAATTCCGGCATCACATCCACGTGCATCTGGTAAGAAAGGTCTTCCTTGCCGGTGACGACTTTCTCGATATCGGCCTGCATGTCGACATTCGGCGTGCCGGCGGGGCGCAGCGAATTTTCCTCGAGCGCCTTCTGGTTGGTCTCGTTGACCAGCTTGTCGATCACTTCGCCCATGAGGTCGCGGCCATACATCTTGCGCACGTGAGCTGCCGGCACCTTGCCTGGGCGGAAGCCCTTGAGGCGCATTTGCGGGCGGATTTCCTCGATGCGCGCATCGAGTTTCGCCTGCAGCTCGCTGACCGGCACCTTGACCGCAAAGGTGCGGCTAAGACCTTCTGCCTTGGTCTGTGTCACTTCCATGGGACATTCTTCCGTCTATTGGGCGGCGCGGCGCACGCCATATGCGCGCCCGGAGCCTGCTGATCCTGCCTGAAGCGGCGGCTTATGTCACACGCGCAGAGCCCTGTCCACGCCAGCTTCACGGGATATGCAGTGGCCTGAGATGACGTTGGGGAAGCCGGAGCAGAGGATGGGACCGGCCGCGCCCAAGCGGCAGGCCCCCGCGTGCCGCAAAGGCACCCCAACTATCAAATGAGGGGGTGGGCACGCCATCGCGCTTGCTTTTTCTGGCACATTAATTGCTCTGAGAAATGGGAATTCCGGAGCTGTCAAAAGCACCGTGCGCAGGGACACGTCTATATCCGGGGGCAGCCATGCGGTTGAACACGCACCAGAACCTGCCGGGGCCGGCAAACGGCGCCGAGGACTTCGGTCGTCAGACACCTGTCTTCATGTTGTTTTATCCCATTCGATGCGATTTTGGCGGCCACCGCGCTGCCCCGGAATTTCAGGCTTCCGCCAGCAGGACAAAACCCCGCGCAAGCGACTCCACTTCCAGCAAGACGAACCAGACCCATGATTGAAGACCCCGCCGCTACGGCACAAAGCCCCCAGGCTCACGCCGACACCGTGCCGCTCGTGCTGGATCTGGACGGAACCCTGATCCGGACAGATTCCCTTCAGGAACAAGCATTGACGCTGGTGCGCCGGAACCCGCTTGCAATCTTCAAGCTGATTGCCTGGGTCCTCGCGGGCCGCGTTGTACTGAAGGAGCGCCTGGCGGGCGCTGCCGACCTCGATGCAGAGTTCCTGCCCGTCAATGAAACCGTACTCGCTCTGGCGCAGGCTGAAGCAGCCAAGGGCCGCAAGATTGTCCTGGCCACGGCAGCCCATGCGGACACAGCCCGGCTGTTCCTGCAGCGGTTTCCTTTCATCTCGGAAATACTGGCGACCGAAGCCAAGCTGAACCTCAAGGGCAAAGCCAAGGCAGACGCGCTCGTTCAGCGTTTTCCGGGCGGTTTTGATTATGCCGGCGACAGCAGCGCTGATCTTGAAGTGTGGAAACGCGCCCGCAATGCCATCACGGTGGAAGCCTCCGGCGCCACGGTCCGCAAGGCCAAGACCACCGCAAACGTGATCCAGGTTATCCAGAGGCCGAGGGCGCTCAAACCGTTCGTCAAATGCCTGCGCCCCCACCAGTGGGCCAAGAATGGGCTTGTGGTTGTTCCTGCCATTCTTTCCGGCCGCATCATTGAACCCGACACTTTCCTGCCGCTCATTCTCGCTTTCTTTGCCCTCTCGCTGACGGCGTCTGCGACGTATGTTTTCAATGACATCTGGGACCTGCAGGATGACCGCAGGCACTGGACCAAGAAGCGGCGGCCTTTTGCCAGCGGCGCCCTCTCCCTTCCCGCAGGCATCGGCGGTGCGTTGATCTGCTTCGCGGCCGGTCTCGCGCTCGCCCTGATGGCGGGAACAGAAGTGCTGCAATGGGTGCTGGTCTATGTGGTCGTGACACTCACCTATTCCCTGTGGCTGAAACGCAAAGTTATTCATGACGCGCTGACGCTCGCCAGCCTGTTCACACTTCGGCTGGTGGTCGGGATGGTGGCGGTGGCGGCTGAGCCCTCTCCCTGGCTGTTTGTGTTCGCGATGTTCTTCTTCACGTCGCTGGCCTTTGCCAAACGCCACACAGAGATTGCGCGCGTGATTGAAAAGGGCGGATTTTGGGTGAATGGGCGCGGCTATCGCGCTTCGGACCTGCCGCTTGTTCTGGCGGCGGGTATCGCGAGTTCGGTCGCGGCCGTCATCATCATGGTATTGTACATCATCGAAGACGCGCATCAGAAAAGCTTCATCAAAAACGGTGACTGGCTTTGGGCCCTGCCCCCGCTGATCTTCCTCATTTCCAGCCGGATCTGGGTGATCAGCCAGCGCGGCGAACTGGACGACGATCCGGTGGTGTTTGTGGTCAAGGACCGGATTTGCCTCGCCTATGCAGCGATGACCGGCATCAGCTTCTTCCTGGCCTGGTTTGGGGTTCCGCTTTGACCGCACTGCTCCGCGATGAACGCATCCGGTTTCTGGTTGCAGGCGGCTCAGCGGCTTTCCTGAACTGGGTCATCCGGTTTCCGCTCTCTCTGTTCCTGCCATACGCAGCGGCTGTTACCGTCGCGACGGCAATCGGGATGGTGGCCGGGTTTTTCCTGTATCGCAGCCTGGTTTTTCAAGGTTCGACCCGGTCGATCTGGTTGCAGATCCGCGACTTCATCGGCGTGAACATTGTAGCCGGCATCATTACCGTTCTGGCTGCGCTGGCGCTGAGTGCTGGCCCCTGGTGGCCGGAGGCCTACACGCACTACGCGCCCGGCGCCTCTCACCTTGCCGGGATCGGGATTGGCGCGGTCGTGAACTTTTTCGGCCACAAGCTTTTCACATTTCGCTGATCCGGTCAGTGCGCGAGGGGTTCGGAACGCTCCCGCGCCGCATCAGTTATCTGTACACAACTTGATGCCGCCCTTGCTGTGCGGACCGCAGAACTCAAGCCGGTTGGCGGCAAACACGTTTCGTTAATGCCAGGGCCGAGAGCTGACTACGCAGACGACCTGTCTGTGGGCATGACACAAGCGTAGTGACGCCCCTGTGCCTGTGCGATCAACGCCGCCGCAATCGCCCCTCTCGGTATAGGTAGCGTCAGGCGACGGCAAGCCTCAGCTGAGGTGCGGCCGCGCGGAAGCATGGCAGTAAGGCTAGTGGAAACGGCTCTTCAATCGCAGCAGCGGTGATTCAAGGAACCTGTAGCTCGCAAGCGCCGTGAGCACACTCGCCGCAAAGGCGATTAGAAGCAGAAGCACCCCCTTGGCCGGCGTGATCTCTCCAAACCGTTCAGTCAACGGAGAATGCAGGAGAATAATGTTCACGATCGGGTGCCAGACGTACAATCCATAACTGTATTTCCCGAACCACCGCATTACCGGCAGCTCCATGATGAAACTCAAGGGCCGGAAGGTGAGCGAGAGGATCAGCAGGCTGGCATAGATGACTGTCAACAGCGAGATACCGACCGTCAGGATAACGGGATCTGCATTTGAGAAATCGCGGCGCAGCACAACTAGGACCAGGAATGCCGCCATTGCCGCACTCCCTAGCCGCCAGGCCCAGGGCACGAGCGGTGCGATACCGCGAGGCCCCCGAACCAGCAGGGCAATCAGCGCGCCCATTGCCAGCCCATCCATCCGGGCGGGCGTGAAGACGTAAACGGCCAGCGCCGGCGCCTCATTCATGACCATAACCGTGCGGATGATCGGCGCGCAAACGATCATGGCGCAGGCAACCATCATCAGCTTCCTGCGCGACAAAGTCAGCACGACCAGCGGCCAGATCAGATAGAATTGTTCCTCGATGGCCAGCGACCAGAAGTGATCAAGGATGCTTCCGCCACCTTCGATCGCCATCTGAAAATTGCCTACATAGAGCAGGATCCAGACGGGGTTGGCGCCGCCCATCAGGTCGTGGCGCCAAGCCATGTCGATGAGGATCACCACAATTGCCGCAAAATAGTAAAGCGGGAATATCCTCAGGGTACGGCGCGCATAGAAATTCTTGAAGTATTTATTTTTGCCCTTGGAGTCGAACAGAATGCCGGTGATCAGAAAGCCGGAAAGCACGAAAAACAGATCGACGCCCGACCAGCCAATTCCGGTCAGCCGCAAGAGGATATTATCGAGCCCAAACGCCCCAGCGCTGGCTCCGTAATGGTAAAAAAGAACCAGGATGACGCCGAGGCCGCGTATGCCGTCGAGCGCGCCGATATGACCCGACCAGATACTGGCGGCAGACAGATCGGCCGGCGCATCCAGCGTGACCGCAGCCTGTTCACCCGTCTTTGTGGCGTCAGTCATACTGCCACCTGTAGAGCGCGCCATTGGATGACACATAGGCAATTCCGGATGCGCCATCGATTTCAATGGAGCGGAGCCATGGACCAAGATAAATTGTGCCTGTCGGGCGGGACGTACGCAGATCAATGGTCGTGATCTGGCCGGTCACGAAACTACCCGCGAGCAGAATTTCCCGCTCCGGATCGTAAGCCAGCGTGCGAACCCCGAACGGTGCCTTGAGAACCCCTTTGGACTCGAGCGTGTCAGCATCCAGCCGGAGGATCTCCGAGCCGACCGGCGACGTCACCAAAATCTCGTTCATGGATTCGACAAGGATCAGCCTATCAACCCGCGCGGGCGCTGCTGTCCTTCCGATGATTTCGCGCGCGGCCATATCGTAAATGAGGACTTCAGGACTACGCCGGAAGAAGCTCAGATATAGCCATGGTTTTGTCGGATGCTTGGACAGGTTACCGGCGTCCAGGTCGCGCGCATCGAGGATCTCCCCGCTGGCATGGTCCAGCAGGAGAAAGGCCGACCCTTCCTGGATATCGGCCTCCGAAACGAGGGCGACAGTATCAGAGATCGAGTCGAACGCGATCCAGGGGTCGCCAGGCGCCAGTGTGGGAACGTCTACCGCACGGTTCAGGGTCAACGTCTCGGCATCTATATAGAGCACCTGCTTGGTGTGCTGCTGGTAGACGCTGAATTCCTTATTGGCATTATCGTAGAAAATGCCTTGGGCGCCGCCGCTGACGACGTCTGAGACCCGCGGGGCAGCATCGAGATTGTCGAGGTCGAACTCAACAATACGTTCCAGGCCATGGCCGGTCGCATAAAGGCGGCGGCTTTCGGTATCCAGAGCGAGGCCGTTGATGTCCTCATGCATCAGGATGGATACGCCCGCCGGCGTCCGGAGGGCCTGTTCGATGGGAATGAGCCGGCCGCCTTTCACAAGAGCCACGATGCTTGCACTGAGCAGAACGATCGCCAGCGCCCAACCGATCCATTTGATCGTCTGCTGAGCAGGGCTCTTGAGACCAGCAAGTTCACCCAGCCAGGAAATATGGCGGCGGACGATCATGCCCTCGCTTGCCCCGACAGCGATAGCCATTCCCAGATTGTTGGTCCGGCGCCGGAGAAACGCTTCCGGCAGAAAATTGGTGGCGGCAATCAGGATCGGAATGAGAGCATGGCGCAAGGGTGTTCCGGTGAGACTAAAGAGGATCACGGTGATGGCAACCGTTGCGCCAAGCAGAAGCGCGTAGCCGGAAACCGGACGCATGCGCAGAGAAACCAGAACGAGGAGACCGAGAACTACGGCCAGGATCAGAAAAAGAAGGGTTCTCGAGACCGTGAGGCTGATCAGGTCGATAACGCGGACGATGATGCCCACCCCATCGAACACCGGCAAAGCGGAAATCGGTTCCCGGAACAGAAACAGCAGAACCAGAAGCGCCGGAATACGGAAAAGTCCCCAGATCAGAAGCGCTGTAGAACGTTTTTCCGGCGCCGCCGAAACTTTGTTGGTGTCGAATTCACTCATCTTCTGCCGCCTCAGCGCTCCCTGTCCCCAATCACTCAGCGGTCCCCGGCAAAAGATATGTGCCCTGATCTGGCACATGACTCCCGTCCCGGAGGCCCCTGCTTACTCACTGATGGGCGCATTGCCCCGTCAGCAAAGTGCAAGATCAGGGCCATCATGCTCTGAAATTTCTGAATATCTGACCAATTCGCGCAACAAGTTGAAGTCAGTCGCCGGCCAAATACGTCATGCACTCCGGAATGGCTTAATCATCACTCTTGCGGGGCCACTAAGAGTGCAGACGCCGGGCCCGCAACAGCGCGAGCATTGCCAACACAATCAGCGCGCCCCACAGCCAGTGCGATGCCACAAGATTGGCAAATGGCCCGAAACGCCCGACCGTCATCGAATGGCTGACGAACGCGATGCCCATCGACAGAACGAATGAGGCTATCAGAGGCCAGCGCATCCAGGCCAACGGCTCGCTTCTCTGTGTTCTGACCCAAAGGGCAAGGAACGCTGGCAAGATCCAAACATAATAGTGAACCCAGGATACGGTTGAGACCACAATCGCCAACGTGACGGCGATCAGGAGCTCGAGTTCAATGTCATCACTCGTCGGCCGGACGAGGCGCCTCGAATACCAGGCTGCGAAGACCGCGCCGAGCACGAGGAGCAATGCCAAGCCTTGCGCCACCATCCGGCCCGTCTCCGATAGCACATAGGGATCATAGTCGTGTCCGGCAGGACCGCCGACTTCGAACCGCGCCACCAGGCCCTGGAGCGTCTGGTTACCATAAGCTGAGACGGTGCTGGAGGCATAAGGGGCAATGGTCGTATCGTACCAGAGGACGTGCATGTCCCAGCCGAAGATGAGCAGCGAAAGCGCGATCGACCCGGCGATGACTGCAGCGCCGCCAGCAACTACACTCCACCGGCCGCGCAGAAAATAGAGGACACCGATCAACAGAAGAGCGGGCTTGATTACGGCAGCAACCCCGAACAGTGCGCCGGCAGCAAAACCTTTGCCAGAGCGCACCATCATCATGCCGCCCAGAATGAGCGCGAGCACGAAGTGGGACGTGTTGCCGACCTTGAATGAGTAGAGCAGCGGTCCGAACACGCAGAGCGCGAAGAAGAGCAGCGCGCTGTCGCGACTGTCGAGGCCGTACATCTTGACCAGCAGCCGCCAGAGCAGCCCCACCACCAACACGCCCACCAGCGTAAACACGATTGCTCCCGTCATGGGGGACATCAGCCCGAACGGCGCGAACAGATAAGCGACAATGGGGAGATTTACGAAGACGAGAGAGTCGCTGTTGTAAGCGCCGGCCAACGCCTGAGGTCCCTCCCAGATCAGTTTACCCGCCAGCCAGTAACATTCCACAAAATCCCAGAAAATGAATTCAGGTGATGGCAGGGTGCTGACAAAGACGAAGACCGTCATGATCGCGCCCAAGACCAGCGTGACCGGCCACATCAGGCCGGAATATCTTTCAGTCGCAGCGAGGCGGAAGATCAGGAAAAAACCCAGGAGAGCCCCGGCAAAATGAACGCCGTTGATCATCAGTGAATGCATGGATCTCCCCCAACTTTACGCAAAACTATACCGTACACCCGCGCCCCAGCCCGACATTCAGGCCATTTTGTGGATGGATTCAAGCTGAATATACGAAAGGAGGCAACGCGCGAGGAAAAGTTCACCGAATGCACAACCGATCATTTGCGGCGCTCGCTGGCGTGCGTGTTTCGGTATTGTTCAGCTTCGGGCGCCGTTCCTCATCTGCATTCCCGCATCGGTTTCCGGCGCTTCAGAAGCCCGGTTGCGGGCTTTGCCGGGGTAGCGTAGGAAGCCCCCGGATGCGGATGTGGCGGAATTGGTAGACGCACTGGATTTAGGTTCTAATGTCTATAAAAATTTAACTATATTTTTCAATTAGTTACAGATTTACATAAACAGACTGTGTCCAAAACTGTGTCCAGCGATGTGTCTGTTTTCAAGGTTTAACCCACGATGAGGCGGCGGCGCCAAAGTGTCTCGAAAGGGGGCTTTTGCAGCGGGAATCGTCGGGGCTTTAGCACGCGGTTTCCGAGCGTTTCAGAGTGGGTCAGCTGGTGCAGTTGAGGGCCTGTAAAGCAGGCTTGAGTGACGCCGCTCGAAACTGGCGCCAGCGGCATCCAAAAGCGGCGCATTTTGCCATTCAATGACCGAGTTGCTCCACCATAAAAAAGGGTTGCGTATGCAACCCTGCCTTCCGGCGAGGATGGGGGTAGCAAGCGCAAGGAGGCTCCGAACGAGGGTCCGCGCCGACAGGCGTGGAGACGTTTGGATGCCTTGCGCGCGCGAGGGGCAAAGCCCCTTAGCTTCGTGCGCGGCGTAGCCGCGATCCGAAAGCGCGAGGGATCGAAGCCGCATGGCCGAGCCCCGCCGCAGCCTTTGCGGCGAGGCTTGGTCCACGAGAGCCCGACCCGAAGGGGCGCGCCCAAGCGGTCGCTAGAACAGCGACAGTTGGGCATGGGCCTTCCAGTCGGATTTCTTGGCGGCTTCCGTTAGCCAGGCAAGAATATAAGCCCGCAGTTCTTGGACGTTTTCGACCTCTTTCAGGGGCAGGAAATGCGACTTGTAGCCCGTTTCCGATATCGGGTTCGGCGCACGGACGGGCTTGATGGTCTCAATCTCCATATGGGCGACATAGCCCAGGCCAGACCAGTCGGGGATGAAGGTGACTGACAGGGACAAGCCCTGCCAGTCGATCACTTCCTTGATGATGATGTGTGATGCTTTGCTCATGGCTGGCCTCAATACTCAGAGGCCAGCATGATGGTCAGCACGCGGGTGGTGACATCTGGATTCGCAGGGTCTTCCGATCCGTAGCGAAGATCGCGGTCGTAGTAGTCGATCTTCCAGAAGACACGCTTGCCAGCGATATCGAAAGCACCGAAGTCGTGCTCGCCGTAGGGATCATTGTCCTCGGAGAAGGCCGAGAAAGTCTGAACGGCGCGGGTGGCGAGCAGCATGAAGTCGGGGCCTTGTGCCATGACGCCTGCCGTCATCATCCACTTCCCGCTGGAGATGCCAGCTTTGCGCATGGCGTCGTTGAGGTCGCGGATGCGATTTGCGGAGGAAAGAGTTGTCATTGCTGCTCTCCTTCCACTTTCTCGGTAATGACGCGCAACATGACGCGGCCTTCACGTGGTATCGCATCCAACTGGATGCTGAAGCCCATGCCATCTTTGTTTGGCCATGCTGCACCAATCGGTGTCCATGTTGCCAGTTTGCCATCGCCGACGACGCGGTAGAGGCGGTGCGTGGGTTTGCGGCCTTGCGGCTGCTGCTGTTTGGGTTGAGGTTTCTTGGCCATTTAAGGTCTCCTTGTTCTGGCCACGGACTATTCCGCGGCTTCATGGGAGCCAAGGACCTCTGGCCATAGAGACGGCGATCACACCCCGCGCCCCTGCGCGCCCCAAAGGGAGCGGAGCTGCACGGAACGCATGCGGAGGAAGCGAGCTGGGTTGAACGGCGGCGGGCCTGAGGTACACAGCTCACGAAGATGGAGCACGCGAATGTCTGTCAGATTGCAAGGGAACTTTTGCCAACCAATCCAACAGGCTATTGCGCCGCATCACGCAAAACAAACCCATCATCGGATAATCCGTCAAAGGAGGAACTGGAATTCATGGTATAATGAAGATGTCAGCATAAGAGCCGAGCAGGCAGGGGTTCGATTGGGGAATTGGATTGCAGCCATAGAAGGGATCATCGTTGCGGATGTCATCCGTTGGACGGAGGGCATCTATGAGAAACGCCGACGCAAGAAAGACAAACCCCGCCGCATCGGCGAGCGCCAAGTCACAGCGGAAGTTCTCGAAACAACAAATGACGGATGGCTCAAGCTACTGGTTCGCGCATGCACGATCACCCAGGATGACTACGCAGGCAGCCGCCTCCCGATGCTGAACGCGGGGGACGAGATCAAGCGGGCGCGTAAGACGGTTCAGCGCGGCAAAACAGAGCGCCTGCTTTGGAGTGACGAGACGGCCCGCAAGGAAGTTGATGCAACAAAACGGCATTCAAACTAGCGATGGCTTGACTGCATTTTTTTGACGCTCACGGATTGAGTGAATCCAGTCTTCTAATGCTTTGACTTCATTTACGAGATCCTCGATCGAAACTTGTTCTGGATTTAGAGCGTCCGCCGCCGAGTGAAGATCTTCGGATAGTCTCGATTGTGCACACATTACGATTTTAACATCTTCTTCCGTAAGCACACCAAGTCGGAACATGGAAGTGGGTTTTACCTTGTTGTCAAACCTCTCAAGGACTGGGCGAATATAATCGGAGATTGCCTGTTCCCAAGCGTCACGCAACTGACCAATCGTGCCCTTGCAAAAGGTAGTGCGCCGAGTGTCGGTAAGCTTGTCGAAGTTGGGCTTTTCGGACTTGAGGGAGGACCGCAAGGCGTTGCACATCTCAAGACCAGACTTCGCTTTGTCGGGCAATTCATTCTCAATGTAGCCTGGCTTATCCTGCCGCCGTCTGACATTGCGAAAAGCGATGGGACGGTTTGCCTTATCCGCCTCGCGGCGCAGCTCATATAGAAACACAAGATCATGAGTGAACACGACAACTTGTCGATGTTCTGCTTCTTCAACCAGCCGCGTTGCAACCGCGTTTCTGTGAACGTGGTCAAGCGACGACATTGGGTCATCAAAGACGATGCTGGAATAACGCTGCGCAGTTACTAATTCAGCAAGAAATGTGGCGAGTGCCACGCACCTATGCTCGCCTTCGCTCAAAATCTCGCCAACTTTAGCGTCTGGTCGTTCTACCAAAGCCACGCGAAAATATGAAACTGCTTGTCGATCTTTTTCTTTGCGCAGCTCGACGGGCATTCGAGATAGCTTAAGCTTATCAATTTCCCTCGCAAATCGGCCTCGCAACGCATCTGTTACCATGCGGTCGGAAAGATCTTTGTTTTTGTCAGTGATCGGCTTTTTCGCTGTGGTTTTTAGCGCTGTCTTGATAGTGTCTATTTCCTTTAGGCGGGCGATATGGACCTTGATGTCCGCAATCAAGGGCACAAGGGCAGCGCGATCTTTGAGTTCAACATATTCCGCTTTTAGAGCTTTGTAGGCGTCGCTTTGTGTGTCAGCCGATAACTGCGCAGCTCGCATCTTTAGGTCGGCGGCAAGAGCCGAGAGCGTTTCAATTGGATTGTCACTGAGTGGGTTAGGTTCACTTTTTCCTAGTACCATTGCTCGAAGACGCCACAGCGCCATAACGAATGCGCGGCGAACTTTTCTAGCCAATGATGGGTCACCAATTTCGGTAACGACGAACTTGTATTGCTTCAGGATGTCAGTGCGTCGCACTGCTTGTCTTCTCAACTCAGTGAGCGCAGCATCCAGGTTCGTACGCGCTGCAGCTTCCTCTTCCTTCGTCGAGCTTTTGACGAATGCCTCAAATGTCTGTTGGCGCGAGATTGCCTCCGCACCAAGCGACTGCTGACAAAGCACGCAAAGCGTTTCCGAGTCGCCAGAAGGAAATTGCTTTTCGGGATAAGCTACCGTATTGGCGTAGTTTCGCGCCGCCTCCCACAATTTGAGCCAAGCCGCTTGTCCAACTTCTGGCAGGGGCGAGGCATTAAAAAGCTCTTGCGATGCGATCGATGCCGCTTTTGAAGCATTGTTGTGGTTCGTTCGCAGAGCGTCCAATTCAATGAATGCCTGAGGACTGGTAGCAGTGATGAGCCTGGCGAGTGATTCTCCTACGCGTTCTATTTCGGCGCGATGGTTATCAAGCCTTGCGCCAGCGCGCTTTGGATCTTGTGCGAAATCAGCCTCTAGCGTCGCCAGTCGCGCAGCTTCCTGCTCACTGAGCGCAGCAAGTTTATCGAATTGTGGAATGTTGGACTTCGCATTTAGTTCGAAGAGATAGCTGCCAGCAGCTGTGTCTCTGCTTAACGACGGCGACGAAATCAAAAGCGGCACTTGCTTTTCGAGCGCGGCAATCCTGCCTTCCAGTTCGATTTTGATGCGATCCGCAGCATCGGCCAATGACTCCATCAATCTCATTGGCCGAGGAATGTAAGCAACCTCGTTTGTGCTTTCGACATGTATGCTCGCGCTCCGCGAGTCGAATATGCTGATTGAGGGAAGATCGTCATGTGGCTTTCCATCAGGTGTCCAATCAAATTTCTCAATGTTCGGACCGCGAGCAAAGTTTATCTCAGCACTCTGTGGTGTATCAGTGGTGTCGACCAAATCTCGATGTATTGAAAACTTTTCGTCTCGTGTTCGACAGGCATGCTTCAGTACGCGAACGTAACCCGACTTACCTGACCCATTGTCTCCATAAATCACTGTCAATCCTTGGGGTTCGAAGGATAGCTCTTGCTGGCTCGCAAGCGCATTGATAGCGATGGGGTTTTTTACAGAGACAAGTGAAATTGGCTCAGTCGTGCTGGCCTCTGCTACAATATGCGATTGTGATAGCGGAGCATGAGGGTGACTTGGGTCGAGGCATATCTCAGTCAGCTCGGATATAGCTTTTTCGTCAAGGCTTTCTCCAACAATCAGACGGCGAAGTGCGTCTGTCTGCCATGCTGGTCGCTTTTCGGCCCAAACTACCAGGTCGGCAAGGGCGGCTTTCTCTGTTAGTGGTGCGGAATGCTTGGTCATTTGGCTCATGCTCTGCGCTCCACCTTTATCAGGCGCGCGGTCATCGGATCATAAACGTATTTCGTGATAGTGCCGTCCTTTATGCGTTCGACGGCTTCATCGACAACAAAAACTGGAACAAGAAACCACTCACGCGGAACGACAGGATTGCCAAAGCGATCCTTGATCTCGATGTCGAGCCTTGCGGGATCGAACACGCGATGGATGATGTTTTCCAGCTTCGTCCGATTGATGTTGAAAAGGTCGTATGTTGCTACGATCTCCACATCGGCCATCAAAAACGTTGGGTCGAGCTTGGCGTTGGCGAGGCGGCGTTTCACATCGCCACCCGTCACGCCAATTTTGTGAAGCACCTCGCGGTGCTGCGCCACGACTGGGTGGTCTGACTTGCTGCGCAAGACATAAATTGTGCCGCTGGCCGCGTCGTCATCGTCGGCTTCATCCGAAAACAGCGGGCCAGCTGAGGGCTCGGAAATGCGGCGGCTAGTTTCATCTTTGTAAAGAGCACGCTGAAGCGAGCGGAGCAGAAGATCGCTTTCTGTAGCGTTGGAATAAATTACACGCAGGCGGGCATCTGTCTGTCCATTCGGGGCTTTAAACATTTCACCGACTTCGGCGACGTAGACGGTCTGCCCCCCTAGAACGAATAGCTCGCCTGCCTTGATGTCTGCTTTGAGAAATCCAGCGTCTTTTCTGATCTGGCGTGTGATCCGCGCGCCAGAATCCAACTCACGCTTAACGCTATCAAAAATTGGCTTGAACTTCTCAAAATCGGCGCAGGGCGTGCGGTTTGCAATATCCTCGGCTGCGCGCTTTTCAGCGGTCGTTCGCACATGCCGCAACTCTGTGATTGCTGCATCACCATCTGCGCCTTCAAGCGCGGCAGCGAGTTCATCTTCATCAATCTCATCCGACATGGCCGCCGCTGGCGCGTCGCCAAGCAAGCCCTGATGATCGAGGGGAAGTAAAATTGCTCGGCACTCCTCAAGAGTGCGCAGCCTGTCCAGGCGGACGGCATAGAGGCGCTCAAAGATGTCGCGATCTTCTCCATGTCGTGGGGCATGGCTATGCTTTTCGACGAAGCGCTGAATTTCTTCGAAGCCCGCGATGATGCGTTCCTCCCGGGCAGAACGGCCTGACTTACGTTCGGGCTCATCAAAGTCCGCAAGCGCTTGCGCGAGTTCGTCGAGGTTGGGATCACTCATAGCGACCTTCCTTTCTGAAGCGCATAAATGCGGCGGCCCCTTCGGCCATGCGCTTTTCCCAGGCATCAGCGGAAGTCAGCGCGGGCAAACGTCCACGCTCCTTTTGGAAACGGAATGCCCGCACAGCAAGATCCTTGGCTTCCTCTGGAGAGAGGGCAGTGCGCTTCGCTGCAATCGCGGCCGCGACCTGCTTCAAGCTTTCCTCACTCATTGTTTTTGCGAGGATTGAATAAGCTTCGCCGAACGGGTTGATCTGATCAATTAGATCGATATCGAGTTCCCGAACGTCCATTGCGAACTTCCGTACACCGTCGATCAGCGCTCTGTTGGCCGACGGTTCGTCGTCACCAAGCGCAATCTTCTTTGCCTGCTGGGTCAGCGTAAGCGCGGCAATAGCATGTTGGCGGACAGCCTCCTGATCTTCGTCATCAAGTTCGGGGTACTTGTCTTTAATGATTTTGCCGAGGCGTACTTGCGTCAAATCCTGTGGGACCAGCTCTTCGTCGAACAAACCGCGTTCGATTGCAGTTTTGTCCTGCACGAACGCAGCGATCACCTCATTCAGGTCCTCCTTGCAAATGCGCGCAGCTTCCTTGCTTTTCGGTTCGGCAAGGCCGTTGATCTCGATCTGGAAGCGTCCGCTTTCCTCATTGAAGCCGACATTGCATTTCTTGGGATCGTAGCCATCGTCGCCGTAGTCAAAGCCTGGGGCAGCGGTGTTGTTCGGGTTTTTAGGCTTGAACTCAAATCTTGGAGCAAGAACTTGCTCCATCAAAAGGCTGGCAGCGATGGCTTTCAGCGTATCGTTGACCGCTTCTGTCACGGCGCCCTCTGATGCATCGGGCTCGGCGATCAGGTTTGTGAAACGCGCGCGAGTCTTGCCTGGCGCATCGCGTGTCGCGCGCCCGATGATCTGTACGATTTCGGTCAGACTGGAGCGATAGCCAACAGTCAGTGCATGCTCGCACCAAATCCAGTCAAAGCCTTCTTTGGCCATGCCAAGAGCGATGATGATGTCTACATGATCGCGGTTGTTCTTTTGCGATGCGTCTTTGAGCGCAGCCGAGACCCGATCCCGCTTGGCGGGATCGTCATCAACAAGGTCGGCGATCCGCAGTTCGCGGTCGGCGGTTTTGACGAGCTGAAAACCAGTTACAGGGTCAGTGCCCTGCCACTCGCCAAGCGCCTCCAGGATGTGCTCAACTTCCCTGATCTTATCTTTCGTGCTCTCGCGCGAATTGACACTCGGTATGTGAACAATGGTCTTCTCTGATGGGTCGAGTACCTTGAGGATGTCATCGGCATATGAGCCCGAATAGAAGAAGTAGCCAATGTCGAGCAGCTTAAGGTGTTCATACCCGTTGAGCTGCTCATAGTAGGTGTACGTGACGGACTCGAACTTTGCTTCGTCTTGCGGCGCAAGCACAGGCACAGCGTCGCCACGGAAATACGAGCCCGTCATCGCCACAACGTGCACCTGGTCACGTGCCATGATATGGCCGAGGTGTTGGCCCAGCCTACTTTCGGGGTCTGCTGAAACGTGGTGGAACTCGTCTATCGCGATCAAGCGCTTATCGAACGCTTCAGCGCCCAGCCGATCCATCGCGAAGCGGAAGGTCGCGTGAGTGCAGACCAGGACTTTGTCTTCGCTCTTGAGAAAGGCCTCAACTGAATTGACCTTACCGCCATTGTCCGAGCCAGGCGCGTTGCAGAGATTCCATTTCGGCTCCACCCGCCAATCCGCCCAGAAGCCGTATTTCGTCAGAGGCTCATCATTGAAGCTGGCACCGATGGACTTTTCAGGGACGACGATGATGGCCTGCTTGAGGTTCTGGTTGGCGAGCTTATCGAGCGCAATGAACATCAGTGCACGGCTCTTACCCGATGCTGGCGGGGACTTGATCAGCAGATACTGCTCGCCCCGCTTTTCATACGCGCGCTCTTGCATTGGCCGCATACCGAGGAGGTTCGCCTTGGTGGACGCGCCACTACAGGAATACGAGACTGAAACGGACGGAACGTGGTTGGCTTTATCGGTCATTTCTTACTCGTTGTTTGGTGTTGGGCAGGAGAGTCCTTCGCAGCAGCTTTTTCAAACCAGTCTGGTAGGTTGTTTATTTGTAATCCGAATACGTTCTCAGGACAGTCTTTCCAGAATTCAACGACGGCGTCCGAAAAATCCTGTAAATGCGCATCAGTCACCCTAAGGTGCGTGTGATCGCGATACTTCGCGTCACTTAACGCGGTGTCCATGCCGTCAAACGGATCGTCGAGGTAGTCGGGGAATATCCTGCGCAATTCATCGAGCGACTTACCATCGCCATGCTTATAGACATTCACGACAAGGCGGCACGCATCGAGTAGCGCAAAGTAACTTTGCGCCTGCACTTTCCAGCCCAGACATTCCAAAAATTCCATGACCTTCTTGAAGTCTGCGGCCCAGACGGCTGCTCCGAGATGTTCGCCTTTATGCCAATGTCGAGCTTGGCTCACGATCCAGTCGCGTAGCTGCTTGTCCCATTCGTGATAAATTCCCGCGACGACGCTTAAGCGCGTTTGCTCGCGCATATCGCTCAAGAGCTCGTAGAAATCTACGCCAGCTTGCTGAGCCGCATCGTAAAAATCGGAAGGATCATGCCGGTCTGGGTCAAAGTGGTGCTTGTGCAGTTTCAACCATTCCTCCGAAGCGCGCTCGGCTTCAACTTCAATGTCATCGAAGCGCGAAAGCAGACGCTTTCGCGCTTGCTCCACATAAAAAACGTGCCCATCGATCAGCGACTGCCTGAATGGTCCCCACATCTGAAACAGAGCAATGTCGGTCATGTGACGCCCCTTGTTTTAACGCCAAAGGCCTCTGTCAGAAAATCCACTGTCTCCTGACTGTACAGCTTGCAGGCGGTGTTCTGGTTGGCAAAGATGCCCTGAAACGTCTTTGCATTTGTGCGGTCGAAGGTTTTCTTCCACTCGATGCCAACCGCATAGGCGCGACGGTCTGGGTCATCCGAAAACTCGGTGAGGTACGACTTGGGCAGCACCTGTGTGAGCGCGCGCCCGTCAGCCAGCAGGAATTCATCCGTTGGCTGTCGTTCGGTTGTGACGACACCATACCCAAGATAGCCGTTGTTGACTTGGTAGTAGAAGACTTCGTCGCCTACGGAGAGGCGAGAGAGGCCATCCGTGTACCATTTACCTCCGCTCGCGGATATGAAGCCGTGCTTGCGCATATCTTCCCACGGGCGCATCTCCTCTGGTCCGCCCGTGACGTAGTAGTATCCCGTCCAAGGTCCGCGCGTCTTGCGCGTCGCCCTGTCGGTAACTTCCTCTTGCTCCAAGAGTGCATCGGTCGTGAGCCATTCCTTCCCGTCCTGCTCAAAGACGTTGAAGAAGGATGCGTTGATCCCGACGCTGTGCTGCTCGGAGAGGTATTCGATGATGCGCTTGGTAGCCTCATCGACCTCGCTCGCGACCACAATCATTTGGTGCGTGGCGTTCAAGGTTTCGGGAAGGCTCTTGCCGAATTTTTCGCGGTAGAGGTCGGCCAGCGGACGGCCTGACTTTTCCAGCGCCAACTTGTGAACGTCACTGGTCGTTAGCCTGCAAACCCAAGAGGCGTAGTCGAGCACCTGCGCAACGATGTCGCGCGGGCTGCGATCACGTTTCAGCTCAACGATGATAAGGTTGCCATCGCGATCCATGGCAAGGATGTCGATCCTCTTGCCATGGTCGGTGTCCACCTGCTGGCCGATGACCAACCCGTCCACACCGATGAGACTCAGGTCGTCAGCAACCCAACCTTCGATCTTGGCTTCAAAGTCGAGAGGCTTGCGGCGCGTTTCGATGAGGCGATCTTGTTGAACTTGGAAGAGACGGGTCACGAGGCGGCTCCTTTCCGCTTCGGTGCCCGTCTCGACGGCGCCGTTGCTGCGGTCATTTTGGTGTAGAGTTCAAACAGCTTCTCCAGCCGTTCGGTGTCGTTCTTGAAGCGCCGTCCGATGTAGATGCGCTCAAGCACCTCGTCGTTGCGTTCGTGCGCCTCGCGCAAATCGGCCGGCATCCTTTCGGGATCATACAGGTCCGCGATAGTTGCAGGGAAATGTGCTTCACGTGTCAGCAGGATGTCCTCTGCGCAGCGCGTGAGGTCTGCTTTGTTCTTTTCTGTGAGCGATGGAATGGGGAAAGTGTTCCACCCGAGGGTGTTTGAGTAGCGGAAATCGGTTTTGAGTTTCCCGCAGACCGTCGCGATCCAAATGAGGTGCAGGCGCGAGGCTATCAGCGCCATGTTCCAAAGCGGTGCTTCGTAAAGTGCAAAGGCGAGATTTGAAACGACCGTTCCAATTGGAACGATACCGCACGGAAGGTAGGGGCGTCTCTCCGACGACGCACTTGGAACAACCAGTGTGAGATGGCAGTCTCGGTGAGGGCGATACGCAAACTGAAATGGTTGTTCGGCCAGCGCCACCGTCTCCCGTCTATCGCTCTTGCTTCGAAACTGGGCGACTTGGCGAATCTTTGCTGAGACTATGGGGTTGGCATTGGCTGCGGATTCGAGGCCGGGATCGATCCACAGACACCATCTCCCAATGCCGTTTATAAATTCTCTTGAACCCACATACCGGCGCACGAAGCGGGAGACGGCTTTTCCTTCAGCATCTATGGCCATGCGTTCGTCTTCGGATAAGGTGAAATGGCCGCCGTCAATCGGTTGGTTTCCAAACGTCATCGCAGGCAGCTCGGACAGCGGTCGTTGAGCTTTCTCTACTTCAACGTTCTCACCAGACACGAGGTAGCCATTTATATTCGGTGCCTCTCGGACGGTGACCTCGCCATCAGAGGTTGTCGAATACAACCTCTTCACTCTACGGCAATCGCGCCCGATCCCGACAATCGCAACCATTACCCCTGCGTTGTGGCTGGCTAAGTTGGCCCATTTGAATGAGGTATAAGCAAATGTAATTTCGTGCCCGGTTTTGAATATTAGTGGCCACAGAATCGGAACATGTTTGCCTTGGCAGATGGAGTTTGTTGTCACAAACGCCGCAACTGTAGGCGTGTGCATCCCATACTCGACCGCCTTCGCGAACCAGCCTGCTACGTAGTCAAGAGACTTCCAGCTTGTGGTCTTGTTGCCAAAAATTGCCTTGAGATCGGATTTGTGACTCTCAGACTGGCCTTGGCTTCCAAGGTAGGGCGGATTCCCGCAGATGTACGTCTCGCCTCCCTCGTTCTCAAAGTCGATCTGAGGTTGGTCCAGTGGCGTGCTAAACAGGTCGTCGCCGCGCATTTTTACGCCCGTCCCTGTGGGCGGGCAGATGCTGAGCCAGTCAAGGCGCAGAGCGTTGTCGCAGGTAATCCAGTTCTCTGCGTCGAGTGGCAGGAACTCCGCAAGCGCTTCCTTCTGCCCGCGATAGAGCACATCGCACTGAAACTCCGCGATGATTAGCGCGAGGCGCGCGATCTCGGCAGGGAAATTGCGCAGCTCGATCCCACGAAAATTCGTGAGCGGAATTTCGGTGCGGCGATCTTCTTCATCGCGCCGCTTGTTGATCTCGGCCTCGATCTTACGCATTTCCTTGTAAGCGATGACGAGAAAGTTGCCCGAACCGCAGGCAGGGTCGAAGACGCGAATGCGGGACATGCGCTTGCGCAGGTTGAGGAGACTACGGGCGTTGTCACCCGCTTCGTCCAATTTTTCACGCAGGTCATCGAGGAAGAGTGGATTGAGCACCTTCAAGATGTTCGGCACGCTGGTGTAGTGCATGCCGAGCGCACCGCGCTCCTCGTCGTCGGCCACAGCCTGAATCATCGAACCGAAGATGTCAGGGTTGATCTGCGTCCAGTCGAGTTTGCCGATATGGATGAGATAGGTACGCGCGCTCCTACTGAAACGCGGCACATCCGCGCTGCCGGAGAACAAGCCGCCGTTCACATAGGGAAAGCCGTCTGCCCAGCGGGGCAGTTTCGCGGCTTCGCGTTCGGCGATCTTGGTATTCATCGCACGAAAAATCTCGCTGATGATTTCGTGCGTGTTTGAGGAATCGCGCGCGCTCATCTGCTCGACGGTCTGTGTGAAGAGACCTGTGCCGTTGAAGATGTCCGTGTCTTCGGCAAAGAAGCAGAAAATCAGGCGCGCCATGAAATGATTCATTTCGTGACGGCGGTCTGCCGTGCCCCAGTCGGGGTTGTCTTTGAGCAGTTCGATGTAGAGCTTGTTGAGGCGCGCGGTCGCGCGGATGTCGAATGAGTTCTCCCTGATCTGCTTGACGGTTGAGATGCCAGCCAACGGCAGGAAGAAACCGAAGTGATCGGGAAACTCCGCATAAGCGCAGGCGACGGTTTCACCGCTTTCGAGGTCTTCGGCCTCGAACGTATCTCCATCCGTAGCCAGGACGAATTTGGCTTTGGCTCTAGCCGTGGTCGGGCTGGCTTTTAGCTCGGAGAGCGTTTTCGTGACTTCGCCAGGAGCGCAGGCCTTGATGTGAATGTTGTTGGTCTGGAGGACGCCGCCGACATCGGACTTGTTCGTTTCGCCTTTGCGAAGGCGCTTGATCGTCGTTTCCTTGTTGCCGAATGCTTCGAGGAAGGCGAACGGGAACTCGGCAGCATCAAATGGCTGCTCTGCAAGCGCGCTGACGGCTTCTTCGATTTCAACTGCATTCATCCGATAGGTCCAGTAGTCCGATGGTTTGTGTTCGCATGCCTATTGCAGGCGTCGTTATAGCCCTAGTTCGCAGCGCGTAACCTCTCAATGCGCGCAGAAACGCGCGCATCTGGAATCCAGATTAGCTTCACCACGTCCCCAGCCACCTGCTGCGGGTTTGGACGTAATAAAGCCTACGTTTCAGAGGAAACGATTCGAACTGTTGCTACTTTAGCGCGGCGGACGATTTGATCCAACGTCCTTAGGAGGCTTCGGGTTGGCAGGTTTCCGTAACTGTTCGTCGGGGGGAGCAGGTTTGGCCTGCCCGCCAAATATCCGCCGTAGCAACAAGGCAGTCGCGCGAACGAAGGCCTGCCGCAGTGAGCGTATAGTGCTCGCAACCTTGTTGAAGGCGAGGCTCGGCTTCAGTTGCGTTAAGCGCGAGCCGCTCAGCGTGCGCGCGTGGGCGGGTCCGTTCCCGCCGAGAAACTGTCTTGCTCGGCCTGCTCGCGCTGGCGCTGCTCTTCTGCCAGACGCTGTGCAAATCGCTGCGCTTCCTCGTAGTCGCGGACGCGGCGGCTGAGCGTGGCTGTGAAATGCGCCTCACGGTCCTCGATCTGTCGGCTGTGCCGATCAGCAATCTGCTGAAGCTCTGTGGCTTTGAATTGTTCGATCCTGTCGATTTCTTCGGCGTGCTCATTTTCAAGTGCGGCGACGACGAGGTCGCGCGCTTCGGCGCGCTCGGCTTTGCGGCTCTCGCCCCAAGCGGGGACGACAAAGTCGATCACGCGGTCGATGATCTTTTGAACGCCCGAACGTTCGGCTTGCTGATCGTACTTTTCGAGGGCGGCGGCGCGCATGGCGTCTGACTGCGCCATCTGGTCTGCAAACTTCACATCCAAAGCGTGCGCGACTTGCGCGCGTTCAGTATGCTGTAGCTCAGCAAGTTTGCGCATGTCGTCGGCATGCCATTCCTTCAAAGTCTCTTCGAGCTTTTGAGGATCGGCCGCTTCCATTGGGGGCGGCTCGGTGATGGCAGGTTCCTGCGGCTCCGCTGTGGGTCTCGGCGGGCGCTCGGCCTGGATCGACTTTGCCTCTGCGACGCTTGGCAAAGCGTCGGCTTGCACATCGGCCATGAAGTCGCGCAGATCCTTGGCGGTCACGCCTTTGATCTGCCGTGCGAGGCTATAGACCTCTCCAGCCTGATCAACGATCACAAAATCGCGGCGGTCGCCTTTGGCAATGACAAGTCCATCGTCGTCCAGCTTGGCGACGAATGCGCTGCCGCTATCCGAGGCATGATAGTGAGAGGTGACGCGATCCTTGAATGCCTTGGGGTCGATGCCCGAGCGTTCGGCCTGCTGCCATTCAGCATGGTTGAACTCGGCGGCTGGCATGGGCTGATCAGCAACACGTTTTTCGTGTTTGCCAGGCACGAGATCGTGCCCGAACTCCTTTTCAAGCGCGGCGCTGGCCCGTTCGTGGGCCTGATAGTTGTTGCTGTCGGAAACCAGCGTCATCGTGTCGATGTCGGTGCGCTGCCAGACCACATGAATATGCTGGCGGCCATTCTTTTCGTGCAGAACAACGGCGCGTGGCTGGCCGTCGAGGCCAAGCTCGCGTTCGAGTACTTCCACGGCCCGCACCCATTGGCTGGCAGTCATGCTGTACTGCTCGGCGGGATCGATATTGGCGTGGTAGAGCCCGCGCTTGCCTTTGGTGCCCTCGGCGATGAGCTGCCACTCCTTGAAAGCATCCCCGAGCGTCTGGGCGGAGGATTGCAGTTCGAGGATTTCGACGCGCTCGTTCGTATCGGCGCGGAGAAGGTGGGTTGCGAGTTGCTTGGGGCCGCTGCGGCTCTTGCCCTTGATAATCACTTCGTGGGCACCCCCAGAACGGCCAGAATGGCCTTGCGAAGATCATCATGGGCGGCGAGCGCCGCTTGCAGCCGCGCCTCATCATACTCGTTTCGAGCATTGAGGCGGTGGGCGATCTGGTTGAGGTTGTTCCCGACACGGCCAACCTCGCCAACGAGGCGGCGCAGCATTTTGGCGTCGATGGGAACGCGGCGCTGGGCGCGCGGACCTGGATCGCCAAGCGCCGCAGCGCGCATGAACGCTCCTACGCTCATACCTCGGAGCGCGGAGAGTTCATCAATGGCGGCGCGCTCGTCGGGTGTGACACGTACCGTGATCGTGTCACCCCTGCGCCGCTTTTCGCTGCCACTCGTCATGCGCACCTCCCATTCGTATGGCGCGGCAGTCTGCGGAGGCTTTGCCTCGGCTCGGTCCAGCACGGTGCTGGCCCTGGTTCCAAGGGCGGGCAGCCTCCTTGGTCAGGCTCCAAGGGCTCGAAGGCCCATGGTCGTCGCTGGGGACGAAACCCCAGTCTGGCATCCAAAGGGCACGAAGGCTCTTTGGTCGTGGTTCCAAGGGGCGCGACAGCCCCTTGTGTCGTTGCTGGGGGCGAAACCCCAGTCAGGTTTCCAAAGGGCGCGAAGGCTCTTTGGTCGGGTGCACGGGGCGAAGCTCCTGCGCTCGGGGATGCAACGGGGTATGCAATGACCCCTTGCCAAGCCAGCCAATCGTAAACGATTGGCGGCGCGCGGTGTGACCGCGCATGGCTTGCAGACTCCCGAATTACCTCAGTATAGCAGAAAATCATTAACGATTGCCCGTCCCGCACTGCCGCAAAGAGCGCTGCGTTGATCAAAAGCTGTGTTGCAGTTCGATCACGTCCTGCCGTGCTAAACCTGCCCGTTGGATATGGGCGTAGGCATGCCACCGGCCCATGGCGATAAAGTCAGCTGGAGTCATTGCGGGGGCTGTCGTATTGCCTTCGGTGCGGTACTTGCGATCCTGATCTTCCTGCCGCCATGCCGCTTGCTGCATTGCACTAAGCGCTGCGAGCTGCGTTGGTTGGTCTGTGGCTGTGGGAACAAAGCGATTGTCCGTGGCATAGGTGGGCTTGGCAGATGCCTGGCCAATGCCGGCGCGCGAGAGAAAGCCCTTGGCAGCTTTAAAGAAGAACTGCGTGCCGGATCCCTCATCTGGCGACGCAGCATCATCGAGATGATCGAAGGGCGACCAGCCGCTGATGAGCTTGCGCTGATCGAGGCTTTCCCACTGTCCGTCTCCAAAGACGCGGTTTCGCTCAAACTGGCCTGCCACCCAGCAGGCATAGGAAACGGTCGCCTGATCCTCGCTTCTGAGGAATATCTTGCTGCGGGATTGCTGCATGAAGTTTTCGGCGGCGTCCTTGCCTATGGCCTGCGTCAGCGCGGCCACGGTCTGGGTGGCAAAGACACCCGCAAGACCCGTCGAACGGGCGACGTTCCAGAAGGTCGCGTCCGACAAGCCCGTGGTCGGATCGACCGTGGCGAGTTCCTGCACCTCGTCCATGACGACAAGGCAGGGTTTGTCCTGGGGATTGGCACCTGACTGTTTGAGCGCGGCTTCGCGCAGCCGCGCTTCTCGATAGAGAACGGTTTTGAGCAGAATGGCGATCAGGCGCGCGGGCAAGCCGTCGTCTACGGTGTTGAGGGTGACAAGCGCGATCTTGCCATTCAGCGGCGCATCAAGACTGGCCGTGCCTGTGTCCAGCCCGCAGAGGAAGCGTTCACGCAAGATCGGCGCACCCGCGAAGCCATCCATGAGCTGCGAGATATTGGCGATAATGCCTGTCTTAGTGTCCTTTGCCATCTCGGCCCAGGATTGGGTCAGATAGGTATGGCTCGCGACAACGTCTGGCCCTGCCAGCCGCGCGGTGCGCTCTTCGAGCTGCGTATAGGTGTCACGCTCACCAGCGGCGCGCGCCGTTTCCATGCGTAGGATATGGCCTGTGGTGGCTTTGCCGATGGCGTCGAGCGCAGGCTGAAGACGCTTTTCATCGATCACGGCCTGATAGGCCCACCAGAGGCTGTAGGGATTGAGGTGGCGCGCTTCTGCCTGGCCTTCGGGCGTTTCCGCGTAGGCGCGCCCGATGGTCAGCATGTGCCGCATGACGTTTGCGGCCATGTCGGGCCAGAAGCTGTCACCGCGCCCGCCGCCCATTTGGGTGAGCACAGAACGCAGCGTGGCAGCGATCTGGTTGGGCGATAGTTTGGCGGTGATGTTCACGCCAAGCTCGCTTGCGCCTGTGCCGATGCGAACAATGTCGGCCTTACGCCCGACCTGCTCGGCAATGCGCTCGGCGTCGCGCCACAGGACGCCCTTGGCGTCGGTGACGTACGCGCCGAACTTGGGCTCGGCGAGAACCTGCGTCATGAGCGGCTTCAGTATGGCGGTGGTTTTTCCATCGCCCGTGCCGCCAAAGACAAGCAGATGCTGGAACAGCGACTCCCGATCCAGCGCGAGCGGCTGATCCTTGACGGGAGCGGCAAGATCGCCGCGCAGGCGCAGCGTGCCTGTTCCCGATCCCACTTTGAAAAGTGGTGATCCGCTGAGGTAGCCATTGGCATGGCTGACCTGCCGCACATAGCCCGTGTGGGCCAGTGCGCGCGCTTCGGCGCGGTAGCTCCAGCGCACATGCGCGTCTTTGGAAATGGCCTCATAGGGCGCAGCGGCTATGCTGCGCCAATGCTCGACAGCGGCCACCGCGACGAGCAGGCCAATGCCAAGCGCGATCAAAACCCATGCGGTGATCAGCGCCGCTGCAAGCAGCAGCGCGAAAACAAATCCGCCAGCGGCATCGGCGGCCATGGCCTGCCAGACCGCCCAGCTTCCGAGGTAGATCGGCTCGTCGCCTGGGAATTGCTCCAGCAGGACTTGTTCAGCGTGGGTTTCGCTGCGCGTAAAATACCAGATCAGCCCAAAGATAATCGGCTGCGCGGCAAGTGCGATCAGCGCGGCCATTAGGCCAAGGCGGCCCGCTGCTGTGGACAGTCCTGCATTAAAATGGCGGTCGGCCATCCACGGCAGATCAATGCCGCCAACAAGTTTGCCGTCTTCCCAAAGAGGGCGACGGATATCGTCAGGCACTTCGGAATAGAGAAAGGGAAAGCGGCTTTCTGGCCACATCTCTCGCGCGACAGCGTCGCGATTACCAGAGGCGAGCCCTTCCTTGCGCGCGCCTGTTGTTTCAACGGCGCGGGCGAACAGGTCACCTGCACGCTGAAGGGGAGGCACACGGGCGATCAGCCACTGGATCGGACGATCTGCGATCCATGCCACTGTGCCGAGTACAAACAAAAGCATCGCTGGTAAGACATTGAGCAGCGACATGGCAATGCTGCGCACAGGCGGCAACAACACAAGCGCAGCGGCCACCACGATGGCGGCGAGCGCCATCAGCAAACCGATATCAAATCCTTCGGTCATGATCTGTGGCTCCCTGTGATCACGCTGGATGGCAGAAAGTCTCTCAGCGTCCCGAGCACTTCATGCGGGCGCACGGATGTCTGGTCGCAGCGCAGGGCTGCGGCGAAGTCCAGGCAGTAATAGTCCCAGGTGCCAGCGGCAGACTTGCGAAAGAGCCCGTAGGTGCGCGCAAGCTGGGGTGGCCGATCAGTATCGGCTGATGGCGTATCGAGACGCACATATGAGGCAACAAGAACGGTACTGTTCTTGCGCAGCGCGTTGAGCGTGCCAGCCTTCCATCTACCTGCCCAATAGTCTTCTATTTTGATGCGCGCGGCTTCTGCGGGCAAACGCCCCGCCGCGTTCAGTCTTTCGAGTGCATCCGTGATCTGGCCTTGCACGTCCGTGCGGCTCACGGCTGCTGCGGGATTTTCAGGCGCGATCTCTATCGTCGCGATCAGCGGATCGAGCTGCGCGACTGCTGCGCTCAGTGTTCGGACATACTCGCGTTTAGCATTCGCCACGCGATCCGAGCGCTCGGCCTGCGGCGCATAGATGAGCGCCAATGCCCCCAATGTGATGGTTGCCGCTGCTGCGACAAGCAGAAAGGGCGTTGCGTTGCGCCAGCGGGCGGCGCGCACGTGCCCGTCTGTCACAAGCTCTTGCCATTGTGACATCGCGTTTCTCCTGTGAGCGCCTTCGTCAGGCTACTGAGAAGGCAGCGCACATACGATGATGCAGCATCACCATCAATAAAACGGGATTCTATCAATGCGGGAATCTTTTCACGTGATGCGCCTGACTGGTGCTTACGTGATTTCGGATGTTGCGAGAGTTAGGATTCGACCTTCTATCCAAACTGGACTGTGAACTCAGTGCACGGTGTTTCCTATTTGAAGCCACGCGAGCCGCGTCCTTCTCATTGGCATCCTTGCATCGGTTCGCCTTTATGCCCGCAAGCCCAAGCATGGGCTTCTCCACTTTGTTTCGCACGGGTGCGGGCGGGCGATACGCGCTGCTCCTTGTCTGCCATGAAGGCCGCGATGGTCGCGGTCTCCAAAACAAGGAGAAACACCATGTCGTTTATATTCACCCAAGCAGATTTGAAGGACCTTACCGTTCAACAACTTCGCGCCAAGCGCGCCGAAATCATTACCGACCTTGAGGCGCGGGGCCTACGGCTTGAAGATTGCCCGCATATTCAGATCAGCATTCGTTTTATCGATGAGGCGTTGGCGCTGGCAGCGCGCCGCAGTCCATCGGCCCCCAGACCTTGAGGGCTTGTGAAACTCGGTGGCCGTAGTTCGTTTAAGTGCGAACTGGGATATCGATCGTTGGGCGCAATGGCTCCAGTTGCGTGGAAAACCGTCGGACGACCTGATCATACAAGTCCGCAATATGTTTGGCATGGACACTAACAACAAGCGCATACGGTAGACTGTGAGTTGGCGCAAAGTTTCGCCCTTCAAGACGGGCGTTGTAGTGAATGTCAAAGCACGGATTTCTTAGGCTGCTTCCTCTGAAGCGACGTGAAGCATGAAGGCAGTTCTCCCACTTCCATGCATCTCTTCGAAGATCCTCTTCAGTCATACCCGAATTTGCCGCGCCAAAGAAACTCTTTGTGTCTGGATGGACTTGGTTGTCTCGTGAGAATTTTTGATCGTTGGGGCGGAAGGATACTTCAAGCCCCGCACGTGTGTAGTTTCCAGGGTGATGTGGATCTGTTTGAGACTTGTAACAAATTGTAGCGGTGATCTCGGCGTTTCCTGAAATCTCGCCAACAGGCAAAGGAATTGGCGCCCTAATATACTTCGCAGGCGAGATTGTTCCTTGGTAGACGACACGAATTGTATCGTCGTCGCAGATCACGATGTCCTCCAACGATCTCGAAATCCGTCCCCACCCAACTTCTTCAGCGGGCTGATTGCCCCTCTCTGCACGGTGGATCAGCAATGCGCGAATAGCCAATAAGCTGAGGTTGGAGCCGAAATGAGCTCGTACACCTGCGCCGAGACGTAAGGTGCTCGGCGTGGCGAAAGAAGTTCCACCTGTGGAGTCAAGTGTCGGTTGATCTCCTTGGCCGACAACGAGGAAAGGCCGCTGGATCGAACCACCGAAATCGACAAGGTCGGGCTTCATCAACCCTGGGCTTCGTCCTGGCCCAACTGAGCTATAAGGGGCACGCCGCCAACCCGCATCGGGAGTATCGCAAGCGCCAATCGCTAATGCGTTTACACAATCTGCAGGCACCTGAATTCGATTAAGTCCAAGAGTAGCATCCCCGTCTCCGTCGTTTCCAACTGCTATCGCAGCGAGGGTATTCGTGCGCGCAAAACGATCATCAAGAACCGCCGTCCATGCATGCACATCATCATCCTCAATAGGGAGACGAGGGCCGAGGCTAAGGTTTACGAAGTCGTAGTCGATGTCAGAGAGCACTCGATCAATGCGATCAAGAACATCGAAGAGCTCATGCGGATTTTGACCTGGCTCGTTGTCCAGAACTCGATAATGATCGACATTTGAGTAGGGCCTCGGAAGCGGCTGTGTCGGATCTATGTGACCAAACAGAAAGGCAGAGGTCACTGCTGTTCCGTGTTTCAAGAATTCTGTATGTGCCGGACCGAGATTTGGCCCATCTACAGGCCGCGCCCATGGCGTAAGCGGGTGATTATCCGGTAGCCCTCCATCAAAAATCGCTGCTCTGATGTTTGGATCAAGCGCCCCTTCGACCGGAAGCTGAAGCATCTGTGTCGGAATAGAGGACGAGCGTATCGTAGGCCGTAGCATGCGCAACCGAGGCATTTCGCGGATTGCGCGAACTACTGAGAAGACTGCGATCTCATCTGCCAACTCTGCAGGAGCTTCAACTTCTAGAAAGCACAACCCACCAGCATAGAATCTGCGGTCAAGACGAGATTCGACACCCACATCCTGCAGGTACTTGCGAAACTCACCTAAAATAAAATTCTCGCCCAATAGCTCATCAACATGGAGCACTACTTCAAAGACACCTGTTCCAGAGGAAGGCAGCGTGCCTTTGATCTTTGTTTCTACCGTAGGCGCACTGATGTCTTCCAAGGTAATGAGGTCTTTTCCCTCAGGCGTGGCCTCAGCCCAGCTAGGAAGCTGACTGCTCCATCGACGAATCGCGTCACGTGGACCAATTACAAAAAGCTCTGTAGTCAGCGTTTCAACAGGCTCACGATCCCGCGAGCGTTTTTCGGGCTTAACTCGCCGCGGCTTACTGCCTACGGCTGTCATTCCGGCGGCCTTCAAAAGGTCATGGGGAAAGTAAGACTTAGCAATGTACTCTGGGTTCAGTGTAAGTGAAACGACTGCTTGGTCATTTGGGCAGGCGTTCGAAGGCAATGCGTCGATTTGCGAGACCGCTTTGGTTAGACGCGGGACAAGTCGTGACTGCGCTTCAGCAAACGAATACGGCGCCACTTTGGGCCCTCCACCACCGCGAACAGTGATGTCTTCGGCGAGCCTCTCGCCCTTACCCAGAAGGAAGTTGCGCTTTGTCACTTTTTACCTGCCGATCTTTTTGCTGGACGCGGGCTTATAGTCCGTGTTCGGATGGTTTCCCTAGCTACCCCTGTTAATTCATGCGCTCGACGTTGTGAAACCAGCCCCCCATCCACTAGAGATGCGGCAAGCTGAATTTTGTCTTGCTTTGAAAGGTCGTCCGTTTTGATAAGCGCTGATAGTTGTTCATCCAGCGCTTTGCCATTGATCGCCGCCGCTCGCCTTGCAGCACGCATGTCGCGCTCAAGGTCGCTGAACGAATGACCACGCAGAGCCAGAGCTAGTATGCTGGCCCATTGCCCTGCATGTGGAGTGCTCTTGCTGAGTTCTGCTTCAATAAACGCCCGCGCAGCATCAACCGTAGGCAGAGGGAATTCTACAGCAACTTCAAAACGGCGCCATATTGCTGGATCAAGCAAATCAGCATGGTTTGTTGCCGCGACAAGCAAGCCAGTCGATGGCCAATCATCTAATTGCTGGATAAGAACGGTTACAAGCCGCTTGAGCTCACCGATTTCACCACGATCATCGCGTCTTTTTGCTATGGCGTCGAGTTCGTCCAACAAAAGGACGCATTCGATTGACTTGGCATAGTCCAATACATGCCGCAGGTTTGTGCCAGTTCGTCCCAAATAGCTGCTCATCACGGCAGCAAGGTCCAAGACGACAAGGGGGCGCTTGAGTTCGCGGGCGAGCCAGCGCGCCGCCATGGTTTTACCTACGCCTGGCGGTCCAGTGAACAATGCAGTTCTAGTTGGCTCAAGTCCCGCCTTGAGCAAGGCGCTAGCGTGAGCGCGCTCATCGACAAGTCGCTTCAGAACACCTGCAACGCCATCGCTGAAAACAGGCTCATGATCGAGCATGGGACTTTCTTCGAAGCGCAACAGGTGAAAGCGTGTATCGGCATCCACGGGTAGAGCGACATCGGCATTGCGTCGGAGCGGTGATGATCGAGTTGGTGACTCCCTCAGGAGGTCGATCAAGGCATCCGCCAACTCTGGCGCTGAGGACCGATAACGTTTCGCCGCGCGCTGCACGAAAACTTGAACGTCCTGAGCTCTGCCCGATAACGCAAGCCGCGCCATATGGACCAGATCAGTTTCAACGCTCTTTTTTTCTTCCGCCATTCGAGAAAGCCCTCTGATTCTCAATAAGAATCAGTATGGCAGGCTATGGAAGAATTTGCAACATTAGAGGACAGATTCTTCCATAATGCGCATATCTATTTGATTATATACGTATTTATTGTGGACAACTTTTGGTGACGTGCGCTGTCGCTCGTCAAAGTCCATTAGCGATGGCCGATCCCGTTCGGGACAACTCTGGCCACCATGCGCCGCGTTCGCGGGGCATTTCGCACACTTGGGTCGCACGGTGCCGCGCTCTGCCCTGCGTGAGAAGCAGTCCTGCTTCTTGAAGGAAATATGAGTGGTGCGGATAGAGGGACTCGAACCCACACACCTTGCGGCGACGGTACCTAAAACCGTTGCGTCTACCAATTCCGCCATATCCGCACGTCGGAATACTCAGTCTAGGATATGGCGAAACTTTTCGCCACGGAGAAATGCGGCATCATTTGCCAGAATCAGTGATGATCTGGGCGCGCCTCGGGCTTGCCCGTTGTGCGGGGCTTGGCTGGCGCGCGCCGTGCGCGCGGACGCTTCACATTGATGGCGCCAGCATCCAAGCGATCCTTGATGTGGGCAGCATAAAACTCTTCGATCATTTTGACGCTGGTGCGGCAGTTGTTTGCGATCTGGTGAATGTTCGCGCCCTCCATGAGGCGCGTAGAAATGTAGGTATGGCGCAGGCTGTAGGCCGTGCGCTGGCGACCGTCGCGGTCGAATTTAAGTCCTTCTTCTTGAAGTATCTGATTGAATAAGTGCCGCTTGAACTTGCGGAACACGAGTTGATCGGGTGGCAGTTCAGGGCGAGGGGAGCCTGCGGGCTGTTGATCGTTCAACTCCTTTTCACGCCGCGCCCGAAGTCGGCGGAAAGGCTCCACGGCGCCAGGCATGCTTTTGCAGTAGCCGACCCCAGTTTTGCCGCGCACATCAATGACGAGGATTGTCTCCTTCGTTGCGGCATCATCTTCAATACTCACATCGCGGAACTCCAGCCGCGAGGCTTCATCGGGTCGTAGTCCAGTGTTGGCCATGAACAGCACAAAATCGTGCATGTCCTCATAGTGGCTTTTCCAGCCAGGACGCCCTCCATCGGTGATCCGCTTGCGGGTCGCCGTATAGAGCTGCTTGTACTCTTCGGGTGAGAACCAAGCGTGGCGGCCTTTCTTTCCCTGTGTCATGTAGGGCTGGGAGAGGCTGGGCACGAAGGGAATCCAGCCCATGCCCTCTGCGTACTTCAAGACTTGGCGGATAATGACGATTTCCTGAGTCATTGTACTGCGGGCGGGTTGCCGCCCTTGTTGAGCAGGTTGGTCACCCTGCGCAGGTTTTGCAGTCTTTGCCATAAAGTCTTCGGCCCGCTTGACGCGGTAGGCTTGCACCATTCCTCGGTTGATTTCTGAGAGCGCCTTCTCTGCGAAGAAGGGGAGGATGTGTACCTTAAGGCGAAGCTCCACCATTGCGACGTACTGCGGGCTGCGCGTCGTGGACGCGAGCACGCGGATTTCGCGCACATAATGCTCGGCGGCTTCTTTGAATTTGCGTTCCTGCTTGATGATTTCGCCACGGCGCAGCTTGCCGCGCAGGTCGAGATACCATTCCTCAGCAACGTCCTTGGCGCGGTCCAGATCTTGCTCCCGCGTGGACTCCCTGTAGCGCTTGCCGCCGACCCGCGCAGAGCACTGCCAGACGCGGCTCTGGGGGCGTCGGTAAACCTGCAATCTGCCATCAAACATCTGGTGTGTGGTCACGGCTTTCTACCTGTGTCCGAGTGTGTCCAAACTGTGTCTAGGGCTTATAACCCTAGTATAACAAGAAAATCCTTGTTTTTAAACGGGATTCTTGTTACCTATTGGCGAATCTACGAGATTTAGGTTCCAGCGCCGCAAGGTGTGAAGGTTCGAGTCCTTTCATCCGCACCACGAATGCTGCCAACGGCTGCTTCAGACCTCTGGCGTGGTGTCTGTGAGGTGCCATATGCACCTTTCTTCTTTTCCTCCAGAACACCGTTTGATCTTCCTCCGGCCATGACTTTCCAGATCCTCCACATGACGCCGTTGCATATTGATGAGGTGGTCCGCGTGCAGGCGCAGGCATTCCCGGAAGATCTTCGGGAATCGCCGGAGGTTTTTGCTGACCGGCTCGCCCGATTTGGAGCCCATTATCGCGTTGCGTTCATGGGAAACCGGATGGTGGGCTACATGATCAGTTTTCCGTGGAAGCTGGGCGACGCGCCGGTGAACAATCAGAAATTTCCTGTCGAGCTGCCGGAGCCAGACTGTTTCTACATCCATGATATTGCTGTTCTGCCCGATGCCCGGGGAACGGGCATTTCTAGGGCCCTGCTGGATGACGCCTATACTCAGGCGCATGCGCTCGGTTTTGACGCGGTCAGCCTTGTCGCGGTTGGGCAATCCGGCAGTTTCTGGGACAAGGCGGGCTTTGTGCCCTACGCTCTGGTGGGCCCCGGGAAGCTGGGGCGCATCGTCGAGATCTATGGGCCCGGCGCGCGCCTGATGGCCTTGCCGATCTGAGGCTAGCCCAGTTCGCCGTGCAGGGCGCTCAGGATGATCGGCAGCTGCATCTCAATATCCTCGGCAATCAGGCCCGCGCCCACGCGGCGCCCGGCTTCCCCGTGCAGCCAGCAGCCGATGGCCGCCGCCACGAACGTATCTACGCCCTGCGCCATGAAACCGGCGATGATGCCTGCCAGGACATCCCCCGACCCCGCCGTGGCCAGCCACCGGGTGGCGTGGGTGTTGACGAGAGCGTTGCCATCAGGCTGGGCGATGACGGTATCAGCGCCCTTGAGGAGGATGACACAGCCCGCCTTTGCAGCCGCCGCCCGGACAGCCTGAACCTTGTTATCGCTGGTGGCCAGCAGATCGCCAAACAGGCGGGCAAATTCACCGGTATGGGGCGTGAGGATATCTGTGGGGCGCAGCTGGCTGAACAGGGCGCCAGGATCGTCCCCGAAGACGGTGAGCGCATCGGCATCGAGCAGCAGCCTGGCCGGGCCCTTGAGGAGGGCCTCGACATTGGCGCGGGTGGCGTCTGTGAGACCGGCTGCCGGACCAATCACTATGGCGGTGGCTCGTGCGGCATAGGCGGCCAGGTCCTCGGGGGTCACGAACGGCGCGAGCATGATGGCAGTGAGGTGGGCGGCGTGGACAGCGGCCGCGTCAGGCGGCGAGAGCATCGTGACAAGCCCTGCCCCGGCGCGCAGGCCCGCCCTGGCCGTGAGCCGGGCTGCGCCGGTCGTCCACGGGCCGCCGCTGACGACCTTGAGATGGCCGCGCTGGTATTTGTGAACCCCGAAACCCGGCTGAGGCATCTGAGTGTGCCAGAGCGCGGGGCTGTTTTCGGCCAGTGCAGTCTGAACCGGCACACCGATATCGGCCACCATGACGGGGCCGGAAAAGGCCGAACCGGGGAGCAGCACATGCGCCGGGCGCAGCGCAGCGAAGGTTATGGTCGCCTGAGCCTGAAAAGCGGGGCCGAGCGGTTTGCCGGTGTATCCGTCAATGCCGGAAGGAACGTCGACCGATATGACGTGCCCGCCGCGTTGGGCCAGCGCAGCTGCGGCGCCCTCCAGCGGGCGGGTCAGTCCGGCGCCATACAGGGCATCAAGGATAAGCTCTGGCTGTGAGTTCAGCGCCGCTTCGAGCGGATGGACCGGGCCCGTCCACTCGCTGGCAGCTTTGGCCGTATCCCCGGTGAGCTCACTTACCGGACGGGCGCAATAGACCTCCACATTCCGCCAGAATTTCGCAAGCTTTGCCGCAGCAATGAACCCGTCGCCGCCATTGCCGCCCGGACCGCACAGCACCTGAATCCGGCCATCAGGCCAGTGGGTATGGACAAACTCGGCAACCGCCTCGCCTGCCCTATGCATAAGGGTGAAGCTATCGGTGCCCGCGCTGATAACAGCCTGCTCGGCGGCAAGCATTTCCTGAGGTGTAAGTATCGGTCTTCCCATGAGCGGGGCTCATAGCACGCGGGTTGCGGATTCGCTCCCGTATTCTGCCACCCGAAGCACACCGCCGCGGCGCTCAAGCCGGGTGACCGAACAGTGTCCGGGGCGGAAGATCGTTACCCGGTCATCGCCCTCCAGCGCGCCAACGAGCGCATTGATCGCGACAAAGTGGGAAAATACCGCGACGCCATCGGGCAATTCCGAAACAGTCTGAGACATTCTGAGACGCCATTCGACCAGATCGGCGCCCGCATCGGTCCAGGAGCCGGCCATCAGCCCCCGCAGCCAGGACACGCGGTCTTCGATACCGGCGGGGGTGGAGATTTCAGACACTTCCGGCACGACCCGGGCGGTCAGCCCTGCCCGCGCCTCAAAGGGCTGAGCCGTCTCTCGGCAACGCTGCATGGGACTGGTGACAGCAGTCTTGGCGCCAAGCTTTGTGAGAATTTCAGAAGCGGCTTCGGCCTGCCCCTTGCCCAGATCGCTGAGCCCGGGATCGGGATGGTCGCCCCAGCTCGCGGCGGCTTCGCCATGACGGATAAGGAAGATCACGCGGCGGCTTGCTCGCGCAGCTTTCCAGCATCGCTGAGCTGGGTTTCGGCGCTGTAGCCATGAGCCGACAGCATACCAAGCGCGCGGCGATACGCGACCGGCGGCTTGATGCCGAGGCGGGCGCGGGCTTCTTCCAGCGGTTCTTTCATGAGGGCGATGATATCCTGACGCATGATTTTCTGGGCGGCCGCGCCGTTGCGCTTGCCTTCCCAGAAGCAATCCATGATTCGCGCCGATTTGGGGGCGTTTTTCGCGATCGTGCGGCACCCCATGAAGGCGATGAAGAGTACGCCGTTGCCGGGGTTCTGGCTGTAGGTGAAGGCGAGCAGCGAGGCTTCGCCCAACGCGTCGCGGTTGTAGCCGGAAAGCACGTGGAAGAGGTCATGCGTGTCGCGCAGGCGATTGCCGAACCAGAGATAGTCGTCGTCGAACACCGGCTGGCCGGCCCGGTGCTTCTCGCTTTCCTCGACAAGCCCCTGAGCGGTCAGCCCCTCCCGCTCCATGAACTCGACATAAGCGCGCCCGACGGTGCCCTCGGGCAGACGCTTGATCCAACTGTGATCATCGAGGACGGACGGAAGGTAGGCGCGCTCCTTAAGCAGGCGGCGGCCTTCCGGACTGGCAACAAAAGCGGCGAAGTTTTTCTCGAAGGCGCGTCCGTTGAGCGCCTCAATGATATGAAAGACCTGTTCAGTGTCTTCCTTGTTGGCGATCAGCTTCTGCATATGGCCCCACGCCTTGAGCGGCTGGACACGGGATCGTTTGCGGTCGGGATGGACGACGATTTCCAGATCCTGGACGGTCATTTTGGGGAGCCCTCGTAACTTCACGGATTGACGTTGCGTAGCACAATCTCACGCCGTCGATAAGTGACGCTAGCGTCATTTTACTGCTTTTCCATGAAAATTCCGCCGCCCAATATTTAATCAAGGGTGCACAATTCTTAATCTGGCGATCAAAGGTAACCAATTTGCGGCCCCCCCCCTATCGCTTCAGACGGGAACACCTCATACGCACGGATGGACTCTAAACCCGATGGCTGGGGAGAAACCACGCAATGAAAAAAATCGAAGCGATCATTAAACCTTTCAAACTCGACGATGTGAAAGAAGCGCTGCAGGAAATCGGTCTGCAGGGCATGACCGTCATTGAAGCCAAAGGCTTCGGCCGCCAGCGCGGCCACACCGAACTCTATCGCGGCGCCGAATATGTGGTGGACTTCCTTCCGAAGCTGAAAATCGAAGTGGTGCTGCCAGACAGCGCAGTCGAAGGCGCGGTGGAAGCCATCAAGAAGGCTGCCCACACCGACAAGATTGGCGATGGCAAGATTTTCGTCTCTGACGTAATCGATGCTGTCCGCATCCGGACCGGCGAAACAGGCGACTCGGCGCTTTGATCGATCCCTGCGGGGCCGGCCCTCTGGCGCAGGCCCCGCAAAACCCCGTACCGAAAAACGCTCATTAGAAGGCAAAAAAAATGGCAGATGATCTTCTCAAGCTTATGAAGGACCAGGACGTCCAGTATGTGGACCTGCGCTTCACCGATACGCGCGGTAAGCTGCAGCACGTGTCCTTCCACAAGGACATGGTGGACAAGAGCTTCTTTGAAGATGGCCAGATGTTTGATGGCTCCTCGATCGCTGGCTGGAAAGCCATCAACGAGTCCGACATGCTTCTGAAACCGGACACAAAAGGCGCGTTCATCGATCCGTTCTTCCAACAGACCACGCTGGTTGTGTTCTGTGACATTCTCGACCCAATCTCGGGCCAGGCTTACAGCCGCGACCCGCGCACGACCGCCAAGAAAGCCGAGGCTTACCTTGCCGCATCCGGCATCGGTGACACCGCGTTCTTTGGCCCGGAAGCTGAATTCTTCATTTTTGATGATGTTCGCTGGTCGACCGATCCCCACAGCACCGGCTATTCGTTCGACTCGACCGAACTGCCGACGAACTCCGGCCGCGAGTATCCGATGGGCAACCTCGGCCACCGCCCCGGCCCGAAGGGCGGTTACTTCCCCGTCCCGCCGATCGACTCCGAGCAGGACATGCGCGGCGAGATGCTGTCGATCATGGGCGATATCGGCCTGGAGCCGGAGAAGCACCACCATGAAGTGGCGCCTGCCCAGCACGAGCTTGGCCTGAAATTCTCCACGCTCACGGTCATGGCTGACCGGATGCAGCTCTACAAATACGTGATCCACCAGGTGGCTGCGTCCTACGGCAAGACGGCGACGTTCATGCCGAAACCGATGTTCAAGGACAACGGCTCGGGCATGCACGTTCACCAGTCGATCTGGAAAGGCGGCAAGCCGCTGTTTGCCGGCGACAAGTATGCCGATCTCTCCGAGATGTGCCTTTACTACATCGGCGGCATCATCAAGCACGCCAAGGCGCTGAACGCGATCACCAACCCGTCGACCAACTCCTACAAGCGTCTGGTCCCAGGCTATGAAGCGCCTGTGATGCTGGCCTATTCGGCCCGCAACCGGTCTGCCTCGATCCGTATTCCTTACGGCTCGAACCCGAAAGCCAAGCGGATCGAAACCCGCTTCCCAGACCCGATGGCAAACCCTTACCTCGCCTTCGCGGCCCTGCTGATGGCCGGCCTCGACGGGATCGAGAACAAGATCCATCCCGGCGACGCGATGGACAAGGACCTCTACGACCTGCCACCGGCGGAAGCCAAGCAGATCCCGCAGGTTTGCGGCTCGCTGCGTGAAGCCCTGGCGGCCCTCGACGCCGACCGCGCCTTCCTCAAGAAAGGCGGCGTGTTCGACGACGACCAGATCGATGCCTATATCGAACTGAAGATGGAAGAGAACATGCGTTACGAACTCCATCCGCACCCGGTCGAGTTCGACATGTACTACAAGAACTAGGACGCGGGGTTTTAGTTTTGGGGCAGAGGCCGGCATCTTCGGGTGCCGGCCTTTTCGTTGCCGCAAAGGCGTGGCACGTCCTCGTCCATGAGCTTTGTTCAACTCGCGCTGCTTTATGGCGCTCATATCTTCTGGCCTTTTGCCCTGTTCTGCCTGTGGGGGATCTTCCGGGCGCGCGGCGTGTTGCGGATCGCTGCTGCTGTGGCTTTGATCCTCTCCCTTCCTCTCGCCTGGGCGCGCTTCGTTGAGCCACGGCTGCTGACGGTTCACGAGGCGACAATCCTCCTTCCGGGCTCGAGCACGGCCTCTCCCGCCATCCGTATTGCGCTTTTTGGTGATCCCCACATCGGGGCGTTTCCGCACGCCACGGCGATCAAACGGATTGTAGAACGCATCAATGGGCAGGGCGTGGATGCGGTGTTTCTCGCAGGCGACCTGACATATCGTCCGAGACCTGAGGATATTTCCGAGGACTTCGCGGCGCTGGCAGATCTGGATGCGCCGCTGTTTGCCGTGCTGGGCAATCATGATGTTGGATTTCCCGGGCAGAACCTGACCGAGCCTCTGATGCGCGCGCTGCAGCAAGCCGAGGCGCGCGTCGTGCACAATCGGGCACTGGAGACCGAGATTTCCGGGAAGCGCGTGATTGTGTCCGGGGCCTCAGACCTCTGGGAGCGGCGGCAGGATTTCGGCTTTCATGCCAGCCTGCCGGAGGGTGTTCCGGTCATTCTGCTCACGCACAATCCGGATACGGCGCTTACGGTTCCGGACACGTTTCCCTATGATCTCATGCTCGCCGGACACACGCATGGTGGGCAGGTGCGCATACCCGGGATTTACAAAAATATACTTCCGGTGAGCGGACCGTTTGACCGTGAACTCCACCATTTCCAGAGCCCGGCCGGAGAACGGTTGGTTTATGTCACTACGGGCACGGGAATGGTCGGTGTACCGATGCGCTTCCTGATGCCGCCACGGATTGACGTACTGACAGTGCATCTGCCGGAATGAAAAACGCCCGCCAGGAAATTCCGGGCGGGCGTCTTGAAGTTCTTTGACCTAAGGGCCGATCAGCCTGCTTCGGTCTGGCTCTTGGAAGCGTGGACATAGAGAGGCTCGGCGTTGCCGTCGACCACTTCTGCGTTGATCACCACTTCTTCCACGCCGCGCAGGTTTGGCAGCTCGAACATCGTGTCGAGCAAGATCGATTCCATGATCGACCGCAGGCCACGAGCGCCGGTTTTGCGCGTGATGGCACGGCGGGCAACTGCCACCAGCGCTTCAGGCGTAAAGGTCAGCTGCACGCTCTCCATGTCGAAGAGGCGCTGATACTGCTTGAGAAGAGCGTTCTTCGGCTGGGTGAGGATCTGGATGAGGGCTTTCTCGTCCAGGTCTTCGAGCGTTGCCAGAACCGGCAGACGGCCGATGAATTCGGGAATAAGGCCGAACTTCTGAAGATCTTCAGGCTCAACCTCACGGAGCGTCTCGCCGACGCCGCGCTCTTCACCGGTCTTGATGGTGGCGCCAAAACCGATCGAGGCACTCTCGCCGCGGGCGGAGATGATCTTCTCGAGGCCGGCAAATGCGCCGCCGCAGATAAACAGAATGTTGGTCGTGTCGACCTGCAGGAACTCCTGCTGGGGATGTTTGCGCCCACCCTGCGGGGGGACAGCGGCAACCGTGCCCTCCATGATCTTCAGGAGCGCCTGCTGGACCCCCTCGCCCGATACATCCCGCGTAATCGATGGATTGTCCGACTTGCGGGAGATCTTGTCGATCTCGTCGATGTAGACGATGCCGCGCTGGGCGCGCTCGACGTTATAGTCAGCCGCCTGGAGCAGTTTCAGGACGATGTTTTCCACATCCTCGCCAACATAGCCGGCTTCGGTCAGCGTCGTGGCGTCCGCCATGGTGAACGGCACGTCCAGGATGCGCGCCAGCGTCTGGGCCAGCAGTGTCTTGCCGCAGCCCGTGGGGCCAACCAGGAGGATGTTGGATTTCGACAGCTCCACCCCATCGGTCTTACCGGCATGGGAGAGGCGTTTGTAATGGTTATGAACGGCGACGGACAGGATGCGCTTGGCATAGCGCTGGCCGATCACGTAATCGTCGAGAACATCGCAGATTTCCTGCGGCGTCGGCACCCCATCACGGGACTTGATCGCGGAGGTTTTGTTTTCCTCGCGGATGATGTCCATGCAGAGTTCGACGCATTCATCGCAGATGAACACTGTCGGCCCGGCAATGAGCTTTTTGACCTCATGCTGGCTTTTACCGCAGAAGGAACAGTACAGCGTGTTCTTTGAATCGCCGGAGCCGTTTGGTTTGGTCATGCGGTCCTCACTGCCATACAAGGCTTAACGTGGACTTTAAGCCCCTGCCAAGCATGGTCTTTTTCTAGACAATAAACCTGTTCGCCTGCCCTGCAAGGGCTGGGCCGCACCTTGAAACACAGGGTATTATTTTTCGTCTTCTGCGGTGCGGCGTTCATAAACCTTGTCAACGATCCCAAATTCCATGGCTTCTTCAGCTGTTAGGAAGGTGTCGCGATCGAGCTTTCTTTCAACGACGTTGTATTCCTGACCCGTGTGCCGGACATAAATTTCGTTCAAACGGCGCTTGAGTTCGATGATTTCTTCGGCATGGCGCTCAATATCCGTGGCAACGCCCGAATATCCACCAGACGGCTGATGCAGCATCACGCGGGCGTTGGGCAGGGCGATGCGCATGCCTTTTTCCCCTGCGGCAAGCAGGAGCGAGCCCATCGAGGCCGCCTGTCCGATGCACACTGTGGAAATCGGGCAGCGGACATATTGCATCGTGTCGTAGATCGCCAGGCCCGAGGAGACATAGCCGCCGGGGCTGTTGATATACATGGCGATTTCGCGCTTCGGGTTCTCCGATTCGAGGAACAGAAGCTGCGCGGTGATGAGCGATGCCATGCCATCCTCAACCATGCCGGTCACGAAAACGATCCGCTCCTTGAGAAGGCGGGAGAAGATATCAAACGCGCGCTCACCACGGCTCGTCTGCTCGACGACCATCGGAACAAGATTGAGAGCGGTCTGAAGTGATGTCGACATAAAAATGACCTTGTGGATCAGGGCTGAATCGCCGCCTGCTGGTTTGGCAGAAGCCTTTATATTTGTCCATTCGCCGGCGACCGCAAGGCCGCGCCTGCTGTGGAATAGAGTCTAATCCCTAACGGAACGGCCACGGACCGCAACCACTGGGTAACGCAACCGCCGGATTGTCCATGAAAGCGGCGTAATCAGCAATCACCTTGCTTCTCTGATTATCGCTCAAAAGAACGTGGTAGCCGTCGGGATAATAGACGGTACGGACGCTGGGTGGGAAGCGTTTGAATGTGCGCCGGGGCCCGTCGGGTAGAATGACCTCATCCCGGGCGCCATAGGAGGCAAGCACGGGCAGGCCTGCCGGAAGGCGGCCGGCCACATCATGTGCCCGCTCCATGAGGTCGACGACACCGGCGATCTGATCAACGCGGTTTTCTCTGGCATGCAGCGGATCGGCATCCTGAAGGGTAAGGAACTCGGCATTGTCGGACATCCGCGGTTTGGCGAAGGCGGGCGGCCGCAGGATCAGGCCCGGGCTGAGTGAGTTCATGAACTTCAGCGACCCGGCATAGGCAGGGTTCAATGCGCCCCAGCCGCTCAGGCCCGGTCCAGACAGGATCAGCCGATCTGCCAATGGCGGACGGTCCGACGCAAACGCCGTGATGGCGACGGCAGACCCCATAGAGATGGCAACCACTGTCAGCGTGGCCTTTGGATGGCGCGCGCGGGCAAGGCTGACGGCCGTGCGCATATCTTCCCGCATCAACTCTTCGTCCGGCCAGATGCCCCGGCCGGCGGACCGGCCAAAGCCCCGCTGGTCATAAGCATAGACCGCCCTGCCCTCTGCGGCCCATTCCGGCGCGGCAAGGCGAAACTCACCGGCATAATTATTCATGCCGTGAACGCCGACGATGACGTGTTTGGGGGATGCGGCCTTATGCGGTTTCCAGACGGTCAGGCCAAGCCGCGCCCCGTCATGGGCGAGCATTGCCTCTTCATCCTCAAGAAATGTTGGCATGGAACCCCATCAGCAAGCGACCGGCGGGCGGTCTGCAGAGGCCCAGTGCGTACAGCTCTCACGGAAGGGCCATTCGCCTTCCCCGCTGGGCAGGGCTGTGGCGGGATCTTTCATGAACGCCAGATAATCTGCGTGCACCCGCTCGGCCTGCAGGTCGCGCAGCAGCATGTGATAGCCATTGGGATAGTAGACGGTGCGGACGAAGGTCGGGAGGATGTCTGCGGCCCGGCGCACGCCATTTTCCGGGATAACGATATCCCGCGCGCCATAGGAGATCAGGGTCGGAACGTTGGGTTTGAGCCGGGCAGCGGCCGTGTTGGCATTTTCCATCAGGGCAACGAGGCCATAAACCTGATCGATCCGCGTCCTGTAGGTCATGTGGGGGTCAGACCATGTCCGGCGCAGCATGTCGTTGTTGTCGGAGGGCTCAATCTTGACGAGGCCGACCGGTGGCACCACGAGCCAGTCGGGATTGGCGTGGGCGGTTGCCCAGAGACTGACCCGGTAAAGCGGATTGATGGCGCCCCAGCCGCGCAGCCCGGGGCCAGAGACGATCAGGCGGTCGGCTTTCGGCGGGCGCTCTGACCCAAAGGCCGTCAGCGCGACGGAGCCGCCCATGGAGATACCCACAACGGTTATCGTAGCATTCGGGTGGCGGGCCCGGGCGACGTCCACTGCGGTGCGCAGGTCTTCGCGCATCAACTCTTCTTCCGGCCAGATGCCTTTGTTGGGCGAGCGGCCAAAACCGCGCTGGTCATACGCATAGGTGGTGACGCCGTGCCGCGCCCAGTAAGGTGCGGCCATATGGAAGGCATTGGCATAGTCATTCATGCCGTGAACGCCCACGACGACATGCTCCGGGTTTGTTGTGCCTGCAGCCGGCCAGACGGTGAGCCCGAGGCGGGCGCCATCCTGAGCGATGAACTGGTTTCTTTCCGGCATGAAGGCCGGCGTTATCTCAGCCGAGGGGCTGAGCGCGCCCTGCGTGACAGGCGTGGCACACGCCGCAACCGAGACGGACAGGGCCGCCGTCACCAACGCGGCCAACCGCATAAGGCCCCCGGCAAAGGGGCGGGAGGCAAAAGACCAAACAGCAAGCGTCATCATCAAATCCATATAAGGCGCCGCCATGATCGCACCAGCCGATGAACAGCGCGTGACGCAGCGGGCGCCATTTTGCCGACAGGCCGCACGTGGGGCAACATTCTTGCCGCAGCCGGGGACGAACGGCCGGCTGCTTGCCCCTGAGTGGCTGTCATGCGAGACCGGGGCATCGAAGATTCCAGACGGGGAACCGTTCCTATGCACCTGAAACATCTTACCCTCTCGGCGGCCGCGCTCGCGCTGGCAGCCTGCGGCCCCTCGGCGCCAACCGACACCGCGCAAGCGCCTCAGACTGACGCCGTGGCCGAAGAGCTGCTGCTCCCGCTGCCGGAGGCCACCGTGCCCGAAATCGCTGCGGCTGACATAGCCGTGCGCGTGAAGACCCTGGCGGACGACATTTTTGAGGGCCGCGGCCCCGGAACGCCGGCTGGCGAAGCCTCCGCCGCATGGATCGCCGCAGAGCTTGCCCGCATTGGGCTGGAGCCGGCTGGCGATGATGGCTCATGGTATCAGCAGGTTGAGATGGTGAACCAGACTGTCGACCCGGCCGCTTCCAGCCTCGTTCTGACCTGGCCTGATCAGGAAGAGCTGTCGCTCGACCTCAAGGACCAGGCGGTGATGTGGACCAAGCGGCAGAATACCGATCACATCTCATTTGAGCCAAGTGACGTGGTCTTCGTCGGCTACGGGGCCGTTGCGCCTGAGTATGGCTGGAATGACTATGCAGGCCAGGACTATACCGGCAAAACCGTGCTGATCCTCGTCAATGATCCCGGCTTTGCCACCGAAGACCCCAACCTCTTCAACGGCAAAGCCATGACATATTACGGCCGCTGGACCTACAAATTTGAAGAGGCCGCCCGCCAGGGCGCCGCAGCTGCCATCGTTATCCACGAAACCGAACCGGCCGCCTATGGCTGGGACGTTGTGGCCAATTCCTGGACCGGCGCCCAGTCCGATCTGGTGCGCCCCAATGGCGGCGCAGATCGCGCCATGATGGAGGGCTGGGTTCAGCGCGACATTGCCGTGGACATGTTCGCCAAGGCAGGGCTCGACTTTGAAGCCCTGAAAGCGGCTGCGAAAACCCCCGGCTTTCAGCCCGTCGCCCTTAAAGGTGTCAAGGCGCGCGGCGAAATCCACCAGACCATCGACAAGCTGACCAGCCGCAACGTGATCGGCGTGTTGCCTGGCGCGACAACGCCAGAAGAATATGTACTGTACACGGCGCACTGGGATCATCTTGGCATGAAGACAGGTGCCCCAGGCGAAGACTTCTACGCAGACCAGATCTACAATGGCGCCGTCGACAATGCGACGGGCACAGCCGGCATTCTGGAGATTGCCGAAGCGATGAAAGCACAGACGCTGGATCGATCGACGATGTTCCTGTTCGTGACGCTGGAAGAGTCCGGCCTGCTGGGGTCTGAGTATTTTGCGAACAATCCAACGGTCCCGCTGAACAAGGTGGTGGCCGGGATCAATATCGACGGCGCGCTTCCGATGGGCCGCACCAGAGACATGACGGTCGTGGGCTTTGGCGCCTCCGAGCTTGAAGACATCTTGAAGGATGTGCTCGTCGCTTATGATCGCATCATTACCCCGGATGGCCGCCCAGAAGCCGGGTTCTTCTACCGTTCGGACCACATCTCGCTGGCCAAGAAGGGCGTGCCGATGCTCTACGCAGGCGAAGGCGAAGATAAGCGCGAAGGGGGCATTGCTGCCGGGCGGGCTGCAGCAGCTGCTTACACCGCAGAGCGCTACCACAAGCCGATGGACGAATATTCCGACAGCTGGGACCTCTCCGGCTTCGAGGAAGACCTGAAGGCGCTGTATGATGTCGGGTTACGCATCGCCAATTCCGACAGCTGGCCAACCTGGTATCCCGGCAACGAGTTTGAATCGATCCGTCAAGAGAGCCTCGCCGGCGAATAAGCCGGCAGGACTTTTCGATCATCAGAAAACAGAGGCTGTATGCTTTCCTACCAGCATGGCTTTCACGCCGGAAACCGCGCAGATGTTCTGAAGCATGCGGTGCTCGACACCCTGCTCCGGGCGGCTGCAAACGGGCCGCGGCCCCTGTTTTATGTCGAAACGCATTCCGGGCGCGGACGGTATGACCTGACAAATGCGCAGGCGCGCAAACGCGGCGAGTCCGATGATGGCGTGATTGCGCTGATGAAGGGGACGCCTCCAAAGCCGCTTTGCTCCTGGATGGAACTCGTCAACGCACGCGGGATGAAAGACTATCCGGGCTCACCGGCGCTCGCGCAAACGCTGCTCCCGAAATCGGCGCGAATGGTCTTGTTTGAGCTTCATCCGCAGGAGAACGCCGTCATCAACGAGGCGATGAAGGGCGACGACCGTATCCGTATACAGAAGGCTGACGGCTATTCGGGGGCGCTGAAACTGGCGCCGCGCGCGGGCGAGCAGATGGTCATTCTCGTTGACCCCAGCTATGAAACCCACCGGGATATTGAGGCGCTGGCACTGTGGACGCCCAAGGCGCTAAAGCGCTGGCCCGGCGCCTTGCTCATCCTCTGGCTCCCCCTTTTCCGGGATGGCCGGGAGGCCGAGTTCGGTGAATACCTTGCGACGCTGGGAGATGCCATGATCGTTGGCGCACGCTGGCCTGTTGCAGCCGGAACGGAAAGCTCGATTGAAGGATCAGCCATGGTCGCCTTTGGCGCGCCGGCCGAGGCCCGCGCTAAGTGTGAGGCGATTGCGTCAAGCCTTGAAAACTATTGGGCGCAGACGGCCTAGTCGGCCACTTTTTTCCGTCCGTATTCCTCATAGCTCTTGCCGAGTGCAAAGGAGATCATGCCGAGCCCCCGGCTGACTGTGTAGGCGCGCGCAAGGATTGCGCGTTTGTTCTGGCCCAGTGTAATCATGGCCGCGAGGGCCGTCAGGACGCTGCCGGCGACGACCCGGATCACGCCATTGACGCCGCTTTTCACGCGCGCCATGGCCGGATTGAGGTGGCGCCCGGCAATCATCGCATCTGTCAGGCCGGTGCGATACCAGCGGCGCAGCAGCCAGTTCACCCGCGCTCGATCTTCCGGGACATGTTCATACACAAGCGCATCCTTCGCCTGGGTGAGCCGGTGACTGCGATCAAGGAGCTGGGTGAAGAAGAGAGTGTCTTCTGCGCCGGTCAGCGACATTCGCGGGTCGAAGCGAAGGGCTTCCCTGCGCACCACGGTCATGTCGATCAGGCAATTGCAGGTGGCGCCGGGCTTGGTCTGATCATGGTCCTCCGTGATCGGCGTTCCGTGAACACCCCAATCCTTCATCCATTGCGGCGCCGATTGTGGATACACAGATTGGACGGGCCCGAAGACACTTGCCGCGCCTGTTTCGCGGTATCGACGAACGAGGGCGGCAAGCCAATCAGGGTGCGCAAACTCGTCGTCGTCGATAAAGGCGAGAAGGTCTGCCTCGCCTGCGAGCTGCAGTGCGCGATTGCGAACATGCGTGACGCCGGGTGCTTCCTCAAGTTCATAGCTGAGCGGCGCGGGGAACGCCTGCTGCCATTTTTCGACAACAGGGCGTGCATTACCCGCGCGGTCATTGTCGATGATGACGAAGTGGACATCCGCGTTCTTCGGCAATGTCAGCGCCGACAGGCTTTTCAGAAGGCCATCCAACATCTCGTTGCGCCGATAGGTCGGCGCGGCAACGAGGATCTGCAAGTTCCGCGATGTATCGCCTGGAGGGATCAATGCAGCGTTCCTTCAAATCTGGCCGGTGGCAAAACATAACGCCGCTTGGACGATGACCCGTTAACGCCGCGCAGACTTGCAAATTCCGGGCCGGGCCGGCCCCTGATGCAAACGGGGCGGCCCCGTTGGAGCCGCCCCGCCTAATTCTGGTTAATGACCGACAGGCCTTATTCAGCCGCGACGGCCATGTCCGTTGCCGAAAGCTCGGTGTAGCGCTTCAGGTGGTGGTCGACATTGCCGAACTCGGAGTCGATCATCGTGAGGCGTTTGAAATAGTGACCGATGGCGAGCTCGTCGGTCATGCCCATGCCGCCATGGATCTGGATCGCCTGCTGGCCAACAAAGCGGCCGGCCTGGCCGATGCGGACCTTGGCAGCCGAAGCTGCCTTCTTGCGGGTCACTTCATCTTCTTCGAGCTTCAGGGTGGCCATATAGGTCATGGAAATCGACTGTTCATGCTCAATGAACATGTCGGCCATGCGGTGCTGGAGAACCTGGAACTTGCCGATCGGCGTGCCGAACTGCTTGCGGGTCTTGGAGTAGTCAACGGTCTGCGCGTTGGCCACTTTCATAGCACCGCAGGCCTCAGCGCACAGCGCTGCGATGGCTTCGTCGGTGACCTTTTCAACGAGGCCGAGGCTGTCGGAGGGATCGCCGATGACGGCATCTGCGCCAACAGAAACGTTTTCCAAGTAGACTTCCGAAGCGCGGCGGCCATCAACCGTCGGGTAGTCCCGCGTGGTGACGCCTTTGGCATCCTTGGCCACGATGAACACGCCCACGCCTTTGGCGTCGCGGCGGCCGCCGGAGGTGCGTGCGGTCACGATCAAATGGGACGCCCAGGGCGCGCCGATCACGACTGCCTTGTGGCCCGAAATCTTCCAGCCGCTACCGTCTTTCGTCGCGGTGGTTTCGAGGTCAGCCAGATTATAGCGGCCTTTGGGCTCAGCATAGGCAAACGCAAATACGCGCTCGCCAGAGATCAGCGCCGCAAGGTGGTCCTGCTTCTGCGCGTCGGTGCCCGCTTTCAGGAAGCCGCCGCCGAGAACGACGGTCTGAAGGAAAGGCTCGACCACAAGGCCTTTGCCGAATTCTTCCATCACGACCATCGCATCGATCGGTCCGCCGCCGAGGCCGCCATCTTCTTCAGAGAAGGGCGCGGCAAGCAGGCCGAGTTCAGCGAACTGAGCCCACATTTCCGGACGCCAGCCGTCTTTCGAGGCCACGACCTTACGGCGGGTGTCGAAATCATACTGGTCCTTGATCAGCCGTGCGAGGCTGTCGCGGATCATCGTCTGCTCTTCGGTAAAATTGAAATCCATGGATGTAATCTCCTCCCTGCCCCGGTGCCTTAGAGGCCGAGGATCATCTTGCTGATAATGTTGCGCTGGATCTCGTTGGACCCGCCATAGATCGAAGTCTTGCGCATGTTGAAGTAACTGTCTGCGCTGAAGTTCGAATAATCAGGGCCCACACCGACGTCATTGACGCCGAAATTGTCCATACCGCGTGCATAGGGCGCGCCGTAATTGCCAACGGCCTCGAGCGTCAGCTCGGTCAGGCGCTGCTGGATTTCGGTGCCCTTGATCTTGAGGATCGAGCTTTCCGGCCCGGGGCCCTTGCCTTGAGCTTCAGAAGCCAGCGTGCGCAGCTCCGTGAACTCAAGCGCAGTCAGATCGATTTCAAGCTGGCTGATCTTGCGGGCGAACTCGTCCGTCTTGATCAGTGGCGTGCCATCCAGCGTTTCCTGGGTGGCGATGGAACGCAGACGCTCGACGCCGCGCTTGGAGCGCGCCACACCAGCGATGCCTGACCGCTCGTGTGCGAGGAGGAACTTCGCATAAGTCCAGCCTTCGTTTTCTTTGCCGACGAGGTTTTCGACCGGCACGCGGACATCGGTGAGCCAGGTTTCGTTCACTTCATGCGTCCCGTCGATCAGCTTGATCGGGCGCACTTCGATGCCGGGCGTTTTCATATCGACGAGGATGAACGAGATGCCTTCCTGGGCTTTTGCCGACGGGTCGGTGCGGCAGAGGAAGAAGCCCCAGTCAGCGTGCTGGGCGAGCGTCGTCCAGGTCTTTTGGCCGTTGAGGATATAATGATCGCCATCGCGGACAGCGGTTGTCTTCAGGCTGGCAAGGTCGGAGCCGGCGCCAGGCTCGGAGTAGCCCTGCGCCCACCACACATCACCGGCAAGAATGCCCGGCAGGTGTTTGGCTTTCTGTTCGTCATTGCCGAACGTGTAGATGACCGGGCCGACCATCGAGATGCCAAACGGAAGGGGCATCATCGCGTCAATGCGGGCATTCTCTTCCGACCAGATGTAGCGCTGGGTGGAGGTCCAGCCCGTGCCGCCATACTTCTTCGGCCAGGCGGGCGCAGACCAGCCCTTTTTGCCGAGGATCTTGTGCCAGGCGAGAAACTGCTCGCGGGTCAGGTCTTCGCGGTTGCCGATGCCGGCGAGTTCTTTCGGGTAGTTGTCACGAATAAAGGCACGCACTTCATCGCGGAAGGCGATCTCTTCGGGTGAAAATTCGAGGTTCATGGACGTTCGCTCCTGGATCTGCCTGTTTAGTCCCGGCACTTCATTTCTGTATGTCAGCCATTCCTATTCGCTGACAAGGTGACGCGCACGTAAACGTAAAGAATGCCGCAGTTTTCCTTGCGTCATCCTTGGGCGGGTTTGGCTATAAACGGCGCGCAGGCCGTCTTGAGCAGCCCGACAGCCGTGGCCGAGCCTAGCCCGCTGCCTGTCTGGAATTCCAGCTGAACAAGCGGTTTCAGGCCGATGCGCTCGAGCGCGGCTTCATGCGCGGGCCGCTGGGTAATATGGGAGGCAAGGCAATGGCTGACCGCCTGGGGGGAAACGGCGTGAACAATGCCCGCCGCAATGGTCGTGGCAAAGCCGTCGAGCAGCACCGGAATGCCTTGATGGCGCGCGGCAATAATGGCGCCTACGCAGGCGGCAATCTCCCGCCCGCCCAGGCAGCGCAGCGATTCCAGCGGGTCCGACAGGTGCCCCCGGTGAACTCTCAATGCGGTGCTGACTATGTCCACCCGCTTTTGGGATAAGCCAGCGGGCGTATGCGCGCTCGGCCGCACCCAGTATTCCGGAGACCCGCCATAGAGCGCGCAGGCAACCGCCGCCGCGACGGTTCCAACCCCGGCGCCCGACACGGCAATGGCGAGCAAATCCGGATTGTCTTCAACCGCCTCAAAACCAAAGGCGATGGTCGCGGCGCACTCGCGCTCAGACATCGCCGCCGTTTCAGCGATGCTCGGCGTCGGCTTGTCGAGGGCCAGTTCGAACACCCTGACATTTGCGCCGACCTGGGCGGCAATCGCGGAGAGTGGCGCGCGGCCGGATTTGAGCGCATCGATATGCGCGCGGGTGTCCTCATTCGACGAGAGGGATACGCCGGAATCGACGAGGCCGTGTGACCCGGCAAAGATTGCCAGTGTCGGCTTTTCGACGCGCGGCGGAAACCGGCGTTGCCAGGTCGCCAACCATTCAGCGGCTTCGCCCAACCGGCCGAAATCGCCCTCACGGCCCATGCCGAGAAGTGCCTCGTGCACTTTCCGCCCGGATGCCGGATCGGTCTCGACCGGCTTCAGAATCAGGTCGCGGACGTCGTCCAGGGGGGACTTGCTCCGGGTGGGCTCGCTCAAGACAGTTGTCTCCTGTTACCGGAATAGCCGGCAATTTTAATTATGGCAGATAAGATACACGTCGTGTGGCAAGGATTTATTTCATCCTCGCCTGTAGAACTTGCACTGCAGCCCGTCGCCAGTATGGGTGAGTGTATAATGACAGAGATTGAGCCGATAAAGAGCCCTTGCATCAAGGTTTGTGCTGTAGATGGCCAAACAGGGCTTTGCCTTGGCTGCGGACGGACCCTGCCGGAGATCGGCGCCTGGACAAGGCTCGGGGAGGCGGAGCGTGGCGCAGTGATTGCCTCACTGCCAGCACGCATTGAACGATTGAAGGCCCTCGGGAAACGGTGACGGGAATGAGCGCAGGTAAGATATTATCCCTGATAGCCACTGCGGTCGCGATCGCAATGGTTATCGGTCTATATCTTGCGCCCAAGCTACGCGAAGCGGAATATCTCGCGGCGCTCGAGCGCCAGCGCGAGGCCAGGAATGTCGTCGCGGTGGCCTCCGAACCCAACTCCGCCATTCACACCCGCGCTGCCTTCATCGAGCGTGAGGCAGATGGCCATTACTGGACCCGCGCCGATGTGACCGGCACGGAAGTCAAATTCATGGTGGATACCGGCGCCAGCATCGTGGCCCTCACCTATCGTGACGCCCAGCGACTTGGCCTCAAGCCTGAAATCCTGAGCTATGATTCGGAAATCCGCACAGCCGGCGGCGTGACTTATGGCGCGCCCGTAACCCTTGCCAGCATCCGCATCGGCCGGGTGGAGGTTGAGAGCGTCAATGCGGTTGTCCTGCGCAGCGATCTGGAACAGTCCCTCTTGGGGATGACCTTCCTCAGCGAACTGAATTCTTACGAGTTCCGCAAAGGCCAGCTGATCATACGCCAGTAATCGGCTTGCCATCGGCGCCGCGGCCGACACCGATTTCCCAGGCAAAACGCTGATCATCCCCCGACCAGCGCGCATAGGTAACACGGCCATCCAGCCCTGCAGCCTTCATCAGATCCCTGTACCAATTGTCCGTCCCTGCGTTCAGCCTCTGAGGATGAACGCCCCAGAGCAGGCATGCCTGACGCAGGCGCTGATCGTCGAGCGATCCGTAAAGGATGGGAACAGCGCCGCGCACGCGCGCAAACCGGGCCAGTCGATCAAAAGCCCCCGTGCGCAAGGCCAGCGCCGTAGCGCCCTCCGCCTCAGCCATGGTGAGGGATGCCCGCGCAACAATATCTATGGCAGCGTCCGCCTGCCCCTCGCCGCAAAATTCCGCAAGTGAGCGGCGGTAATCATCCGCGCCTTCCGTCGCGCGGATGATGCGGGACATGATGGCAACCGCTGTTGCCGGATGGCGGCCAACGGCCGTCTCGGCGGACAGCATCACGGCGTCTGCGCCCTGGTAGATTGCGGTGGCAACATCCGACGCTTCGGCGCGGGTGGGCGCAGAATTCTCGATCATCGATTCCAGCATCTGGGTTGCCACGATCACCGGGCGTCCCAACGCGCGCGCTGCCCGCACGATGCGCCGCTGGATAACGGGCACTTCCTCCGGCGCAAACTCGACGCCCAGATCGCCCCGGGCCACCATGACGGCATCCGCCGCTTCGACGATAGCGTCCAGATTATCGATCGCTGCGGGCTTCTCGAGTTTCGCAACCAGGGGAGCGCGGCCGGCGATGATGGCCTTGACCTCTTCGATATCCTCGACCGTCTGGACGAATGACAGCGCCACAATGTCGACGCCGATTTCAAGCGCAAACAGAAGATCAGCGCGGTCTTTCTCGGTCAGCGCACGCACCGGCAAAGCCTTTCCGCGTACGGTAAAGCCCTTGCGATCCCCCAGCTTGCCGGGCACCTCAGCGCGCACACGCGGCTCGCTGCCACCGCTGATGACCGTGAAGATCAGCTTGCCATCGTCAGCGAGGATCGTGTCGCCCTCCTCCAGGATGGCAACAATCTCGGCGTGCGGCACGGGGATCGACTCGGCGTCTGGCGCCGTCTCTCCCACAATGAGGCGGTAATCCTTGCGGAAGCCGAGCTTCAGGGCGCCGCCCTCAAATTTACCGACGCGGACTTTGGGCCCCTGGAGGTCTGCCAGCGTGGCAAGTGGCCAGCCGACTGCTACTTCCGCAGCACGCACAGCGTTCAAAGCCTCAAGATGGGCCGCATGCTCGCCGTGGCTGAAATTCAGCCGGAACACATCCACACCTGCCTGCGCCAGCGCACGCACCTCCCGGGGCGAGCGGCTGCCCGGCCCGAGCGTGGCAACGATCTTGGCGTTTTCGCCGAGCAGATGGGCTTTCGTCATTAAGCGCGTCCTTGAGTGCGATGTGTGTTTGCGAGCTTGGCTACAACAACTCTCTCCAACCGCGAAGCGCTTCTCTTATACCCGCCGCCCAGTCGCGGCAGCCCCCTGCCGCGGACGCTTCAGGAAACTCCAAGAATGCGGCGTTATTGCAACGAGTTTAATTCCAAAAAAATTATATAATTCAACGTCTTTCAGCTCCCATAAATTTACCATTTACCGCTATCAATGCCTGAAAGCGTCACGCAGCGCACAATAAACTCTACAGGATCTGGCATGCAATTTGGTGAACTCGACATTCAAAAAGTCCCGGCACTGAAGGCCGATGGGCTTTGCCGTGACGCGATCGATTTCTTTGTCGCCAATCCAAACCTTCGACTGATCGCCGCCGTGGATGCAACCGGTCGCCCCGCTGGCGCGATAGCGCGTACAAAGATTATCTCAAAGGCTGCCAGCCAGTTTGGCCGAGCGCTTTATGATGCCCGGCCACTGAGCGAGTTTTTGGACCCACCGCGCTTTATGGTCGGCGCAGATCAGGAAGTCGCAGAGATTGCGAACCATCTTGCTGCAGACGACCTGACAAATGCACCTGACGGATATATTCTTGTTGACCATCTGGGCCGTTATGCAGGCATCATAGATGGGCTGGCCGTTTTGCGCGCCCTCATTGAGCTGAACATGCAGCTGGTTGAGGGGCTCAATTCAGAAGTCGCCGTGCGCCGGGAAGCCGAACAGCAGGCACGGCGCCTTGCGGATACGGACACTCTAACAGGCCTCAACAATCGCAGGCTGTTCATCGAAGCTGCCGACCGCTTCGTTGCAGATACGCAATCGGCCACGCTGATATATGTGGACCTCGATCGGTTCAAATATCTCAACGACAAATATGGCCATGCTGTGGGCGATGACGCGCTAAAGGTCATTTCCCGGCGCATTCAGGAGTGGCATCCCGATGCCTTGATAGCCCGGCTGGGCGGAGACGAGTTCGGCATCCTGATTGCAGCTGAGGACTTAGATGGCGAACTGGAGACGGAACTGACGGGCCTCCACGCCACGCTCTGCGCACCCTTTCTTTCAAAGGCAGGCGCCGTCAGCGTAGGCGCATCCATCGGGGCCGCTTCCTTTCCGGAAGACGCATCGGCGCGCCCGGAATGGCTGCACGCAGCAGACAAAGCAATGCAGCGCGCAAAGGCCGATCACGGCGGCGTGCGCCTATTCGATCCAGCCGTTGATATTGCGCAGGCCAACCAGGCACGCCTCACCGCGTCCCTGCAGACGGCCGTCTCGGAAAATCAAATTCGTCCGGTGTTCCAGCCATTTTACTCCGTCGCAGATGGCACGCTTGCGGGCTATGAAGTTCTGGCTCGCTGGAATGGACCCGACATTGGTTTTGTTCCGGGTCCGGCAGAGTTCATTCCCTTGATCGAGCGTTTTGGATTGATCGACGATATGTTCTGGGGCGTTGCGGAACAGGCCCTGACGGCCTGCCGGAAAATGCCCTCATACCTCAAAATCGCGCTGAACGTATCCCCTATCCAGTTCGCCAATCGCCTGTTCCCGGCACGCCTGGCAGCACTGGCGTCCCGAACCGGCGTGCAATGCCGGCAGCTGGAAATCGAAATCACGGAAACTGCCATGTTCCGGGACATGACCGATACAGTGGCGGTGCTTCGTGAGTTGAGCGATATGGGCATGTCGATTGCGCTCGATGACTTTGGAACAGGCTACTCTTCTCTCACGTTGGTGAAGGAGCTTCCACTGACCAAACTGAAAATCGATAAATCCTTCATTCAGTCAGCCCAGCATTCTCCGAGCTCGGAGAAAATCGTCTCCGCCGCTATCGGCCTTAGCCAGGCGCTGAATATCCTCTGCTGCGCCGAAGGCGTTGAAGACATGGCCACCCTGGACCATCTCAGGTCAATGAACTGCGACCTTGCCCAGGGGTTCTTGCTCGGGCGGCCTTCTGCGACCCTCTTTCCCGAGCGTATTCCGATGCACGTTGCAGGTTAAGCCACCGCGTCTGCCATTACAAAGGGATCATAGGCGAGGATCGGCGCCAGCCAGCGCTCGGCCATCCGTGTGTCCCAGCCCTTGCGCGCGGCATAGTCGGCAACCTGATCGCGGTCGATCCGCCCGACTGCAAAATACACGCTCTTGGGATGGGACAGGTACAGGCCGGAAACGCTGGAAGCGGGCATCATTGCGTAGCTGGATGTCAGTTCCACGCCGATCCGCTTTTCAGCTTCGAGCAGACGGAAGAGGGTCGCCTTTTCCGTATGATCGGGCTGGCAGGGATATCCCGGTGCGGGGCGGATGCCCTGATATTTCTCCGCAATCATATCTGGCGATGAGAGGGCTTCATCGGGCGCATAGGCCCAGAGCTCTTTGCGGACCTTTTCGTGCATATATTCTGCCATCGCCTCGGCAAAACGGTCAGCCAGCGCCTTGACCATGATGGACGAATAATCATCGCCCTTGGCGGCGAATTTTTGCGCAATGTCCTCAACTTCAGGACCAGACGTGACGCAGAAGCCCCCGACCCAATCATCGCCCTGCGGCGCGACGAAGTCTGCCAGAGCAAAGTTTGGCTGGCCATTCTCCTTCATCATCTGCTGACGGAGGGTGAGGAAGGTTTCACCATTGGCGAGCCTGACGTCATCGCCAGCCGAATTCGCTTTCCAGAAACCAATGACGGCCTTGGGCTTCAGCCAACCTTCGCCGACCAGCTGCTGCATCATCACCTGCGTATCACGCCAGAGGCTGGAGGCCGCCTCCCCGACGATCTTGTCTTCCAGGATTGCCGGATAGCGCCCGGCCAGATCCCAGGCAGAGAAATACGGCGTCCAGTCGATATAGCTCGCCAGCGTACCCAGATCGATATCCTCGAAGGTCCGTACACCCTCATAGGTCGGCTTGGGCGGCGTGTAGCTTTCCCAGTCGAATTTGAGTTTGGCAGCGCGCGCTTCGGCAATCGGCACGCGCGGCTTGGGCGGGCCATCCTTGCGGGCTTCGCGCATCCGTTCATACCGGGCGCGCACTTCGCCGAGGAATACAGGCCGATCCTCATCACTCAGCAGCGTGCTGACGACGCCAACGGCACGGCTGGCGTCAACCACATGAACGACAGGCGCCGAACGGATGGCGGGTTCGATCTTAACCGCCGTATGCGCAGCGCTTGTCGTTGCTCCGCCGATGAGCAGTGGCTGCACCATACCCCGGCGCTGCATCTCGGACGCTACATACACCATTTCATCAAGGCTCGGCGTGATCAGGCCGGACAGCCCGATAATGTCGGCTTTCTCGCGAACCGCCGCATCGAGAATTTTCTCGGCCGGCACCATTACGCCAAGATCAAAGATATCGTACCCGTTGCAAGCCAGCACAACGCCGACAATATTCTTGCCGATGTCATGCACATCGCCCTTTACCGTCGCGAGGATGACCTTGCCATTCGACTTGCGCTCAAGGCCTAGCTCGCGCTTTTCCGCTTCCATGTAAGGCTCAAGCCAGGCAACCGCCTGCTTCATCACGCGGGCGGATTTCACCACCTGCGGCAGGAACATCTTGCCCGATCCGAACAGATCGCCCACGACATTCATACCCGCCATCAACGGGCCTTCGATCACATGCAGCGGGCGGGCGACACTGAGGCGCGCTTCTTCCGTATCCACATCAATGAATTCTGTAATGCCATGCACCAGCGCATGTTCGAGGCGCTTGGCGACAGGCAGGTCACGCCAGGCAAGGTCCTTGACCTGAACCTTGCCCTTTTGCCCTTTGAAACGCTCAGCCAGATCCACGAGCCGGTCAGTCGCGTCAGCGCGGCGATTGAGGATCACGTCTTCCACCGCTTCGCGCAGTTCCGGATCTATGTCGTCATAGATATCGAGCTGGCCGGCGTTGACGATACCCATGTCCATGCCAGCGGGGATCGCATAATAGAGGAACACCGAATGCATCGCGCGGCGCACCGGCTCATTCCCCCGGAAGGAGAAGGATACATTCGAGAGGCCGCCGGAAATGTGACATCCCGGGCAGGCCTGCCGGATCACGCGAGTCGCTTCGATAAAATCGAGCGCGTAGGTATTGTGCTCCTCGATACCGGTGGCGACGGCAAAGACGTTGGGATCGAAGATGATATCCTCGGGGGGAAACCCTACTTCTTCGGTCAGTATACGGTAGGCTCTCTGGCATATCTCGATCTTGCGGGCGGCCGTATCGGCCTGGCCCTGCTCATCGAACGCCATGACCACCACGGCGGCGCCGTAGGAAAGACATGCCCGGGCCTGCTCGCGAAACTTCTCCTCGCCTTCCTTCATGGAAATCGAGTTGACGATTGGTTTGCCCTGAACGCATTTCAAGCCTGCCTCAATCACTTCCCATTTGGAGGAGTCGATCATGATCGGCACCCGGGCGATATCCGGTTCAGCCGCGATCAGGTTCAGGAAGGTGGTCATGGCCTGAACACCGTCCAGCATGCCCTCATCCATGTTCACGTCGATAACCTGCGCGCCGCTCTCGACCTGCTGGCGCGCAACAACCACGGCGTCGCCATAGCGCCCCTCCGTGATCATTTTCCGGAACGCGGCGGAACCAGTAATGTTTGTGCGTTCACCGATATTGATGAATGTGGCTGTAGCTGCTGTCATTTTCGCGACCTTCCGCGGTCGAGCGGCCAGTTTCCATCCGGGAGAATGGAAAAGCCGTCCGTCTTCTGATTGTAAATGTAAATCCACGCCTGTTCGCCGGTCTCTGAGCCCATGGCATCAAGGACAGATAAGCGGCGGCGCAGATAGAGGGATGTGGCGGGGTCATCCGTCACGTCCTCGAATTCATCCATTGCAGGGATGATCCCCGTATCTCTGACGCGCCAGCGTATACCCTGGCAGAGGGTCTCGCCCGCCACCACGCCCGGAAATCCACCCAGATCGAGCATCGTTCCGCGAAACCGGCAGGGACCGAGAAACTCCCCGGCCACGTCGAGCCCAAGCGAGTCCGGCGCGCCCGCGGCGCCCTGTTTGAGGAGACCGTAAAAGATGAAAACATCTCCGGCCTGCACGTCTCTTGATGTCATGACGCAACCGTAAAGGGCTCAAGTCCCGAGAGGCGCATCGCTCGGTTCAATTCCGGCACCTGGCGCGGCGCTGACGATTTAACCGCCCGCGCAATCGCCGCGATATGCCCCGGCGACGTGCCACAGCAGCCGCCGAGAACGTTCACCAGGCCACTTTGGGCCCATTCCTTGAGATGCGCAGCAGTCTGATCGGGCGTTTCGTCATACTCCCCAAACGCGTTGGGCAGGCCCGCATTGGGATAGGCGATGACGCGCGTGTCCGCCACGCGTGAAATCGACGCCACGTGCTGGCGCATCAGATCGGCGCCCAGCGCGCAATTGAGGCCAATGGCCCAGGGTTTGGCATGGCGCACCGAATTCCAGAACGCTTCTGCCGTCTGCCCACTGAGGGTACGGCCAGAAGCATCCGTGATCGTGCCGGATATGATGATCGGCAAATCGATACCCTTGTCCTGGCGCAGATCGAGCAGTGCCTTGATCGCCGCCTTGGCATTTAGCGTATCAAACACGGTCTCGATCAGCAACACGTCGATAAATGGCGCCATCGCTTCAGCCTGTTCGTAATAAGCTTCGCGCACCTGATCGAAGGTTACATCCCGGTAGCCCGGATCATTGACATTCGGGCTGAGCGACAGGGTCTTGTTCGTCGGGCCGATGGCCCCCATCACCCCGACGGGGCGGCCAAGCTCGGCTTCAGCCGTATCGGCCACCTCACGGGCAATCCGAGCGCCTTCCCGAGCGATTTCGGCAGCGATGGGCTCCATCTTGTAATCCGCCATGGCGATTGTCGTGGCGGAAAAGGTGTTGGTCTCCACAAAGTCCGCCCCCGCATCAATATACTTGCGGTGAATTTCGCCGATCACATCAGGGCGCGTCAGATTGAGAAGATCATTGTTGCCCTTCAGCGGGATTTCCCAGTCGGCAAACCGGCTGCCTTGGAAGTCTTCCTCGGTCAGTTTGTAATTCTGGATCTGTGTGCCCATCGCGCCATCGAGCACGAGAATACGTTGGGTGGCGAGCTGCTCGAGTGCCTTGAAACGGTTATTGCGGGTCATGGCTCAGGCTGCCTTTGCGGACTGGGGAGTAAGGCCGAGGAGACGGCAGGTGGAGAGCGCAAGGCCCGCCCGGTTCAGCGTGTAGAAATGGAAGTCCTCCACGCCTTCTGCCTGAAGCTTGCGGCAGAGATCTGCAGCGACATTCGCGGTGACGAGATCGCGGGTTTCCTCGTCCGCGTCCAGACCGTCATAGAGTGTGTGCAGCCAGGCCGGGATCGAGGAGCCGCAAAGACCGGCAATGCGTTTCAGGCCGTTGAAATTGGGCTGCAGCATAATGCCCGGAACGATCGGCATAGTCACTCCCCCGGCCCGCGCCCTGTCGAGGAAAGCGAGATAGACGTCCGGCTCGAAGAAGAATTGCGTAATAGCCCGGTCGGCGCCGGCATCCTGCTTGGCCTTCAGGAAGGCAATCTCGGCGTCCCAGCCCTGATTTTCCGGGTGAAGCTCAGGATAGCAGGAAACCGAAATCTCGAAACATTTGCCGAGCTCGGGGCGATGCTCCCTCAGTCCACGGATGAGATCAACCGAGTCAGCAAAGCCGCCCGGATGAGGCTCAAACTTTGTCCCCATGCCGGCCGGCGGATCGCCGCGCAACGCAACAATGTGCTTCACGCCCGCCTGCCAGTATTCCTCAGCCACGGCGAGCACTTCTTCCCTGGTTGCGGAAACGCAGGTCAGATGCGCGGCGGGGCGCAGCGCCGTCTCGCTGGCGATGCGGCGCACCGTGTCATGTGTGCGCTCCCGGGTGGAGCCGCCCGCGCCATAAGTGACTGACACAAAGGCCGGCGCCATCGGCTCGAGCCGTTGAACGGTTTCCCAGAGGCGGGCATTCATCGCCTCGGATTTGGGCGGAAAGAACTCGAACGAAACCCGGACAGGGTCTTTGGCGGATTGCGACTGGATGGCCGGATGGTTCACGCGGCTTTCTCCCGAACTGCGGCGGCCTTTGAAGCGCGCCAGATATTGACGGTAAGGCCCGGCGCGCCATTTTCCGGCGGCGCAAAGCTGATCGGATTTTCGAGACTGAGGCCGGCTTCTCCGGTCCAGTTGGCCAGCGCGTCATGGCGCACACCCAGGCGATGATGACCATGCTCGGCGCGCAGGAATTCCAGATCGTGGGGGGCAAAATCGATGACCAGGAGGCGTCCGCCCGGGGCAAGCACGCGGCCCGCCTCGGCGATGGCGTCGCCTGGCGCGTCCAGGAAGTGCAGCACCTGATGAATGATGACAAGATCCGCGCTGGCGTCGGCAAAGGGCACGGCGGTGACATTGCCAAACCGGACCCGCGCATTGCGGGCGCTGGCGGCTTCCAGATTTGCCCGCGCCACGGTCAACATCCTGTGGCTGAAATCGATTCCCTCAGCTTCCTTCACGCGCGGAGCAAAGAGCGCCAGCATACGGCCGGTTCCTGTACCGAAATCTATCAAGCGGTGAAACGGTCCCTGCCCTGCCAGCTCGAGCAGCGCGTTCTCGATCGCCTCGTTCGGATAGTGCAGACCGCGCACGGTGTCCCAAGTCTCGGCAATACTGGAGAAGTAGGCTTCTGCCGATGCGGCGCGCCCCGCCATGACCGTGCGCAAGCGATCAAGGTCTGCCTCGATCTCGGGAACATCGGGTCCGAGCGCGCTGAACAGGGCATCCAGCAAATCCTTGCCGGGACCGCTCCTGGCCGCACGATAAAAAACAAAGGCGCCCTCCGGCAGGCGCTCGGCTAGGCCGGCTTCGGAAAGGGCTTTGAGATGGTGCGAAAGGCGCGGCTGGCTTTGCTCCAACACCTGCACCAGTTCCCCAACCGACAGATCCTGATACCGGATCAGCGCCAGCAGGCGCAGCCGGGTTGGCTCACCTGCAGCCCGAAGCCGCTCCAGAAGTCCGTCGAATATCTCGCTCATGAAAATCATATAAACGAACTTTTATATGATTTGCAATGCGTCTTTGGAACCCGATCTTAAACAGCCTCGTAGGAATGCTTATTAGTATGGCAGGAAAGTCACGTTTCTGACGAAATTTCTAGGCGTATGGTTGAAGCAGGAAAACCAAGGTCCATCTGACTTGCATTCGCATAACCAAGTATGTCATCACCCGTTGACTTATAA
>JBKBRT010000100.1:0-10612 GCA_046291585.1 Hyphomonas sp.
AATGCGTGGGATGTCGGCTATGCCCAGGAGAAAAACCCGGACATCCGCTTCACGGCGACGAAGGAGCGGGCGCTGGCGTAGCGCCGGTTTCGCCGCCCGCAAGGCCGCCCTGCAACTGGCCGGGCTCGGTCACCGGGTGATAGGCGGGCGCAGGCGTTTCGCCCATCATGGATGTCTTCAGCTTCGTGGCGACGCCCGATGTGGCGAGGCGGTTTTCTTCCTTGCGCCCCTGGCCGCGCTTGAGTTCGCAGCGGGCAGGCGAGGCGCCATAGGTTTCGACAAACGACCAGGCCTGGCAGCTGACATCGCCGTCACACGCAGTTTCGCAGCTGAGGGAAGAGGTGCTCTCGACCACCGCATAGGTCGCGCCAAAGCGGTAAACATCGCGCTCATGGCCCGGCGGCAGGGCGGCGGGCTCATACATCGCTTCCGTGCCCGTCGCTTCCAGCGGGGCGACCGGGGGCACCGACAGTGTCTTCCCGTCCTTGCCATCGGCATGGGCGCTGGCGACAAGGCCAAGGCAGGCGGCGGCGATCAGCATAGCAAGGCGCATGGGTTCGGACTCCCGGCATTTATCCATACAGGAAGCTACTCGGCCCGGATTAACGAAGCGTTTGCCTTGGATTGCGCGGCTCAGCCGCCAAGGCCCGCCCGCTTCTCTTCGATTTCCAGCCATTCCAGCTCGACGCCCTCAAGCTCGTCACGGGCCGCGCCGATACGGGCAGACTTCGTGTTGAACGCAGCCGGGTCGCGGGCATACAGCGCCGCATCGGCGAGCTCTGCCTCCAGCCTGGCGATCTCCGCCTGGAGCTTGGGGATCAGCCCGTCGATTTCCTTCTGCCGGTGCTCATCCTTGAAGGAGAGCTTCACCTGGGGTTTGGGCTTTGCCGGGGCCGCCGCAGAAGGCGCTGCCTTGGCCGGCGCCGCTTTCGGCGCGTCTTTCCGGCGCACATCTTTCAGCTGCTCCTGCGCGTCGCTCCAGCCACCGGCCGTCTGTATCCATTCGCCCCCGCCGATGGGCGAGAGACAGCTGGTCACTGTCGCGTCCAGAAAGGCGCGGTCATGGCTCACCAGGATCAGCGTGCCCTCATAGTTCAGCAGCATGTCTTCCAGAAGGTCGAGCGTCTGCATGTCGAGATCGTTGGTCGGTTCGTCCATCACCAGAAGGTTGGATGTTCGCGCCAGGCCAATGGCGAGCGCCAGCCGGTTGCGCTCCCCGCCCGACAGCGCGCCGACAGGCTGGCGCAGCTGCTCAGGCTTGAACAGGAAGTCCTTGGCATAGGCGGCCACATGGCGCTGATGGCCCTGCACGGTGATCGAGTCCCCGCCTTCCGGGGCCAGCGCTTCCCAGATCGTATCTTTCGGGCTCAGCGTTTCGCGCGTCTGGTCCTGATACGTCACCTGCAGCGTCTTGGAATGCTGCACCGACCCGGCGTCGGGCGCGATCTCGCCCAGCAGCAGGCGCACCAGCGTCGTCTTGCCCGCGCCGTTCGGGCCAATAATGCCGATCCGGTCCCCGCGCAGGATGCGCAGCGACAGATCCGTCGCGATGATGAGGTCATTACCCTCCGGCGTCTGATAGGTTTTCGAAAGCCCCTTGGCCTCGATCACCTTCTTGCTCAGGGAGTCGCCCGCATCCGCCGTGATCGTCGCCAGGGATTTGCGGTCGTTCAGCGCGCTGCGCACCTGCGCATGCTCCACCTTCAGCTGCCGCAGCCGGGCGAGGCGCCCCTGATTGCGCTTGCGCCGCGCCGTGACGCCGCGCGCCAGCCAGTGCTGCTCGTCCTTGAGGTGGGTCGTCATGCGTTTGAGCTGACGTTCATCCTCTTCTTCGATCTGCTCGGCCCACTGATCAAACTTCACATAGCCTTCGGGGCTTTTCAGGACCTTGCCCTGGCGCAGCCACAGCGTGTTGGTCGAGATATTCTCCAGGAAGCGCCGGTCGTGGCTCACCACCAGCACCACGCCGTTGAAGGCTTTGAGACGGCCTTCCAGAAATTCGATCATCGGCACGTCGAGATGGTTCGTCGGCTCGTCCAGCAACAGGATCGTCGGCTCCTGCGCAAACGCCTTGGCCAGCGCGGCGCGGCGCATCTGGCCTCCGGAAAGCGTCTTGGGGTCAGCCGCCGGATCAATGCCAAACTCCATCAGCTCGGCTTCGGCCATATAGGCCGCCTCCAGTCCGTCGGTCGCATAGTCCAGCACGGTGGCGTAGCCCCCCAGATCGGGCTCCTGCACCACATTGGCAAAAGTCACGCCCGGCTGGCGCCAGACAGCCCCGGAATCGGCTTCGGCCTGCTGCGAGATGATCTTCATCAGCGTCGACTTGCCCGCGCCATTGCGCCCCACCAGCGCCGCCCGCTCCCCCTTGGAAAGCGCCAGCGTCACACCCTCAAACAGGGGCGTATTGCCAAATGAAAGGCGTACATCAGTGAGCGTAATCAGAGGGGGCTGTGCCATAAGCGGGGAGATAGCCGCTGACGCCCGCGGGCGCTAGGGGATGACTGGACAAGCTGCGGGAGGATCTGCACTGTTCGTTCCATGGCAGAACTGGCGATCCCCGACGGCTACACCCCCCATTTCCGTAAGTCACGGTTCACTGATCCTTGGGAGCCTCTGTATTCGAAGACCGAGGCGCGGCAGGTGTCCATCGGCCTTGTCCTGTCAGAAGCGCACTGCAATTCGCGCGGCCTTGTGCATGGCGGGCTGATTGCCTCGCTCGCCGACAATGCCATGGGGCTGTCCTGTGTCGCTGCGCTCAATGACGAGGAGCGCACGCCCCCTTCGGGCCTCGTCACGATCACGCTGAGCACCGACTATCTTGGCGCCGCAAAGATCGGCCAGTGGCTCGCGACGGATACGCATTTCGTGAAGACCGGCGGTTCGATCTGTTTTGCCGACTGTCTCGTGCGCGCAGATGGCGTTCCTGTCGCTCGCGCCAGCGCGACCTTCAAGGTGCTCTCAGCGACCTGACAGGCTTATAAAAGCCCCGCCCGCTCCGCCTCCGTCAGCAGGCGCCACTCCCCCGCCACCAGCCCGCCCAGCTCCAGCGGGCCGAAGCGGCTCCGGTGGAGCGCTTCGACATGGTTGCCGGCGGCGGCGAACATCCGGCGCACCTGATGATACCGCCCCTCACTCAGTGTCAGCCGCGCTGTGCGCTCACCTGTCACCTCCAGCTCGGCAGGCAGACAGGGCTTGTCTTCCCCGCGCAGGATCAGCGAGCCTGAAGCGAAGAACTCCTTTTCAAACCCCTCCAGCGGCCGCGCCAGTGTGGCTTCATAGGTCTTGGGGATGTCAGACTTCGGAGAAATCAACCGGTGGAGCAGGGCGCCATCATCCGTAAACAGAAGAAGCCCGGTCGTCTCCGCGTCGAGGCGGCCAACGGAGGAAATCTTCGGATCACGCTTCAGAAAGCGCGGGGGCAGCAGGTCATAGACGAGCTTGCCCTGATCCTGATGCGAGCAGGTATAGCCCGCAGGCTTGTGCATCAGGATGACCATGCCGGGCGCGGGGTCGAGCGGCTCGCCGTCAAACTGAATATCCTCGCCCCAGCCGCTCACCCGGCCGCGCCGGATGGCCACTTCCATTTCCTTGCGCGATCCATAACCAAGGCTTGCCAGATGCTTTGCGAGTTTGCGGGTCTCGGTCATCGCCGGCTCATTTCGGGCGCTTGGGTTTCTCGGCCTTGATGATCTTGTAGCCGTCTTCGTCTTCCAGCATTTCATGTCCGCGGAAACAGGCAGACAGTTCGTTCTCATACGGAAGATGCCGGTTGGCCACCAGCCACAGTGTGCCCGAGGGTTTCAGCGTCGCCGCCGCCGCGCGGATGAAGGCGCGGCCAAGCTCGGAATTGTCCGCGCGCCCGGTATGGAAAGGTGGGTTCATCAGGGCAAAATCATAGGTCGCCCGCGGCAGATCTTTCAGCGCGTCTGCCCATTTGAGGGTGCAGCGCGCGCCTAAGGGCGCCATGGTCTGCTCCTGGCAGATCAGCGCGCGATAGTCCGCCTCGATCAGGTCGATGCGCTCCACCTTGTCGCAATGGTTGAGAACCTCCCGGCTGAGGAAGCCATTGCCCGCGCCAATGTCGATGCCGATGCCTTTTGTGTATTCGGGCACACTGTCGGCGAGCAGCTCGCTGCCCGGATCAATCCGGTCCCAGCTGAAAAGGCCCGGCCGGCTCCAGAGGCCCGGCTCGATCTCGCGCGGGGTGTCCTGGGCGATCCAGTCTTCCACCAGATCCGTGTTCATCTCATCTGAGCGCTTCACGGCCCAGAAAGCACGACATTTGTTTTTGGTCAGGCTGCCTGCATCGCCGGCGATCTCGGCGAACACCTTTTCAGCGTTCTTGCCGCCAAGCGTATTGGGGAGGCTCGCCAGGATCACCCCGCCCTCCGGCGCGGCCAGCAGGGCGCGGGCATACAGCGCGCGCGCAAAATCGCGCTGGCGTGGCGGCACAATAACCGTCAGCTGCGCCTCCGGAATCTCCACGGAGTCGGGCGCCAGCACGGTGTATCCCGCCGCTTTCAGGGCGTCATGAGCCGGTTTCATGCTCGTCCGGCAGACAACGCGCTCCTTGGGAAGGTGCGACAGCCAGCTCCCCGGCTCGGCGTTCAAAACAAGGATCGGGCCTTCCTCGGGCACGGTAACGGCCCCGGTATCGACAGCCATCAGCAGCGTATCAAAAACAATCTTATCCATCATCCGCGCACCGTTAGCCGCCCGCGCGCGCGGAGGAAAGCCACCTCGCGCGGAAGGTGAGGCCGGGCGGTGGGCCACTCCAAAGAAAAACCCCGCCGGCGGTCGCCAGCGGGGTGTTGTCTTTTCGTCCCTTGCGGGAAGATCAGGCTTCGATGCGCTCGATGATGATCGCAGGGGCCATGCCGCCAGCTGCGCACATGGTCACCAGGCCATAACGGCCGCCCGAACGCTCAAGCTCGTCCAGCGCGGTGCCGATCAGGATCGAACCGGTGGCGCCGATCGGGTGGCCCAGCGCCATCGCGCCGCCATTGATGTTCACCTTCTCGCGGTCGAGGTCGAGATCGCGGATGAACTTCTCGGCAACCACCGAGAAAGCCTCGTTGATTTCATAGACGTCGATGTCGGTGGTTTTCAGACCAGCTTTTTCGAGCACTTTCTTGGCAGCGGCAACCGGCGCGTTGAGCATCAGCGTCGGGCAGTCGCCCATGTTCGCGGTGGCCACGATGCGGGCGCGCGGCTTCAGGCCGTGCTTCTTCATGTACGCTTCTGAGGTGACGAGGATGGCAGCTGCGCCGTCCACGACGCCCGAGGAGTTACCGGCATGGTGAACATGGTTCATCTTGCCTTCGAGCTGGGGATACTTGCGCGTCACCATGTTGCCATAGGTGTTGCCCTGATCGTCGACCGGAATTTCCATGTACATGTTGAACACGGTTTTTAGGCCAGCCAGGCTTTCCATCGTCGTCTGCGGACGCGGAAACTCTTCATGGTCGAGGGCAAGTGTTCCGTCCACGTTGTAAACAGGAACAACCGACTTGTTGAAACGGCCTTCGGCGATGGCGCGGGCGGCGCGCTGCTGGCTGGTGACAGCGAGGCGGTCAACGGCTTCGCGGTCGATGCCTTCCAGCGTGGCGATCGCGTCGGCGCAAACGCCCTGCTGCGATTGCGGGTGCTTTTCGCGCAGGCGGGTGTTGCCGGCGTCCATCGTGGGCGGGTTTTTCGGGTCAGCGCTGGCAGCGGTGTAGCTCATCATTTCGCAGCCGCCTGCGATCACGCAGTCTTCCATGCCGGACATGATCTGCGCTGCGGCGAGCGAAACGGTGGTGATGCCCGAGCCGCAGAAACGGTCAAGCGTCACGCCCGAAGCCTTGATGTCGAAACCGGCATCAAGCGCGGCCATGCGGCCCATGTCGGCGCCTTGCGCGCCGCGCTGGCTGGAGGTGCCCCAGATGATGTCGTCAACGGTGGCGGTGTCGAGCTTGTTGCGCTCGGCCAGCGCGCTGAGAACGGTTGCGGCCAGATGCTGCGGGTGCATGTGGGCGAGGGCGCCCTTGCCGACTTTGCCGATGCCGCGCGGGGTGCGGACAGCGTCGATGATATAGGCTTCAGCCATGATGGTACTCCCTGTCTTTATGGATAGGCGCGCTCGAATGGCGTCTGCAGGGAGGCTTACGCGCGCGTAAGGACCATGGGAAGCCGTGACGCCGGGTCAGTGGGCCCAGGCTTTGCGCTACGGAAGTAGCGCTCATTTCTTTTCGTGGCCGCCTGCACCAGCGTCCAGAAGGGCCGCCCGCATAGTCTGTGACAATCTCTCATTGCGGGCCAGATACCAAGCGAAGCCATTGCCTTGGCTATCCTGTGCACCTGCATCGGCGCCAGCCTCCAGAAGTATTCTGATCAGGTCTTCGCTTGAATACTCGGCTGCGTACATCAGCGCAGACCTCTGATCGCGCTCCAGCCTGTCACAATCGGTGTAAGGGGGGCGGGCACCGGAGCGGCTGTCAGTGCGCGCGTTCACGTCAGCGCCCGCCGCGACCAACACGCGCGCAGCCTCGGCATGGCCCAACTGCGCCGCATACATCAGCGCCGTCTTGCCAAAGTAATTAGTCGGCGCGCCGGTATCGATGCCCATGTCCAAGACGCTCTGCAAAAGGTCCGGACGCGTAAGCGCTGCGGGCAGGATACCTGCGGAGAGCCTCTGCCTTGCAACGGCGCTGGTGTCACCGTCTGTCCCGGTCCAGACCTTGTGCAACACCGGCTCTATCTCTCCAGCAGGCACTCCGGCATACATCGCCGCCGCAATCGCTCGCAGCGGCACGTCGCGAAATTGTGACCATTGCTCACGGCTGAAAAGATCCGGCGATGTGATCGCGGCGCCCGCAAGAGCGTGCTCGTTTGCGCCGAAATCCGCCCTCAGCGGTGTTTCTCCTTCCAGCGCCAGGAAAGCCAGCGCCATGTCATTGTTGCGGGCGTAGAACACCCGGTCGATCAGGGCCCGCCAGGCTTGCCGTGCGGCCTCGGGCGCCGCGTCAGATGTCATCCCGAAGCGGGCAGCGTAATGATCCGTAAGCTGCTGAAGGAACACCGGCTCATCCCGCTTTAGCGCGAGATAAACCTGCCAGCTTGCAGGATCGCTGGCGCCCCAGCTCATCAGGCGCAACATACGGGCAGTGTCCTGCGCGGGCGATGTCTGGCGGGGCACAAGCGGGGCAGGTTCCGGGTTCGCCCAGGGGCGGTGAAAAATGTCCGGCAGCAGGCGGTCAGGGTCAACACCCGTCCAGCCCATAGTGCCATAACACCCCGCGCCTTGCCCCGGCCCGGCATACATCGTGTCCAGCGCCCGCAGAAAGGGCGAAGCGGAGACAATTGCCTCAACTTCGCTGGCCACAGGACGCACACGGACCTCACAAACAGGCCCGGCCTCTTCCACCGGCCAGATGCGCCTTAGCGTTTCGATCTCCATATCTTCGACACGGGGGCGATAGGTTTCCGGTGAAACCGAATAAAGCGCGCCATCCTTCAGGAACAATCGCACCTGTCGCACGATCCCGAACTCTGCCGTCGGCCCGCCCAGCGCGGCCTCAGAAATCTGATGCCATTCGTGCATAGTGCTTCCGGTGGGGGGGAGGGCTTCATGCTCTTTGGCCACCGCCTCAAACTGCGCTTCATCCTCGAAAATGTAGAGCGCGGCGCCAAGGTATCGCCAGCCAATGTCCTTTCCGGCGAGCAAAATCACCTCTGGTTCACCATCCCCGTCCAGATCATGCGGCACGGCGTTCCGATAAATGTAGAGGGCATCCCTTTGCGTTACATCGTCCGTGTCGGGAAATCTGAATGCCGCGTCGTACGGTATTCCGCCAAGGTCTGTGGATGCCGAATCCATGTCTCCGCTGCTTCTGAACTGCGCCGTCCACGCCGCCGCAAAGGGCTCACAGAGTTCCGGGTCGTCATTGCGGACAAGATGGGGCGTGAAGGGGGAAATGTCCCAGCCAGGATTTGCCGGCGCGGCGGCTAAGGCCAGGCCGTCAGATTGCACATGCGAACAGGCCGCCAGCATGATCCCGGCCGTCCCAAGAAACCACCCTCTTGCTTTGCCCATGACATTCCCTCCAAGCTGATAGTATCAGCTACACGAAGAATGTATCAGCAATCCAAAATGGAAGGTTTATTTGAGTGGCCAGTTTGCGGCCATTCTGCAGGCAGGGTTAATGCGTGCCGCGCTCAGACCGGGCGCTTCTCGTCGCCTTCGCCGCCCCAGAAGCGTTTGATCTTGCCGAGGAAGCCTTCGCTTTCCGGATGGCAGTCGGCGCCCGAGCAGTCACAGAACTGGCGCAGCAATTCCTTCTGGCGGGGCGTGAGGTTCTGCGGGGTCTCCACGAACATCTCGACATAGAGGTCGCCGGTCTGGCCATTGGCGCGCACGCTCGGCATGCCCTTGCTGCGCAGACGCAGCTTGCGGCCCGTCTGCGCGCCTTCGGGGATCGCCACGCGGGCGCGGCCGCCATCAATCGTCGGAATTTCGATCTCGCCGCCCAGCGCAGCGGTCGCCATCGGCACCGGCGCGCGGCAATAGAGATTGGGTCCATCGCGCTCGAAGATGTCATGCTCGACCACTTCGACAAAGATATAGAGGTCGCCCTTGGGCCCGCCCGCGCTGCCCGGTTCGCCTTCGCCGGAGAGGCGGATGCGCATCCCGCTTTCTACGCCCGCAGGGATCTTGACCTGCAGCTTGCGCTCTTCTTTGACCTGCCCATGCCCGCCGCAGGTCTTGCACGGCTTGCGGATGATCTGGCCACGGCCCTGACAGATATGGCAGGTGCGCTCCATGGTGAAAAAGCCCTGCTGGGCGCGCACGCGGCCATGACCGCCACAGGTTTCGCAGGTTTCCGGCTTGGTGCCCGGCGCGGCGCCCGTGCCCTCGCAAGGGCGGCAGGTTACCGCCTGGGGCACATGGATGGTTTCATCCTTGCCGTAAAAGGCTTCTTCCAGCGTGATTTCGAGATCATAGCGCAGATCAGCCCCGCGCTGCGGGCCGCTGCGGCGCCGCCCGGAGGCAAACCCGCCTGCGCCGAACACCTGGCTGAACAGATCCTGGAAAATGTCTTCCGGGTTTCCGCCGCTGCCACCGAACGGGCTGCCGCCCATGCCGCCATTTTCAAAGGCGCCGTGTCCATACCGGTCATAAGCGGCGCGTTTCTGGGCATCGGAGAGGACGGCATAGGCCTCGCCCACTTCCTTGAACTTCTCTTCGGCAGCCGGATCGCCGGCATTCTGGTCGGGATGGTATTTCATCGCGAGCTTGCGATAGGCCGATTTCAGCGTCTTTTCGTCGACGCTGCGTTCGACGCCCAGCACTTCGTAATAGTCGCGCTTACTCATGATAATGTCGCTGCCTGAATTCTGTATCGCCCTGTGCCGGACATTTGGGGCGCCCTTCGGCGCCCCGCAAGGGCCGGAGTCAGGCCCGATTCAGGTCAATTAGCTACCGCCAGGCGGAAATTGGGTAATACCTTTCTCCACCACAGGCGCGCCGGAGCCGCCAATCTGCTTCACGGCAAGGCCCCGTTGAGCGGTTCCGTTCATCCGGTAGCGGAAAAGCCCGTTAACCCCCATGAACCCGTTGGGATCGGTCACGCCCGAATGCTGGATTGCCCCGGTTGTGGAGAGGTTGACCGCCATGGCGGCGGCGTCATAGGCCGCTGCCGCCAGGTCACTCGGGTTGCGGCCATAGATCCGGCGATAGGTGTCCTTGAAGGTCGCCATGCTGTCGGGATCGGGCGCTGCAAAAATACCGCCTTCGAGGGCCGGCTCCCGCCAGATCGCGCTGTCATCCCAGGTGCTGGTACCCATCAGGCGCACCCGGCCGAGGTTCACCCCATTGTACGGAAGCAGCGGGGCCACGGCGAGCAGCTTGTTGCCGCGCTCGGGGATCATCACACCGATCCGCTCGCTGGAATTTGCATATTCGGCTTTCAGCACGCTGGCGATCTGGCGGGCCTGGTCGCCTGCGCCGCCATCGGCCGGATAGAACGCGCTCGACGCCATGCGCCAGCCATTTCTGGCCGCTTCAGCCCGCATCGCGGTCTCCACCTGGCGGCCATAAGGGCTGTCGGGGCCCAGATACACGAATGTGCGCGTGCCGCGGCTGGCGGCATAGCCCATCACGCGCACCACTTCTTCTTCAGGCATGATGGATGCCAGATACACCCCGCCACCGGCCGCGCTGGGGTCATTGGAGAACGCGACCACAGGAATCGATTTGCGGTTGGCCGCGTCTTTCACGCCGCCCACATTGGCCGCAAACAGGGGGCCGAGAATGATGTCAGCGCCTTCCTTGATGCCTTCGTCTGCGCGCGCCTGCGCCGTCGAGGCGCGCCCGGCCGTATCCAGGGGCATGATCAGGAAGTCGGTTCCGGCCAGCTCAAACAGCGCTAGTTCAATGCCGGCCAGCATGCTCTCGGCTTCGGCGCGCACATTTGCGCTCGGATGGGTAAAGGGCAGCAGCACCGCAGCGCGCTTCACGTCCTTGCCGCGCATGAATTCCGGCGTCAGGCCGCCATCCTCGCGCACATAAGGCTCCAGCTGCGTTTCGACGATGTCCTGGCCGGGCTGGGCGCGCAGAGGCTCTCCGGTC
>JBKBRT010000101.1:0-10529 GCA_046291585.1 Hyphomonas sp.
GGCAGGCGGCGCACATCCTGCGGCTCGACCAGGCGCGGGGGCAGCTTGAAAAAGGAATGGATGGTCTGACCGCCCGCATTCATCGCGGCCACGCCCGTGGGCGCCAGAACAACGGCTTTCTCGCCCGCTTCAGCCAGGAATTTGCGCAAGAGGGTCGTCTTGCCCGTGCCGGCGCGTCCGGTCAGGAAGAGGTTGCCCTGCGCGCCCGCGCCCCGCGCGACCCATTCGGCAGGCGCGGCATAAACCGTATCCGGGGTGGCAGGGGTCATCCCCTCAGGGGCCGACAAGGCGCATCTGACGCGCCCGTCCAGAACCCCCGGTGCTGGCCACAACCTGCCAGCCAAGGGCTTCATAAGCGCGACGCGCGATCAGGTTTTCCGAATCCACATCAAGGCTCAGCGCCCCGGCGGCTTCCTGCCGGGCCACTTCCAGCAATCCGCGGGCAACGCCGCAAAACCGCCAGTCGCGGTCCACGAACAGATGGTCGACATAGTCTGTTGGCACCTGCAGTGTCAGAAAGCCGACGATGCCGGCATTGGGCTCCTCGGCCACCCAGGCAGGCTGGGTTTCCAGCGCCCGGCGCAAGGCGAGATGCTGCCCCCGATGGCGCTCGCGCCAGGGCATATCCGTCAGACAATCCGTGAAGATGTCACGGCATTCGGGGATGTCCGCTGCTTCCAGCGGCCTGACCATCCATCCGGCTCCAAAGTGAGTATACATGTGGCCCAAAGTAAGAGGGCAAGGCGCCTGCGTCCAGCGCCAAGCGCGGTAAAACGCAGCTGCACAAGGCTGCCATGCGCTGCCCCGGCTGTCACAAGCTGACATGCCGCCGGGGCAGGGGCAGGCGTTCACATCTGCATCGTCCAGCCTTCGACGCCCATCGCCGCCTGGCGAACGGCTTCGGAAAGTGTCGGGTGGGCATGGCTGGTGCGGGCGATGTCTTCAGAGGCTGCGCCAAATTCCATCGCCACACAGATCTCGGCGATCATCTCGCCGACGCCGACGCCGATCATGTGCGCGCCGAGGATCTTGTCGGTGCCTTTTTCGGCAAGGATCTTCACAAAACCCACCGTCTCATGGTTCGTCCGCGCACGGGAGTTTGCCATGAAGGGGAACTTGCCCTTCTTGTACTCGATTCCGGCGGCTTTGAGTTCTTCCTCATTCTTGCCGACCCAGGCGATCTCGGGGCTCGTATAAACAACGCTCGGCACGAGGTCATAATTCACATGACCGGCCTTGCCCGCGATCAGCTCGGCCACGGCCGTGCCATCATCCTCGGCCTTGTGTGCCAGCATCGGGCCGGGGATACAGTCGCCCACCGCCCAGACGCCATCGGCCACCTTGAAATGGTCGGTCACCTCGATCACGCCGCGCTTGTCGGTTTTCCCGCCCACGGATTCGAGGCCAAGGCCCTCCGTATACGGCTTGCGGCCGATGGCAACGATCACCACGTCGGCGTCCAGCGTCTCGGCGGCCCCGCCCTTGGCAGGCTCCACGGCCACTTTCAGCTTCGTCTTGGTCTTCTCGATGCCGGTCACCTTGCTGCCAAGCTTGAAGGCGAGGCCCTGTTTCTTGAAGGTGCGCTCGGCTTCCTTGGCCACTTCCGCGTCCGCCGGCGGCAGGATGCGGTCGAGATATTCCACCACGGTGACTTCCGAGCCGAGCCGCGCCCAGACCGAGCCCATCTCCAGCCCGATCACGCCCGCGCCGATCAGCACCAGCTTCTTGGGCACCGATTTCAGGCTGAGGGCGCCGGTGTTGGAGACAATCCGCTCCTCGTCGATCTCGATGCCGGGCAGGGTAGCGGGCTCAGAGCCGGTCGCGATGACGATGTTTTTCGTTTCCAGCACGCGGGTGCCCCCGTCAGCCAGCGCGACCTCGACCTTGCCCTTGCCGAGGATCTTGCCCTTGCCCTTGATGTATTCGGCCTTGTTCTTCTTCAGCAGGAATTCGACGCCCTTGGTCAGGCCTTCCACCGCCTCGTCCTTCTGGGCCATCATCTGCGCCAGATCGAGTTCCACCTTGCCGGTCTTGATGCCGAGGGCGGCAAACTCGTTCTGCGCGGCGCTGAAAAGGTGAGAGGTGTGCAGCAGAGCTTTCGACGGAATGCAGCCGACATTCAGGCAGGTGCCGCCCAGTGTCCCGCGCATCTCGATACAGGCAACCTTGAGGCCAAGCTGGCCGGCGCGGATGGCGCAATTGTAGCCGCCGGGGCCGCCGCCGATGATGACGACGTCATAGGTGTCTGCCATGGGAATATATTCCTTTGAGAAGGCTGGTGCGAATCTGGCGCCAACCTAGGCATTCTCGTCTCAAAATCAATCTGCAAAGGCCGTAAACTGGACCTAGGGTCTGCGGATAAACAGCAGAACGCCCGTCAATACGATCATCCCCGCCGCGCCAATAACTTCATCCATCCAGAGGCTCGAATCCGTGCCCGCCAGAATGAAGGCGGCTGCCAGCGCGGCAAACAGCAGACTGCCCAGCAGGCTGAGCGTCGCGCCGAAGCGGATATTCGCCGCCGCCAGCAATCCGCCGATGATCCCGACGCCCGAGGCGAGGAACCGCCAGCCGTTCAAAAGGTCCACCGCCTGGGCCAGCGAACTGCCGCGCGAGGTCATCAGCAACACCCCCTCCAGACCCTGCCACAGCAGCCAGCCAGAAAGCACAGCAAGGGCAAGCCCCGCGATACGGCGAAATGTCAGCATGGTGTTGCCTCCCCACGGGCGTCTGTCGCCGGCAGGGTAGGGCGAAGCGCGCGCAGCGGCAACGGGGTCTCTAGTCTTCGGCGTCATCCCCGGCCCGGGCGGCCATCCGCTCGGCGCGGCGCAGCTTCTTGCGGCGGGCCTGGGCGATGAACATCGCCCGCTGGCGCTGCACCACCACATCGGCGATGAACACAGGGGGCCGTTTCTTGCGAATGATCGGGGCCGCAGGCGCGGTCTGATAAACCACCGGCGCAGGCACCGCCTCCAGCATCTCCCGCTCCTCGGCCAGTTCCTCCGGCGAGCGATAGCGCAGCTCCCACACGGCAATCAGCAGCAGCAGCGCGCCGGCGGCCATGCCGGCCATCGCGCCTTCGCCTGCGCTCGGGTTCAGCCACCATTCCGGGTCGAAATGCACCAGGAGAATCGTCGGGATCGACGCCACCAGCCCCATCACATACCAGAGCACAGCGCCCGGCTTGCGCGCGGCCAGCGTCGCGGCGGCGGCGTAGTAGCAGACAGCCGCCAGCAGATATGCCCCGCCATGGGCAATGCCCAGCTGGCGCCAGTCCACGGCCTTGAGCCCCCCGGCCACATCATCGGTCACGATCCAGCCCATCACCATCACGATGGAGGGCCAGCGCACAGCCGTCATCGCGCCAAAGGCAAAGGCGATCGCATAGGCCGTCAGGAGGAGGTAAATCAGGCGCCGTGGCATCCCGCCCGCATATCACAGGCAAGGTAAGTGCCCGCTGAACGGATCGTTTGAAATTTCATCGATCTGGCAAAAGCCGGGCTTGGCGAGCGGGGAAGCGGGCTGCTAGGGCTGGGATTAGGAAAAAATCAGGAGGAAATTCAATGGGCCGCGTTTCAGGTAAAATGGCACTCATCACAGGCGGGGCCCAGGGCCTCGGCGAAGCCACCGCCCGCATGTTCGCCCGCGAAGGCGCCAAGGTCACGGTCACTGATGTGAATGGCGCCGGCGCTGAAAAGGTCGCCGCTTCCATCAACGAGGCCCACGGGCCCGGCACCGCCTTTGCCTTCCAGCATGACGTCACCAGCGAAGATCAGTGGAAAGAGGTTGCCCAGAAAGCGCATGACGCGATGGGCGGCCTCAACATCCTCGTCAACAATGCCGGCATCGGCGGCCTCGGCTCGGTCGAGGACGAAACCTATGAGCGCTTCCGGAAAGTGCAGGCGGTGGACGTCGATTCCATCTTCCTGGGGTGCAAATATTCCATCCCCCTGATGCGCGCCCATGGCCTGGGCTCCATCGTCAACATCTCATCCATCGCCGGCATCATCGCCAGCGCCAACTATATTTCCTACAACACGGCCAAGGCGGCGGTGCGCCATATGTCGAAATCCATCGCGCTCCACCTTGCCAAGACCGGCGGCCAGATCCGCTGTAACTCCGTGCACCCCGTATTCATCAACACGCCGATCCTGGACGGTATCAAGGAAATGTTCGGCGAGGAAAAAGGCCTTGAAAAGCTCGCTCGCCAGGTGCCGCTGGGCAAGGTGGGAGAGCCTGACGATATCGCTTATGCCGTGCTTTATCTGGCCTCGGACGAATCCAAACTCGTCACCGGCGCCGAACTGAAAGTCGATGGCGGCATCAGCGCGATGTGATCGGGCCGGGCCGCTAGCCCTCGGCTAGCGGCCTGCGCGCCGTCACCAGCATGGCATAGATCGCCAGAGACCCCACCAGCATCGCCGAGGCAATCAGCGGCAGGGCATGGTTCACCTGGTAAAGTCCCGCGCCCATCAATGGCCCGAAGATGAACCCCGCCGGCGGCGCCGCCGACATCAGCGCGGCCGCCGATCCCTGCTCCTCCCTGCTCACCGACAAACTGCCCAGCGCATTGGCGGAGGGGATCGCCAGCGCAGAGCCTGCCCCGATCAACAGGAATGCCGCGCAGAGAATGGGGAAGGCGTGAAACACGTCCGCCGCGATATAGCCCACCGCCACCAGCGCCAGGCCGATCCAGAGCACCTTGCGCGGGTCGGGCTTCAGGCGGGAGATATAGCCAAACTGCACCGCAATCGTGGCCACCGCCATGCAGGAAAACACAATCCCCGTATACAAGACCGCCGTCTGCCCCACAGCGGCCGGATTGTCTCCGGCCAGCTCATACCGGTCCTCGATGAACCAGCCGAGCGTCTGCTGAACCATCCCCACACCGATGAAATAGGACAGCAGGAACAGAAGGTGGGGCCGCACGCGCGGGTCCATCATCGACAGCGGCTTGGGCCGTACGGCGTCCCGGGCCCGCTTGACGGTGCGGGGCAGAGAGACACCCAGAAGGATGCCGACGAGAATGCAGAATACAATCGTGCCCCAGAGCGGGGCGAGCGCACCAAACGGCGCCAGCGCGGCGGCCCCCGCCGGCCCCAGGATCGAGCCGATGCTCATCCCCGCGCCCAGCATGCCGAGGCCTGCGGCCCGGTCACGCATCGTGGTGGCGTCGGTCATCGCTGCCATCGAGGCCGGCTGCAGGCCCGGCGTCAGCAAACCAAACCACAGCCGCACGAAGATCAGTGTCAGGATGAGAGACGTGCCGGTGATGACGCCCGCCAGCCCCGCTTCCAGCGCAAACAGGAACGCCATATTGGTCACCCCCATCGCGATGAGGGAGAACACCATCACGCGCTTGCGGCCCACCCGGTCGGCAATCCGGCCCCAGCGCGGGATCATCACGGCATAGAGCAGTGTGGAGAGGGTGAGGATCGCCGCCACCTCCACCTCGCCAAGGCCCGCCTTGCGCGTCAGCGGGGCGACCACCACGAAATTGATGCTCATGCCCGCGCCCATGGCAATCGTCGCCAGCATCAGCATGCCGCGCTGGAACGGAGACAGCGGATGCAGCGGCGTTTCGGTCTCTGCCATATGCGTGTGCCCCCGGAGCGCCCCCAGAGCGCCCCCAGAGCGCCCTTGTGCGGGACAAGCTATGCCGCGTGCTGGCCCTTGCAAACCCTTTCCTCGGGGCAGGGCGCGGGGCGCGCCGGTCAGCCTGCCGCGAGGGGCTTTCTCGCGGTCACCAGCACCGCATAAACCGCCAGCGCCCCCACCATCACGGCGGCGCCCAGCAAGGGCAGCGCATGGCTGATCCCGTAGAGCCACGCGCCCAGCAGCGGCCCGAAGATGAAGCCGGCCGGCGGGGCAACGGACAGGAGCGCCGCCGCCGCCCCCTGCTCCTCGCGGCTCACCGACAGGCTGCCCAGCGCATTGGCCGAGGGGATCGCCAGCGCCGCCCCCGCGCCCACCACAAAGAAGCAGGCATACATCACATAAAGCTCCTGGAAGACATCGGCGCCCAGATAGCCCCCTGCCACCATCGCCAGCCCAATGGGCAGCACCTTGCGCGGGTCAGGCTTTACCCGGTTGATATAGCCAAACTGCACGATCAGCGCGGCGACCGCGTAACACGCAAAGGTGATGCCCGTATAAAGGATGGCGGTCTTGCCCGCGTCCTCGCCCAGCCGCTCGGTCAGCCGGTATCGGTCCTCGATGAACCAGGCGAGCGTCTGCTGCATCATGCCGATGGCAATGAAATAGATCAGCAGGAAGAGGAGATGCGGCCGCATCCGCCGGTCGGTCAGCGCCAGCGGTTTTGGGCGGGGGGCATTGCGCGCGCGTTTCGCCGTCCGGGGCAGTGTAAAGCTGATCAGCAGGCCCACCAGAACACAGAACACGATGGTCCCCCACAGCGGCGCCAGCGCCCCGAACGGCGCCAGCACCGCCGCGCCCGCCGGGCCGATGATCGAGCCGATCGCCATCGCTGCGCCCAGCATGCCCAGACCCGCCGCGCGATTGGCCGGCGTCGTCGCGTCGGCCATCGCGGCCATGGCAGCTGGCTGCAGGCCTGGCGCCAGAATGCCAAACCACGCGCGCACGAAGAACAGCATCAACAGCAGCGACGTGCCCGTCACCACCCCCGCCAGCCCCGCCTCCAGCGCGAAGAGAAACGCCATATTGGTCAGCGCGGTGGCAAACAGCGAGAACACCATCACGCGCTTGCGGCCCACAAGATCGGCAATCCGGCCCCAGACGGGGATCATCACCGCAAACAGGATCGTGGAAAGAGTCATGAACCCCGCCACATCCATCTCGCTGAGGCCCGCTTTGCGAGCCAGCGGCGTCACCACCACAAAATTGATGCTCATGCCGGCACTGACAGACACCGTGCCGATCATCAGCATGGCCCTCTGAAAGCCCGTCAGCGGGTGCAGCGGCAAGTCGGCAGGCAGCATTGGATATATCCATCAAAAGGTATATCAAACTAGGCGCCCGTCGGTCTCATGCCAAACCTTTCCTTCAGGAAAGCCCGCGTCACAGCTGCGCTTGCCTCAAACGGCGGCGCCCCCTAAGTCTCGGGCGCAAGCTTAGCCGCGTTATGGAGTCCGGGCCGATGGCCGCTATTCTCGACGTCATTCTGGTGATCCTGAACATCATCACCTGGATCATCATCATCCAGGCGATCCTGTCCTGGCTCATCACCTTCAACGTCCTCAGCCTGAGCAACCCGACGGTCCGCTCGATCTGGTCGGGGCTGGAGCGGATGACCGAGCCGGTCTACCGGCCGATCCGGAACCTGCTTCCGCAGATGCAGGGGCTCGATCTCACGCCGCTCATCGTGCTGCTGATCATCTTCTTCCTGCGCCAGGTCATCGCGCGGTATGCCTATGGGCTGGTGCCGTTCTGATCTGTCCGGACGTGTCCTGAAAATGGCCGGATCTGTCACCCGATGCGTCACCGTCTGACCGTGCGTGTCCAGCCCAAGGCCGCATTTGACCGGCTTGAGGGCTGGTCGGCGGATGAAGCGGGGCGGCCCTTCCTGAAGCTGCGCGTCCGCGCGCTTCCGGCCGAAGGCGCCGCCAATACAGCGGTTGAGGCCCTTGTGGCAAAAGCGCTCGGCTTGCCGAAGTCTGCCGTCAGGGTGGTGACGGGCGGCAAGAACCGGCTAAAAAGCCTCGAAATCGAGGGGCCGCCCGACCTCGCGGCCCGGATCAGCGGACTGGCGGGCGATGACAGCGGTAAAGATTGATGGCAATGCGGTGGCGGCAGATGTGCGATCTGCAGTAGCGGCTGCAGTTTCCAAGCTTTCGGGGCAGCCCTGCCTGGCGGTGGTTCTGGTCGGCGAAGACCCGGCCAGCGAGGTGTATGTCCGCAACAAGGTGAAGATGACAGAGGCCGCCGGCATGGTCTCTATCCACCACCGTTTGCCCGCAGATACTGGCCAGGCCGAAGTTGAACGCCTCATCGAGCGCCTGAACGCAGACCCGGATGTGGATGGCATCCTCCTGCAGCTGCCGCTGCCCAAGGGCCTCGACGCGGATGCGGCGATTGAAAAGATCAATCCGGACAAGGATGTAGACGGTCTGACGGAAGTTTCTGCGGGCCGGCTCAGCCTTGGCAAGCCGGGCCTGCGGCCCTGCACGCCGGTGGGCTCCGTGATCCTCGCCAAGCGCGCCTTAGGCCCTGATCTTTCAGGGAAAAACGTTGTAGTGATCGGCCGCTCGATCCTCGTCGGCAAGCCGGCCGCGCTTCTCTTCCTGGCGGAAAACTGCACGGTCACGATCGCGCACAGCAAGACGTCAGATCTGGCCAAAATCAGCCAGACAGCGGACATTCTGGTGCCAGCGGTAGGCCGGCCGGAGATGGTGCGGGGCGACTGGGTGAAGCCGGGCGCGGCGATCATTGACGTGGGCATCAACCGCGTTCCGGCGCCTGAAAAAGGCGAGGGGAAAACCAGGCTGGTGGGCGACGCCCATTACGAAAGCTGCGCGCAAGTGGCCGGGTTCATCACGCCGGTGCCGGGTGGGGTAGGGCCGATGACGATCGCCTGCCTCTTGCGCAATACGGTGCTGGCGGCTTGCGCGCGGCGGGGCTGGGCGATCCCGGAGGGGCTGTGAGCCAGAGCCATACGCCGCCGGACTCGGGACAGTTCCGGTCACTTTGGGATAAACAGGACGGTCTCTGCGCCCTTTGCGGCCAGCCCATGCCACGGCAACGGTTCGATTTGGCCCATGCCACCCTCTGGAAAAAGCTGCGGCCGAGCTTTGATCATATCCGCGCGAAAGCGCGTGGCGGAACGGACGCGGCGACCAATCTGCAACTGGCACATGCCGAATGTAATTGGCGCAAGGGCCGGGGCTGATCAGGCGGTGAGGCCTTCGCTCTGCGCCAGGTCCTGATCTTCGCGGTCGCGCTTGAGGGCGGCGTCCAGTTCGGCAGGTTCAATCTCGATGTAGATGTGACGACCGGATTTTCCCGAGGGGGGATGGAGGATCATGGTTGTGCAGATCGTGCGATAGGCAACAGATGACTTGCTGTCCAGGGGCTCGTCTTCGGTCTCGATCGTATAATCGCCTGCGGGCCATTGCCGCTCGATACTGTCAAGGCGGAAGGGTTTTTTGAAGGTAACCAGCCTTTTGGAGACGCGGTTTGACAAAGCGATTAATCCTTATAATGACGATGTGAACTACGCAGAAACCCGCAAGCCGCATACCGCTCCTTGCGGAACGATAAGCGGCTCACAGGTGCTTCAGATTGGGGGAGATCTGAAGATCTTAGGCGTGTTACTTTTTATCGGTGTCATGGCCCGGTGCGGCGGGCTGGTTCTTGTCCTGCGAGCCAGGCGCCTTGCTGTTACGCTCGGCTTCGGCAGCCTGTTTCTGCTGCTCGGTCATCGGCTCGCCCTTGTTTGGAGCGTTCTGGTTGTTTTGATTGTTCTGGTTTTTTTGATCGGCCATGGGATTGGCTTTCTTTGCTACGGAGGGAGTATTCCGTTCAATACATGTGGCCCTGAAAATATTGATTACACCGGGCCGTCCCGAATTAAATAAAACATCTCCTAAAATACTCAATTATATCCGGGCAGACCTGATTATTATTTATAATTCATATGAATTCATTGGAACTTTTCCGGTGAATACGGTGGAGACGGATTTGCGTCAGCACGTTTGGCCGGACGCAGCGGGGGCTGGCCGGTGTGTTGGGTTGAGTTCGGGGTCAGGTTAAAGCTAGGACGTGTCGGCTTGTGCTGTGAGGGCGCAGGCCCCCTTCATTCCTTCTCGGGGCGTTTGCAGTGCAAACGCTTTTCCCTCGAAGCCCCCGCTGAAGCAGGGGAAGATAAGGGCGTGCGCGTCATCGGCGTTGAGAGTTGCCGGGAGTGAGGTCGACCAGCAGGGATCATCCCAGGCTTTGCGCGTGGGGATAAGTGGTCTGTAGGCGGAGGGGCTGGGCGCGGGGTCGCCATAGTAGGTGATGTCGATGCGGCCCCACCAGTGGACCTGGACCAGCACATCACAGTTTCCATGCGCGTCCATCTGATCGGCGACGCGCAGCAGATACCAGAACACCACCGGCCAGAAGATCGGCAGCACGGCGTCAAAGTATCCGGCGAAGACCGGATGTTTGCGGACGCGGTGGAGGGCGGCGAGGTTGATCATGGGGCGGAGGATACGCCCGGTTTGGGTGGGGTTGGAGAAGGTTTTGGGGGATATTTTGTAAGCGGTTGATTGGGATGGGGTTTTCGTTGGCGGAGGGGGCGCAAATTGTTGAATAGGCTTTATTTTTACTGAGCGGTGCCCCACCCGCTGCTCGGGCAATCGCAGTGCGATTGCTGCTCCTCGCAGCCCCCATAGTCATGGGGAGGGGACCTGTGGTGCGTGGGTAGGGGTAGCTCTCCGGCTCATGCGAGCGGGCGGTGAGAAGTTTTAGTCAGAAATGATGAACCCCTGAAACCATTGGCTTCAGGGGCTCGATCCTAATGAAAAAGCAGGAAATGCCTTATGCGACGCGCTCGACCATCATGTGCT
>JBKBRT010000282.1:0-2466 GCA_046291585.1 Hyphomonas sp.
CCGGACAGATGGGTGACAAAACCGGTCAGTAGAGGACGCCTCCGGTCACGCCCCAAAAACAAACATCTCATCCGGTATTAACCGTCCCCAAACCCTCTCTTGGTAGAAACTGGCACACAAGATGGCAAGAATGGACCCAAAATGGGCGCGCAACTGATTGATCGAGCACCGCTGGCAACGCCGTCAGAGCAACGGGCGCAGCTGGATTTCCGCGAGGCCTGCAAGGCCGCCGTGCGCGTGTTTCAGCTCAGCGAGAAGTACAAGACCGCACCCTTCCCCAATGCCTATGCCGTGTGGTTTGCCTATTCGACCAAGGCCGATCCGGCGCTGGTGGCGGAGATTGACGAGCTGCTGCTGGGGCAGGACGCGATTTCGGCCTATGATATCGAACTGTTGTTCCAGGCCTATCTGGCCGAAGAGCAGAGCGTGTTTGCCACCCACGACATCAGCCAGGCGATCGGCGACGAGGTCAATGAAGTGCTGTCCGTCATCGGGGCAAGCCTGCAGCAGAACTCGGCTTTTTCCGAAACCCTCTCGACCCTGGAGCAGGACCTGCCCCAGGCCAATTCACCCGAACAGTTCAACACGCTGGTTTCCGGGCTGATCGAGGAAAACCGGCGGATGAATGCGATTACCCAGGAGCTGAACCAGGGCCTGGCCCGGTCGCAGAGCCTGATCTCGACCCTGAGCGAACAGCTGGACGAAGTGCGCACCCAGAGCCTGCGCGATCCGCTGACCTCCATTCCCAACCGCCGCGCCTTTGACAAGACGCTGGAAGAGGCGATGGAGCATGCCGCGCGCACGCATGAACCGCTGTGCGTGGCGATGGCCGACCTCGATCATTTCAAGGCGCTGAACGATACCTTTGGCCATCCGGCCGGCGATGTGGTGCTGCAGAATTTTGCGCGCCTGATCGCGAGCAGTGCGAATGAACCCAAGCTGGTGGCCCGCTATGGCGGCGAAGAGTTTGCGATCATCTTCCCCGGCAGCGACCTGATGGCGGCCTATAACCGGCTGGTCAACATCAAGCACACGCTCAGCAAGACCGTGCATGAAGCCGACGGCCTGGCAGCGCCCCTGCCCCAGGTGACGGCCTCGTTTGGCGTGGCAAAGTACCAGCCGGGCATGACCGCGCGCGAACTGATCCAGAAAGCCGATGCCAGCCTCTATGACGCCAAGGCCAAGGGCCGCAACCGCGTCTGCGCGCCGGGAATTGGCTGAGCCGCCAGCAAATATTCTGCCTACAGAATACATTGACGGCCGAAGTGACGCGGCGCCTATCGGCCGCCGGGCCTTTTTCCGTTTATTCTGCCTGCTGAACAGGGCCGCCGCGGCTGGCGGTGCGGGAGGAGCCGGAGGCGGCAGCGAAGGCCTGGGCCATGCCGCGATAGAAGGTGATGCGCTCTTCGGCTGCCGGATCAAGCACCACGGCGCGATTGGCGCCGAAGAGGGCTTCGGGCTTTTGCCCCTCATGCGCGACTTTCATGATCTCTGACCAGAGCTCTGCCGGAAGGCCGCCCCCGGTGACGCGCTTCATCGCGGTATCGTCATCATTGCCGACCCAGACGCCGCCGAAATAGGCCGCCGTGAAGCCGACAAACCACGCATCGCGCGAATCCTGGCTGGTGCCGGTCTTGCCCGCGACGGTCCAGCCGGGAATGCGGGCGCGCCCGCCGGTGCCGAAGGTGGCGCTGACGACGCGCATCATCATGGCATTCATCTCTGCGGTCAGGTCTTCGGCATACACGCGTTCGCGCTGCGACACGGGATGTTCGTAATAAACCTGGCCACGCGAATCGGTGACCCGCTCGATCAGGAAAGGCTCGGCCTGGAAGCCGCCGGACTGGAAGACGCCGTAGGCGCGCACGAGTTCCCAGAGGCTGACTTCCTGGCTGCCGAGCGCAATGGAGGGGAAGGGCTTCATCTCGCTGGTGATGCCAAAACGTTTGGCCAGGGCAGCGACACGCTCGGGACTGGTTTCATTGGCAAGCTCGGCGGCGACCGTGTTGGTGGAGCGCGCGAAGGCCTCCGACAGCGTCATCGGCCCGTGATATTCACCGCTATAATTGACCGGTTGCCATTTGCCGATGCTGATCGGGCGGTCATTGAACACGTCATAGGGCGAGTAGCCGTCTTCCAGCGCCAGGGCATAGACGAAAGGCTTGAACGCCGAGCCGGGCTGGCGCCGGGACTGGGTGGCGCGGTTGAAGGGGGAGACGGTGTAATCGACCCCGCCGGTCAGCGCGACCACGCGGCCATTGCGGTCAACGATCATGGCGGAGACCTGGCTGGCAGCGAGCGCCTTGCCGTCCCTGGCGAGCCGCTCGGTGAGCAGGGTCTGGGTTTTCTGCTGGATCGCCGGATTGATCGTGAGCTGAACAACCGCGTCGCCCGGCACACGGGGCAGCAGCGTCGTGATCCGCTCGGCCGCAGCATCCAGCACATAGCCGAGCTGGGCATCATATC
>JBKBRT010000102.1:0-10498 GCA_046291585.1 Hyphomonas sp.
CATGCCCGTCTCCGGCATTCGCGTTCGGTGAGAAATCCGGCGACCCGATCGAGATGTATCTCAATGATGTGTTCACCGTGACGGCAAACCTTGCCGGCCTGCCGGGTATTGCGGTTCCGGCAGGGCTTTCGGCGAGCGGGCTGCCGCTCGGGTTGCAGGTGATCGGCAAGGCGCTGGATGAAAGCGCCTGTTTCCGGGTGGGCGGCGCGCTGGAAGATGCCGCTGGCTTTGTGGCCAAGCCCGGTCGCTGGTGGTAATCTGGGCCGTATGGTTCGTTATTTTGTAATTTTTGCAGTTGTTCTCGCCACCGCCCTCGTGATGATGGGCGGTATATTGGCGCAGAGCGGGTATAGTCTGTTTGCGCCGGAGATGCGCATGATGCTGCTCGTCTGCGTGCTGGTGGCGGCGTATGTTTCCTGGCGCATTTCCACGGTGCTCAAACGCCGGAGGGAAGACGCCGGAGACCTCAAATCCCGTGGCCAGGCGCCGGTCAGCAAGGGACGTCTCGGCGGTTTCATCGGCGGCAAGAGCAAAGCCCAGCTTGATCGGGAAGCCCGCATTGCGGCGCGCCGGCGCAAGCTGATTGCCGAGGGCAAGCTTGAGGCCAAAGAGGCGGACATTGCCGCCCCTGCGCCCCTTTCCGACGAAGACGCAGAAGCGCCCGCCCGTGTGGCCCCCTCTGCCACCGTGAAGGAGAAGATGGCCGCGCGGGCAGAGCGTGTCAGGCGGGCGCGGGAAGAGGGGAAGATCTAGGCCGGCGAGGCGCGCGCGCAGCTTTGGTCCCGGTGACCGGGGCTCTGGTGCCACCGCCTGGCGTGTCGTCGTCTTCGTCCTCGGAAACATCCTCCCCGCAGCTGCGATCGGTGATCCGGGACAGATAGACGCCCGCCCCGATCAGCCCGCCGATGGGCCCAAATTGCAGCAGCGTTGCCGCCACGAACACGAACGGCACGTTCAGCTCCAGATCGCTGAATATCAGGAAAATGCCCGCAACCAGCACGCCTCCAAGCGCAAGGCCGCCTGCAAACCCCGCCAAGATATGCTTCAGGAAGCCCCGCGCGATGCCGCGCTCTTCCTCCCTTGCGCCCTCAAGGATCATCTTGAACAGCATGCGCTTTCCAACGGTCGCTCCTGCGGGCTGAACGGGCCTGCATGACCGGCACTATGAACGCCCTTCCGGCGCCTTTCAATGGACCTGCCCCCTGCGGTGTCAGCATGGCTCGACAGGCCCCGCCGGGGAGGGTTAGAAGAGCCTTGAATCTGCGCAGGATTGATTGAGAGAAGCGATGACCGAACGCACCCCCTACCGCATCAAAGGCGAAACCGGCGACTGGGAAGTCGTCATGGGGCTCGAAATCCACGCTCAGGTGGCCTCGAATGCGAAGCTGTTCTCGGGCGCGTCGACAACCTTTGGCGCGGACCCCAACTGCAACGTCTCGCTCGTGGACGCCGCGATGCCGGGCATGCTGCCGGTGATCAACCGCTTCTGCGTCGAACAGGCGATCCGCACCGGCCTCGGCCTGAAGGCGCAGATCAACACCTACAGCCGCTTTGACCGGAAGAATTATTTCTATCCAGACCTCCCGCAGGGCTATCAGATCAGCCAGTTTGCCCACCCCATTGTGGGCGAGGGCGAGATCGAGGTGGATGTCGAGGTGCCGGGCAAGGAGGATTACTCCTTCCCCTGCCGTATCGAGCGCCTGCACCTGGAACAGGACGCGGGCAAGTCGATCCACGACATGGACCCCAACTCCACCTATGTGGACCTCAACCGCTCGGGCGTCGCGCTGATGGAGATCGTCTCCAAGCCGGACATCCGCACGCCCGCCGAGGCCGCGTCCTATGTCAAGAAGCTGCGCGCCATCGTCATCGCGCTGGGTACCTGCGACGGCGACATGGAGAAGGGCAATCTGCGCGCCGACGTGAACGTCTCGGTCTGCCGTCCCGGCCAATATGAGAAGTTCCGTGAGACGGGCGATTTCAAACATCTGGGCACGCGCTGCGAGCTCAAGAACATGAACTCCTACCGCTTTATCCAGCAGGCCATCGAGTATGAAGCCCGCCGCCAGATCGAGATCATCGAGGGCGGTGGCAAGGTGGATCAGGAGACCCGCCTGTTCGATCCGGTAAAGGGCGAGACCCGCTCGATGCGCTCGAAGGAAGACGCGCATGACTACCGCTATTTTCCGGACCCGGATCTTCTGCCTCTGGAAGTCGAACAGGCATGGATCGAAGAGATCCGCAAGTCACTGCCCGAATTGCCGGACCAGAAGCGCGCGCGCTTTGAAAAGGATTACGACCTCTCCCGCTATGATGCGGGCGTGCTGACGTCGGACGCCGACAAGGCCGCCTTCTTTGAGGAAGCGGCTAGGGGCCGCGACGCAAAGCTGACCGCCAATTGGGTGACGCAGGAGCTGTTTGGCTATCTCAACAAGGAAGGCCTTGAGCTGTCGCAGAGTCCGGTTTCCGCCGGCGCGCTCGGCGGGCTGATCGAGCTGATCTCAAACGATACAATCAGCGGCAAGATCGCCAAGGATGTCTTTGCCCGGATGATTGCAGGCGAGGGCGAAGCGGCCGCGATCGTCGAGAAGCACGGCCTGAAACAGGTCACGGATACAGGCGCGATCGAGAAGGTCGTCGATGAGATCATCGCGGCCAATCCCGATCAGGTCGCCAAGGTGAAGGACAAGCCCCAGACGCTCGGCTGGTTCGTCGGCCAGGTGATGAAGGCTTCCGGCGGCAAGGCCAACCCGAAGGCTGTGAACGATATCCTGAAGGCGAAGCTGGGCATCTGATCCCGCGGCTCTGAACTCCCCCACCCGAAGAGGCGAGGGAGCGTCAGGGTATCAGATCGCAGCCTGTATCTTCGCCGCAATCGGTTCCAGCTCCTCAGGTTTTGCCATCGTGCCCGTGCCGTGGCGGCCGAGGTCCTTGCCGTCCCATACCGGGATGACGTGGAAGTGCAGATGGAAGACCGTCTGACCCGCTGAGGTGCCGTTGAACTGCATCACGCGCAGCCCGTCCGGTTTCAGGCCCCACTCCACCGCTTTGGCCACCCGCTGCACGCGCAGCATGTAACTGCCCAGATAATTCGGCGGCATGTCGAGAAAATTGCGGGCCTCGATGCCCTTGGGGATCACCAGCGTGTGGCCTTCGCTTTGGGGAAACACATCCATGAAGGCGAGGGCAACGTCATCTTCAAACACCTTGAGGCTCGGCATGTCGCCGCGCAGGATTTTCGCAAAGATGTTTTCGGGGTCGTAGGCGGCGTGAAGGGTCATGTGATCTGCTATTCTTTCCTGAACGGAGTCCGGTCTCGCAAATAGTTCATGTCTTCGTCAACTGCCGCGCGCTCGCGCTCCAGATAATCGGAGACGGCATCGCGGAAACCCGGATGGGCGATCCAGTGGGCCGAATGAGTAAGAACGGGGGCGTAGCCGCGGGCGAGCTTGTGGCCGCCCTGTGCGCCGGCTTCGACGGTTTTAAGGCCATGCTGGATGGCGTAATCAATCGCCTGATAATAGCAGGTCTCGAAATGCAGCATCGGGCGCGCGTCGAGCGTGCCCCAGTAGCGGCCATAGAGCGTTTCGGAGCCGACAAGGTTCATCGCGCCGGCGATGATCTCCTCCCCCTCGCAGGCGAAGATGAAGAGGATGTCCCTGGCCATCCGTTCCCGGAGGACCGAAAAGGTTTTGCGCGTCAGATAGGGTGAACCCCACTTTCGGTTTCCCGTGTCCATGTAGAATTCGAAGAAGATGTCGAGATGCTCTTCGGTGATCTCCTCGCCCTGCACATGACGGAAGGTGAGGTCGGCCTGCGCCTTGGCGCGTTCCTTGCGCAGGTTCTTGCGTTTCTCCGAGGAAAGACTGGCGAGGAAATCGTCAAATGATCCGTACCCGTTATTGCGCCAGTGAAACTGCTGATCGGTTCGGGAGAGGAAACCGGCTTCCTCAAACACCGGGGCTTCGCCGTCCTCGATGAAGTTGAAGTGGAGGGAGGAGACACCTGTCTGCTCTGCCAGCTGCAGCGCCCCGTCGAGCAGGGCGGCGCGGTAAAGCTCTGCGTCCGGCCCCGGCGCAACGAGGCGGCGGCGCCCGGTGACCGGGGTGAACGGCACAGCGCAGAGGAGTTTGGGATAATAGCTTCCCCCGGCGCGTTCCCAGGCCTCGGCCCAGGACTGGTCGAATACGAACTCGCCGCGCGAATGGTATTTGAACCACATCGGCATCGCTGCGCGCAGGCGTTCATTGCCGTCGCGCACCAGGATATGCGCGCCGCGCCAGCCGGTACGCGGGGTGGCCGCGCCAGAGCTTTCCATAGCTTCGAGGAATTCCCAGCTGAGGAACGGATCGTAGGGAAGGCCCGGGGGATTGGCGACGCTGTTCCATTCGGCCGGATCAATGCCGGACAGCGAGGAGACAGAACTGATCTGGGGGAGGGCGGCGTCCATGACCCTTAGATCTAGGGCGCGAAGGCGCCCAGCGCCAGCACCGGACTGAAGTGTTCGAAGATCAATGCCGGGCGATAAGGCGACAAGGCTGCAAGATCGGCCTGCGCGCGCACGGTCCAGACCGCAAACGGCATGTTCGTTGCGGCCGTGGCCGCTGCCGCGCGCGCCGCGTCAGTATAGTGTACGGCGAGGTAATCGATGCCATCGGCGATCGCGCGCCCGGCGAAGGCGTCGAAATAGGCTTCGCCATACTGAGCGCTCGGCGCGATCAGCTGGCCGCGCATCAGCCCCTCGGGCAGCGCGCGCACAGCGATGTCGGAAAAGCTCATGGCAGCGGCCAGGCCGGGCCAGTCCAGCAGCCGCGCGCCGACCTTTCCGGCAAAGGCAACCGGATCGGTGCTCCCGTCGATCTTCATTTCCGCCAGCATCGGCAGATCGCGCGGCCAGAAGGACAGGAGGTCGGCGAAGGCGGGCAGGGGCTCCTCCCCGCCATTCAGGCGACGGCTTTTCAGGTCGCTGGCCGGATGGCTCTCGAACTGGCCTTCCGCGCCGGTCATGCGCTCCAGCAGCGGGTCATGGAATACCATGACCTCGCCATCGGCCGAGGGGCGCAGGTCAAACTCGATGCCGAGCCCGGCATCCGCCGCCGCCCTGAAGCTGCCGAGGGAATTCTCCGGCAGGCCGTCTTTCATCCAGAGCCCGCGATGGGCGTAGGCGAAGTCCTTCAGGGCAAAGCGGCGGGCCATGATATGCCTCAGGCGATCTCGAAGATGGCGTCAACTTCCACGGCCACGCCGAGCGGCAGCGTCGGGCAGGCAACGGCCGAGCGGGCATGGGCGCCGACTTCCGGGCCGAACACGTCGACCATCAGGTCCGAGCAGCCATTCACGACCTGCGGAATATCCACAAAGCTCGGCGCCGCATTGACGAAACCGCCGAGTTTCACCACGCGCTTGATCCGGCTGAGGTCGCCCACGGCCGCCTTGGCCTGCGAGATGAGGTTGATGCCGCACACGCGCGCGGCCTGCTGGCCGGCCGACAGCTCCATATTCTCGCCCAGGCGGCCAAGAATGCGGCCTTCCGCGGTTGCCGAAACCTGGCCGGAAACGAACAGCATGTTGCCGGTGATGACGAAGGGCACATAGGTGGCCACCGGTTTCATCGGCACGGGCAGTTCAATACCAAGGGCGTCAAGGCGGGCTTCGGGCGTGGACATGGGGCAGGCTCCTTAAAAGTGTTCGGGCTCGTCCTAACCTGCCGCAGCGGCAGAGTCAGCCCTCAGGTTTCCGGATGGATTTTGCCGCCCGCCCGGTCACAACGGCGCCGGTGCCGAACTTGGCCCGGGCGAGGTCTGACGCACGTTCGGCGGCCGCGCGCTTGGCGACTTTGGGATCGATCAGGTCTGTCCCATCCGCGCGAAAATCGGAGAGCTCAGACAGGCCCACCCCGATCAGACGATACTTCGCGCGGCCCGTTACCTCTTTCAGGAGGAGCGGCCGGGCGGCCCGGAACACTTCCTGGGCCAGCTGTGTCGGCCCGGTGAGGGAAATGCGCCGGGTCAGGGGGTGGAAGTCAGATGTCTTGAGCTTCAGCGTCACCACGCGGCCGGAAACGCCTTCGGCCTTGGCCCGGTCTGCGGTTTTAACGCTGAGGCGCCAGAGATGGTCTTCAAGGATGCCGATATCGGCGGTGTCCTCAAAAAAGGTCGTTTCGCTGGAGACCGATTTGCGGTCCTCATGCGGGTTCACTTTCCGGTTGTCGCGGCCATGGGCGCAGCGTTTCAGCCAGTCGCCGGTCTCGCCATAGCGCCGGATCAGGCTTTTCAGGTCCGCCTTCTGGATATCCTCGATGGTGTAGAAGCCATCCTTGCCCAGCGACTCGGCGAATTTCGGGCCGACCCCGTGGAGGAAGCCCACCGGATGGGGCGCCAGAAACGCCTCGGCCTCCTCCGGCGCAAGCACGGCAAAGCCGCGCGGCTTGTCGAGTTCGCTGGCGGTCTTGGCAAGAAACTTGTTGGCCGAGAGGCCCACGGAGACCGTGACACCCACCTCCCGCTCCACATTCCGGGCCAGCCGGGCAAGGCTCGCCGCCGGCGGGGCGCCGTGCAGGCGCTCGGTTCCCGAAAGGTCCAGATAGGCCTCATCGATCGAAACCTGCTGCACCAGCGGCGTGAGATGGTCCATTTCAGCGCGAATCGCCTTGGCCGCTTCCCGGTATTTCCGGAAGTCCGGCGGGATCACCACCGCGTCCGGGCAGGCTTTGAGCGCCTTGAACATCGGCATGGCCGAGCGCACGCCATAGAGGCGCGCGATGTAACAGCAGGTCGTCACCACGCCGCGCTGACCCCCGCCCACGATCAGAGGTTTGTCCTTAAGCGTTGGATTATCTCGCTTTTCTACGGACGCGTAGAAGGCGTCACAGTCAACATGCGCGATCGAGAGGCTGAAAAGCGCGCCGTGAGACACAATCCTGCGGCTGCCACAGGCGGGGCAGGCGGCGAGTTCAGCCTCGCTCCTGTACTGGCAATCGCGGCAAAGACTCGACATGACAGACATGTTCCTGCCATGTTCCGAAGCCCGCCGCAAACACGCCCTGCGGCAGGCGTAAAGGCGCGTTAACAATTTGCAGTATAGCTGAAGCTGGCGCACTCACGCCCGCGCGAATCGTCAACTAATCGGATATCGATGGTCAAGAAGCGATCCGGAAAGGTGCTTGTTGTTGAGGACAATGAACTCAACATGCGCCTCTTTTGCGACCTGTTGGGCGCATACGGCTTCACGACCTTTCAGTGCCGTGATGGGGCCAAAGCCGTGGAAATTGCCCGCAAGGAGCTCCCCGACCTCATCATCATGGATATCCAGCTGCCGGAAGTCTCCGGCCTCGACATCACCCGCTGGCTGAAGGACGACAAGAAAGTCGCCCATATTCCCGTTCTCGCCGTCACCGCCTTTGCCATGCGCGCAGATGAACAGCGCGTGCGCGAGGCCGGCTGCGAGGGCTATCTCTCCAAACCCATCCAGATCGCCTCCTTCATCCGCGCCGTCGAAGGCCTGATGCCCAAGGAACCGGCGGCATGACTGCCCGTATCCTCGTCGTTGACGACATCGAAGCAAACCGCCGTTTGCTTCAGGCGAAACTTGAGGCGCAGTATCATACCGTCCTGATGGCGGAGAATGGTCCCCAGGCGCTGGAAGTCGCCCGGCGTGAAAACCCCGAGATTATCCTGCTGGATGTGATGATGCCCGGCATGGACGGGTTTGAAGTCTGCCAGAAGCTGAAGGCGGATCCTGCCACCTCCTACATTCCCGTCGTGATGGTCACTGCCCTCAGCGAGATGGAAGACCGGATAAAGGGACTCGCCGCCGGCGCGGTGGATTTTCTCACCAAGCCCATAGACGACTTCCTGCTCAATTCCCGCATCACTGCGCTGATGCGTTACAATGCGGTGGCCTCCGAGCTGCGCCAGCGCGAAGCGAGCGGCATCCGATCCGGCGCGATGGAAGAGCTTAACCGCGACGAGGTGGATCGCCCGTCGCGCATCTTCATTGTGGACGACGACGCCCGCTCCTCGGGGCGGCTGGCCAATACTCTGCGCGCGCTGGGGCACAAGGCGACCACCCTGACAGAAGCCGGTGAGATGGGCGACCTTGGCGCTGAGCGCGTCGATGTCCTGATCCTCTCCCTTTTCGCCCGTGGCTTTGATCCCCTGAAGATGATTGCACATTTCAAGACGAACCCTGTCACGCGGTCCATCTCGATCGTGTTGATCTGCGATCCGCATGACCGCGCCATTGCTCTGAAGGGCCTTGAGATCGGCGCGAGCGACATGATCACCGTACCCATTGACCGGCAGGAGCTGGCCGCCCGCATCCGCACCCAGACGCGACGGACCCGCTATATCGACATCCTGCGCCAGCGCGTGGACCGGGGCCTTGAGCTTTCGGTGATTGACCAGCTCACCGGCCTGCACAACCGGCGCTACATGAACGGCCAGCTGGAACAGCACATGCAGCGCGCCATGCGGGGCCAGCATCCTCTTTCGCTGATGATGGCGGATATTGATCATTTTAAACCCGTCAACGATACTCATGGCCACCAGGCAGGCGATGATGTGTTGCGGGAAATTGGCAAACGCTTGCGAGCGAACGTTCGGCCTACCGATGTTGTCTGCCGCACAGGCGGCGAAGAATTTGTTGTGATTATGCCCAACACCCCAGGCGATTTGGCCTGCGCCGCCGCCGAGCGTATCCGAAAGGCTGTTGCCGCTGAGGAGTTTCAAGCCCTTGGGGGCACGCTGAGCCTGCGGATTACCGTCAGTGCCGGTGTATCCACACTCCAGGGCTCTGAGGATACGACTGACGATCTGATGCGCCGAGCGGACACCGCGCTTTACCAGGCCAAGACCGGCGGGCGGAACCGTGTCCAGAGCATTGCGGCCTGATTGACTTGGGCCTCTCTGAGCCCCACAGCGGCTGACCAGCTACCCTGGAGCCAGCGCGTTCATGTCTGACCGTTTCGAAGCGTTCCGGTATTCCTCCTACACCCGCTATTTCATCTCGCGCTTCTTCACCTCTTTTTCGGTGCAGGTGCTCTCGGTTGCGGTGGGTTGGCAGATCTATGACGCCACGCGCGACCCGGCACTGCTGGGCTGGATCGGCCTGGTGCAGTTCCTGCCGGCGCTCTGCCTCGTGGTGGTCACCGGGAACACCGCAGACCGGATCGGCCGGCGCCTCGTGATGGGCTGCGCCATGCTGCTGATGATGGCCTGCGCCGGTGCCATCCTTTACCTTGCCACGAGCGATCAATTTGCGCCGGTGCTGGTGCTGAGCGTGCTGACGATGTTCGGCGTGGCCCGGGCTTTCTATGGGCCGGCCTCGACGAGCCTCGCGGTCAATCTGGTGCCGCGCGAGGTGTTTCCCAACGCGGTTGGCTGGATCAGCTCCTCCTGGCAGCTGGCGACCATTGCCGGGCCGGTGGCGGGCGGGCTGCTCTATGGCCTCTCGCCGGTGGCCGCCTATGGCACCGCCACGGCCCTCTTTGCGGTGGGCGCCACACTTATCCTGACGATCCCCAAGCCCGTCCAGCAGATCGACAAGGCGCCTACGACCCTCTCCAGCCTCCTGGGGGGCTTCAGCTATATCTGGAAACAGAAGATCGTGCTGGGCGCGATCACGCTGGACCTCTTCGCCGTGCTGCTGGGCGGGGCGATTGCCCTGATGCCGGTCTATGCGCGGGATATTCTGGAGGTCGGCGAGATGGGGCTCGGCCTGCTGCGGGCGGCGCCGGGCGTCGGGGCGATCATTGCCATCGCGCTGATCACCGCGTTCCCGATCCGGGATTATGCTGGCTGGATCCTGCTGGTGTCAGTGGCGCTCTTCGGGCTGGCCACGGCGGTTTTTGGCGCCTCGACCCTCGCCTGGGTGTCGATCCTGGCGCTCATTCTGGTTGGCGGATTTGACATGGTATCGGTCTATATCCGCGAGATCCTGGTGCAGGTCTGGACCCCCGATCAGGTGCGGGGCCGGGTGAATGCGGTCAATTCGATCTTTGTGGGGGCGTCCAACGAACTGGGCGAGGCGCGGGCCGGCTTCATGGCGGCGGCGTTGGGGCCGGTGGTGACAGTGGTGGGCGGGGGTCTGGCAGCCATCGGCATTGCCGGGGTTTCGGCGTTCCTGTTCCCGAAACTGCGGGATGCGCGCAAGCTGCAGGATGGCCGCCCGGCGGTCTGACCCACGAAAAAACCCGCGCCGGAAAGCGCGGGTTCTTTGAAAAGTTCCAAAAGGAACAAGACCTTACTTGATCTTGCCTTCTTTGAAGTCGACATGCTTTTTCGCGACGGGATCATACTTCCGCTGGACCATTTTCTCGGTCATCGTGCGCGGGTTCTTCTTCGTCACATAGAAAAAGCCGGTATCAGCCGTCGAATTGAGGCGGATTTTGATGGTTGCGGGTTTGGCCATGTCGCGGCCCTTCTGATCAGGGGTGAATCTGGAAAACGCGCTTATTGACGAGCCTGCCGGGGGAAGTCAAGCGGTCTGAGGCGGTCAT
>JBKBRT010000103.1:0-10498 GCA_046291585.1 Hyphomonas sp.
GAAGAGAGCGAGATCAACAGCGCCGAAGCGATCGAGCAGGTTGGCGAGCAGGTCACTGTCGCGGCCGTGCGCCTTCAAAAACGCCAGGACGAAGCACTCACCGCACTAGCACAGGAAATCGAAGCGAGCCGCAAGGCCACCGATGCGCGCCTCTCCGACGCCCTTGCCGGTGTGTCCGAGCGTCTGGAAGACATCCACAGCCAGTCGTCAGAATCGCTTTCGCCCATGCAGCGCGCGATAGCCGCGCTCGCCTCGCGTCTGGAAAGCCTCGAAGCCTTCACCCTTCCGCCCGGCACCGATCTGCCTCCGCCAGCTCTGACGCCGGAAGCGCCGCTCTCTTTTACCGAAGAAGCGCCAACCGACCCTTATGCAGAAGCTGACACCCTGCCGTCCGCTGACGACGACAACGAAGAAGAAGACAGGTTCGAAGCCGGCGTTCCGGAAATTGCCTTTGAAGACCTGATGGCCGCGCCCGACAAAAAAGACGAGGCGGATTTCAGCTTCGGATTTTCGGACTGGGACGCGCCGGAAGAGACTGAAGCGACTTCTGAGGAGAACGAGGACAGCCCCTACGGGTCTGACTTCGACGCGATCCGCGCCGCCGTTGAACGGCTGAGCAGCGCGGCGACGCCCTCCGAGACAACCGCTGACGCGGGCGCTGATGCTGAGGCAGACGCCGAAGACATGTTCGATGACGCCTTCGAGGACGATCTTGCCGGTGAAGACTTCCTGGCGGGCCTGCCTGATGCTGCGCAGCCCGACATTCGGGCCGACGACTATGATCCGCTGGCAGAACTTGCCGGGCTTGAAGAGGCCCGCAGCGAGACGCGCGAGTCCGACATCTTCGATGACGAAGAGGATGGGGCTGCCTTCATTGCTGAAACCACACCCGATCCATCGCGCGAAGAAGAAGCAGGCCTGATCGATACGCTCGACAACGCGGCTGCGGACCGCGGCGACGAGACGAGTGACTACATCGCCCGCGCGCGCCGGGCTGCGCTGGCCGCTGCCGACACGCAGACGAAATCACGCCGGGTTCCGGTGTCCCCTGCGCATCAGGGACCTCGCAGCAACAATCGCGCGCCGCTTCTGATTGCCGCCTCGGCCGCTGTCCTGACCGGCGCGGCGGCGGGCGGGTATCTCTACCTTCGCGGCAAGCAGCCCCATGAACCTTCCCTGTCGGGACCGGTCGACACTTATGTCGACCCGATTTTTGCCTCGGCCGCTCCCCTTGAAGATGACCTTCAGGCCTTCGCGGAAGCCGGAAGCCTTGGCGAATTTACCGCGATCCCGGCCGGCGCGCCCGAAGAGGATGAATTGTTCGACAGCGCCGCAGGTGCCATCGAGGAAGACATCTTCGGATCCACTGAGAACACCGGGACCGGGCCGGAACCCGACGCCGTCGCCCGCCTTGCGCCATCCCCGCCGGACGCGACGCCCACAATCGCCTCTCTCAGCCCGCAGCCTGCAGCCAGCTATCCTCCCATCCCGGCGGTTGTCACGGTCGAGTCCGAAGCAAATGCCGGCAACGCGATTGCCCAATATCAGCTGGCGCAGACTTTCCTGGCGCAGAATGATCTGGACGCGGCAATTCCCCTTCTCCGCCGCGCTGCGCTGAAAGGCGCCGCGCCCGCGCAGTATGACCTCGCCAAGCTTTATGAACAGGGCATCGGCGTGGACCGGGACATGATCCAGGCGCGCAGCCTGATCTCCCGCGCCGCTGAAGCCGGGCATGTCGGGGCGATGTATGACCTTGCCCTGTTCATGGCGGAGGGCGAAGGCGGCAATCTGGATGAACAGGGCGCGGTCGACTGGTTCCGCAAGGCGGCCGACCATGGCTTCCTGGACGCGCAGTATAATCTCGGTGTGATGTTCGCTGAAGGTATCGGGGCCGAACAGGATCTCCCGGAAGCACTCTACTGGTTCGAGCTTGCGTCCCGGCAGGGCGACAGCGGCGCAACGCTTGAGGCCCGCAACCTGATCAATCGCATCCCGCCGGAGACGGTCCGGGAAGTGATGGAAGCGGCCGATGTCTGGAGCGAACTACCCAGCATCGCGCTCGCCAATGGCCGTTTCGGCGCGCAACGCTGGAATACCGGCAACCCGCTTCAGGTTCAGGCTGTGCAGACAGCGCTCTCACGGCTCGGCTTTCTCTCCGGCGAGGCAGACGGCGTGCTTGGCCCTCAGACCGCCAACGCGATCCGGGAGTATCAGCGCAGCGAAGGCCTCAGCGTTTCCGGCTCCGTGACGCCGGAATTGATCGAACGCCTCAACACCGGCGCATCAAACCGCCGGGGCTGAGGCTTCCTGAATTTCTAATCGGCAAGAGGCGCGGTGAGATCAATCCGGTTGATCTCGGCGACCTTGCCGTTCCGGAGCTGACCTTCGACCAGCTCTGAATTGATCAGCGCCAGAAGGCGCCCGCCGGTGAAGATCGGCCGTGCGTTGCCATACCAGTCGATGCAGGAGACTTCGCACTCATAAAGTGTCTGGGAAGGCAGGTCCGGATCCCGGCGCGTGGCCTCCAACTGGCCAGCTTCAGACAGACCGCCATCAGCCGACGTCGCGATGTAGGTCATGTCGGAGCTACTCGACCACCACCACCAGCGGTCGGCCTCCTCTGACCCCGGAACAGTCGGCAGGCCAATCAGGCCCGCCCCGTCCGCATCGATGCGGCTGTTGAAGGCGTGGCTGCGGTTTTCGCTCTCATACCGCCCTTCAAGGGTGAGTGTACCGGAGACGCGCGGATCCGTCCTGAGGTCGATCAACGACAGGCTGAGCCCGGTATGATCGTGGTATCCGGTCAGCGCCATATAGGGGCCTGCGCGTTCGGCGCGGATGACGTCATGGGATAGCTCGACCGTGACGGGTGCTGCCGGCGCATCCACGGGCACAATGATCGCGCGGCCGCTATCACGGGTCTCGCCTTCACTGGGGGGCCAGCTGCCCCATCCCTGACGCGCGCCATAGACGAGATGCTTTTCGGTGAAGCGGGCTTCATAGTCGGACGCGCCGGGCGTGGGCAGGTCGAAATAGCGCCCGCCTGCCGTGTCGTGGAACACATCGCTCAGCTCATCAAGCGGCGCATCGAAGAAGGTGAGGTCAGCTTCCTCCTTGCTCTGCCAGGGTCTGCAGTCGCGGTGGCGCCAGTCGAGCACCGCGCGGAAGGTTCCGGCATCCATGTCCATCGAGAACTGGTTCTGCGGCTCTCCGCGCACACCCAGCACTGAAGGCTTGGCGCCATCGACCGGCAGACGCACGAGCGCCGATGGCGAGATATCAGAGAGCTCGGGACGCTGGCCGGAAGAACAGTTGGGACGAGGACCATCGCTGTTGATCTCGCGCGCACGCTCTTCATTCGACGGGCTCATCCAGAGCCAGAAGGCATCTTTCGTGACCAGGAACTCATGCGTCTCTGTGCCAACAATCGCGGTCGCCTTGCAGGCGGGAATGATCGTGTCGGTCACCCCTGAAATATCGCAGACCGTCACGGTATGGATCACCGGCTTCAGGGTCTGCTGTACCGGCATCCAGATGTCGGTGGCACTGAACAACGGCCAACCGTCTTCAAGTTCCGTACGCTCGCGGAAGCCGTCTTCCTCCTCCTGGCGCCATTCGCGGATCACGGGGATGTCGAGTTCGTCCCACCAGCCGCGTCCGGTCAGATAGATCGGCGTATGGATGACCAGTTTCCCGTCAATCATCCGCGTCGCGTAGTTGGAGCCCGAATAGTAATCGTTCGAGGAAATGTAGAAGGTTGCCTGTCGGGTGACCTTCCCGTCCTCGCCAAGGTTCAGCACAGTGTATTCGGTGGCCTCTTCGCGATAGGAATAACCCGTCACCAGAATTGTGCGTCCGGCGACGAGCACTTCATCATACCAGGTGTCTTCATCGCTGGAGCGATAGACATTGGCGCGGTCGGAGAGCTTCAGTCCCGCCTGCCCGCCGGGCATCAGATCGGTGACGAACAGACGCCCATCCTGAAGGATGACCAGATGCTGGCCGATCTGTTTGAGGATGCCGCCTTCATCGACACCCGCTTTCTGATTGTTGGTGATCTCGGGATTGTCTGCCGCCCCCGGAAGACTGCTGCCGGTGACCGCGACTTCGGCAGATGGCGCGGCCTCTGCGGCCGGCGGCGGGGCACCGACAGCCATCGCCATATCAGCCGACGGCGGCGCGGCGGGAGGTATGGGATAAGGCTGGCCGATGTCGCGCGCGTCTGCGGCTGAGCGGGTTGCCTTGATCCAGTCCTTGAATTCCTCCTCGCTCCGGAACTTCGAAAGGGAAGTGTCGCGCAACCCGTCCAGGGCGGGATCTTCAAACACGGCGAGCGTTTCATCCTGCGCCTGCACTTCAAACCCGGCATAGCGACTTTCAAACGGCGCAGGCGGCTCCGGAACATCCGCGAAGGACTGCCGGGGTTGAGAATAGGTGCAGCCACAAACAACTAGCGCGACCAAAGGCAAACCGATAAAGCGTTTCATGATGAGCGTCCCCTCAAACGTATGGAGACAATAAGTCATCCAACTGCGGCAGGGTAGAGGCAGACAGGTGGCAAGGCTGGCGCGGCGTCCGGTGTTCCCTTCCCCCGAAAACCAATCTAGTCCTCTGGCCCATGACGAACTCAAATGACATGCCCCTCGCCGCCAAGCCCATCAACCGCGCCGCCCATCGCCGCACCGATGAAGCCTGGCTTGAAACTGCAATCGCGGAAGAAACCGCCCTTATCTTTCTGCTGCGCGCGGGAGATCCCTTCCTTGCACGCGATGGCGGGCTCTACTGGTTTGGTCCCGAAGTCCTCCGGGTATCCCCTGGCAGCGCGCGCCTCTTTCTGGGCGAGGACAAGACCGGCGCGCCGGTCTTCGCAATCGAAGTTCCCGAGAAGTTTGATCTTGCCGGTTCTCTGATTGCAGGCGTGGGCGAGTTTGTAGACTTCCGGCAGGCATCCGCCCGCATGCCGGACATGGATGCCAATTGCGCCTCCACCGCGCGCAGTCTTTTCCTGTGGCATCAGAGCCACAGGCACTGCGCAAAATGCGGCGGGCAGAATGGCATCGTCGAGGCCGGTTGGAAGGCACAGTGCGCGATGTGTGGCGCCGAACATTTTCCGCGTACCGATCCTGTCGCGATCATGCTTGCAGTGAAGGATGGGCGTGCGCTCATAGGCCGGCAGAAGTTCTGGCCGCCCGGCTTCATGTCCTGTCTTGCGGGATTCTGTGAGCCCGGCGAAACGATAGAGCAGGCAGCCACTCGCGAGATGCTTGAAGAAGCCGGAATCGCCTGTGATCCCAGCAGGGCTGAGTACATCGCCTGTCAGCCATGGCCGTTCCCATCTTCTCTGATGATGGGCTTTATTCTGCCTGCTGACTCCGATGAAATCACCATCGACTCCAATGAACTAGAGAGCGCGCGCTGGGTCACACGCGAAGAGATGCGCGACATTCTCAATGGCACGCATACCGAGCTCTTCTGTCCGCCGCCGACCGCCATTGCCCACCATATCATGAAGGTATGGGCCCTCAGAAACCATTGACCGTATACGGAGCGCTCCACAGATTCTCCTCATTTGTGAAAATCAGCAGTTGATTTCTCCCGAATCACGATATTATTGGCGGGCCAGATGATAGGAGATCAGACATGGCAGTTGCAAAGAAACCCGCCGCTAAAGCTGCCACCAAAGCAGCCCCGGCCAAAAAGCCGGCCGCAAAAGCTCCGGCCGCTAAAGCAGCCCCGGCTAAGAAGCCTGCTGCAAAAGCTGCACCGGCGAAAAAGCCGGCCGTGAAAGCCAAAGCAGCGCCTGCTGCCAAAGCTGCACCAGCTAAAAAGCCTGCCGTCAAAAAGCCGGCCGCTAAAAAGAAGTAAGTCTACGGACATTCTTCACATGAAACGGGCGAGCTGGTCTCGCCCGTTTTTTTATGTTTGAAATCAATGCGTTATGACGCATATGATAGATTGCCTGCACGGTATGTCAGCGCAGATCTTCCGCTTTCCTGATCTCGCAGTCTGACTCCTTGTACCGGCACGACAGTTCTGATCCGCGCAAACAGAAACGCCTGCTCCAAACTGGAACAGGCGCTGCACGTTGTCTGCCGACGCTTCAATGGCGGCGTCACTTATTGATCTTCGGCCAGTTCTCATCTCCGCCTTTGATGAAGCCGGGAACGTCTGTTTCCCACGTCTCCTGAACGGACGCATTGTAGTTCAGATAGAGCTTGCCATCGACGATTTTCCAGAACCTTGCATCGCCCTTCGCATGGTAGCCCTGACTGACGGCCCAGGCGCAATAACCTCCATATTGAGGTGCGTACATTTCCGGATCAGCAAGGAACGCATCGCGGTTTGCTGCGTTTGCAAAGTGAAACGTTGCGCCCTGATATTCGGCAGTGAATGTTTTGGAGCCTTTTACCGGTGTGCCTTCCTTGAAATAGGCAACCGGGTCATGTCCCTGCACGGCGACGTCAGAAAAACGCCCCGTATAAACCGGTGGCTCGGCGAGAGCAGGCGCAGGCAGGAACAGCGCAGGCGCGGTCGCGAGCGCCAGGGCGGCAAAGAGGTGGCGGGGTTTCATCCGTAAAGGGCCTTTCAATATGAATGAGAGCAAGCAGCCGGGAGGAGTTCGCGCAGACAAAGCCTTCAGGCAGACGGCCGGGGCGGAACGAGGACATCTCCAACGGCCACAGCCAGACTGACCAGCGTATCTCTTGCCGCCACCAGCACTATTACGGAGGTCAGCCAGACCACGACCGCCATGGCGAACAATCCGCCACCGTCATTGTTGGGATCAATGCCCAGCGGCGTAAACAGATGAAAGCTGACCGCGCCTGTCATCACGGCCACAGCGATCAAGGCGCCGATCACCCGAAAACGTTTGAACCGGGGTATCAGGCTAGCCAGCAGGAAGGCAGCTGCGGCCAGCTCTGCGGTGCCGATAACGTACTGGCTGAAGAGACCCGTCTGCGAGAAGAGCCCGCCTGCGCCCAGGCCGGCCGCCCAGGCGTCCAGCTTTCCAAATATGGTCTGCGTTTCCGGCGCGTTGGTAAATTTGAAGCGCAAGCTGTCAAGAAAAACGAGTGAGACAATCACGCTGTAGCCCGCAGGCGCAATTGTCTTGAGATGCAATGCCATTAAACGTTCTCCATACCCCGTCGCAGCATTATTGCCACCGCTTGGGTTTTCCCGGCAAAGCAAGTAGTCGTGAACAACCTACACAGCCGCGTGACGGCGGCTCGTCAGTTTCCGGAGGTCCGGCTTGGACAGAATTGAAGCCATGCAGCTGTTTGTGCGCGTTGCCGATGCGGGCAGCTTTTCGCGCGCAGCTGCCGATCTTGAACTTGGCCAGCCTACCGTATCGCGGCGGATCCAGGATCTCGAGGCGAGCCTGGGCACGACCCTCTTCCAGCGGACGACCCGCGCGCTCAGCCTCACTGAGGCAGGTGAACGCTTCTATCGCCGCGCCGTCGACATCCTCACCGAGTTTGATGAGGCGCAGGCCGAAGCGCGCGGGCTGGAACACTCACCGGTTGGACTGCTGCGGATTTCCTGTTCTCATTCTTTCGCGCGGCGTGTCGTTGCGCCTGCCGTGCCGGGTTTCCTTGCGGCCTATTCCAGCATCCGGTTTGACCTTATCTCCGACGATTCGCTTACGGACCTTGTTTCGGAAGGCGTGGATATCGCTTTCCGGCTCGGCGAGCTGCGCGATTCGCGGCTGATGGCCAAGAAGCTCGGCGAAGCGCCTCAGGTGCTCTGGGCATCGCCGGAATACATCGCCCGTCACGGCGCGCCGCAGAGCGTGGAAGAAATCGTCAACCACAATGCCGTCGTCTTCCGGCATACGCGCCAGACCGTGTGGGACCTTCGCCGGGGCGAGGCGCATTTTGAAGCGCGGGTGGATGGTCCGTTCCGGGCGTCGTCGGGAGAAACCTTGCTGGAGGCTGCAGCCGGCGGGCTCGGCATCCTGCTGGCGCCCGCCTGGCTGGCGTCGGAATGTTTCGGCGATCAGCGCCTGGTCCGTGTGCTGCCCGAATGGCAGGGCCCTTCCCTGTCGATCCATGCCGTGTGGACGTCAGGCAAGCTGCGCGGCAAGGCCCGGCTGTTTGTCGAGCATATCGAGCCCGCTATCTCGCACGCCTGCTCGCTGGCGCGCCTGGAGGCAGCTACAGCCGCGCGTTGATCGCTTTGGGAAATACGCCCAGGATCTTCAGCGACTGCGAGAAGAAGCCCAGCTCCTCCAATGCCAGCTGCACCGGACGCTCATCGGGATGGCCTTCAATCTCGGCATAGAATTGCGACGCTTCGAATGAGCCCCCGACCAGATAGCTTTCAAGCTTCGTCATGTTGACACTGTTAGTGGCAAATCCGCCGAGGCCTTTGTACAGCGCCGCCGGAATGTTGCGGACCTCGAAGATGAATGCCGTCTTGGCCGGTCCATCACCGGCATCGATGTCAGCCGGCTGGCGGGACATGATGACAAAGCGGGTGGTGTTATGGGCCGCGTCCTCGATGTTCTCGGCGAGGATTTCAAGACCGTAGACCTCCGCCGCCAGCCTTGGCGCGATAGCGGCGACGCTGGGATCCTTCAGCTCGGAGACTTCTCTGGCCGCGCCGGCCGTGTCTGCCGCCGTCACCGGGTCGATGGCGTGCTTGCGCAGGAAGTTGCGGCACTGCCCAAGGCCCATGATGTGGGAGCGCGCCTTTTTAACGTCTGCCAGCTTTGTGCCCGGCAGCGCCATCAGCTGAAATCGGATCGGCAGGTAATATTCGCCCGTAATGTGCAGCTGGGTGGTCGGGAGAAGGTAGTGGATGTCCCCCACGCGGCCGGCGATGGTATTTTCCACGGGGATCATGGCGAGGTCTGCGTCGCCCCGCTCTACAGCGATGAAACAGTCCTCGAATGTCCGGCACGCCATCGGCTCGAAACCCGGGAACGCTTCGCCGCAGGCAATGTGCGAGTTCGCGCCGGGTTCGCCCTGATAGGCAATTTTGCTGGTCATGCCGAAAATCCTTGTATTGAGTGGCTCCGGCATGCGTCTGATCGCCGCGAGTACGGGGGGAAGCGCCCTGGAGAGACACCCCTTATATTGTGCGCACCCGGTTAGCGTGCCAAAAGGCGCCCGCCAAGACAGAATAACGCTACAGATTCGAAGGAATGCCCCATGGGAGAGCTCGGTCTCAACAAGATCATCGGAGCGGTGCTCGCAAGCGCGCTCGGCATCATGTTTCTCATGCAGCTCCCGAACGTGGTGTTCGCCAGCGGCGCGGCCCATCATGGCGACGAGACCGAAGCGGCCACGCTTTCGGAAAAAATGTGTCAGCAATTCCATTATTGCATTGAAGTGGCTGAAGCGGCCGGCGCGGGCGCAGCCGCTGCGGCCGAAGTGTTCGACCTCGGCGCGGCCCTCGTGAGCGCAGACCTGACACGCGGTGAGCGCCTGTTCGCCAGCCAGTGCTCCACCTGCCACACGATCAATCCTGGCGGCGCAAACGGCACCGGCCCGAACCTCCACAACACGGTTGGCGCCGATAAGGCCCACATCCCCGGCTTTGCCTATTCCGGCGCCCTGGCGAATGCTGAAGGCACCTGGACCTATGAAAATCTCGATGGCTGGCTGAACAATCCCGCCGGGTATCTGCGTGGCACGTCGATGTCGTTTGCCGGTATCCGCCGCGATGCAGACCGGGCGGCCGTGATCGCCTATCTGGCAGCCAATACCGAAAACGCGCCTGCCTTCCCTGCGCCACTGCCTGTGGCGGATGACGGCGAAATCGACCCGGTCCCCAGCGAAGGCGAGCTGATCGACGGAGAAGCGGTTCCTGTTGAAGGCGCTGTTGTTCCAGCCGAAGGCCAAGATGCCCCGGCAGCGGCAGAAGTGGGCGCTGCGCCGGCTGAGACCACCCCGGCGACCGAAGAAGGCCCGGTTGAAGAAGCACCGGCCGAATAAGCCAGCTTCGAAAATCGAAAGATGGTCAAACCCCGGCCTTGGCCGGGGTTTTTCTTTGGAAAAACAGGGCGTTGGCCCTCAGGGCTGGAGCCAGGCGGGCGTGTTCTCGCGGTCGGCGGCGAGATCGATGCGGCGGACGCTGAGAACCGGTCCGGTAGATTTTCCAATTCTTTCAATGGCTTCTGCCAGAGGTTCCTCGGCGACCTTCATGTGATGGGCATTGGCGTGGAGGAGGGTATCGGGGTCGGTCAGGATCCCCACATGACCGCGCCAGAAGACGAGATCGCCGCGACAGAGCGGGACACTTTGGGGACAAATACGGACAGTTTCGGACACTTCACGGCCAGTCCAGGCCCTTTGCATGTCAGAATCGCGCGGCAGCAGGACACCGCAGGCTTCGAATGCCTGCTGGGTGAGGCCCGTGCAGTCGAGCCCTAGGCTCTCCCGCCCGCCCCAGAGGTAAGGCGCCTCCAGGAAGCGCCGGGCGACGCCTGCGGGGTCCTCTTCAAACTGGTCGAGCGCTGCGAGGTGATTCTGATGGACCCACCCTGCCCGGT
>JBKBRT010000104.1:0-10478 GCA_046291585.1 Hyphomonas sp.
GGCTTGCATATGAAACACTCATTCTTTAACAAGTAAACCATGAGACCGCTCACGAAGAAGCAGTCCAGCGGGAGGAATAGATGCGGCGCAGCGCTGGCTGTGGCACATCACGACTGCCGTTTCCCTACCAGACTGGAACCACGGCATGATTGACAGCATCGAGGCACGCGATATCCGCTTCCCCACATCGCGGGACAGTCACGGCTCAGATGCAATGAATCCGGACCCGGACTATTCTTGCGCCTACGCTACCTTGAAAATGCGCGGCAGTGATCCGGACGGGAACGGCCTCACCTTCACTATTGGCCGGGGCAACGATCTCTGCGTCGCCGCTATTGAAGGCCTTGGCAAGCATCTGATCGGGCGCAGCCTGGATGAGTTCGAGGCAGATCTCGGCCTTGCTTCCTGCCTTCTCCTGAATGACAGCCAGTATCGCTGGCTCGGCCCGGAAAAAGGGGTCGTGCACCTTGCCGCCGCCGCCCTCAACAATGCCGTCTGGGACGCGCTGTCAAAGCGCGCAGGCAAGCCGCTCTGGCGCTATGTGGCCGAGATGTCCCCGGAACAGATCGTTTCGGCGATAGATTTCCGTCACATCGCCGACTTTCTCAGCGAGGAAGACGCCCTCGCACGCCTGACGCAGCAGGCGCCGGGCAAGGCCGCCCGCATCGAATACCTCATCCGCGAGGGATATCCCGCCTACACCACCTCTGCAGGCTGGATCGGTTACTCCGATGCCCAGATCGTGACGCTCCTGAAAGAAGCGTATGCGGAAGGTTGGCGGCACTTCAAGATCAAGGTCGGAGGCGATCTTGCCACCGATGTGCGCCGCTGCGCCCTCTTCCGTGAAACGCTCGGCAAGGATGTAAAGCTGAGCGTGGATGCCAATCAGGTCTGGAACATCGATCAGGCCGTAACAGCCATCAAGGCAATCGCGCCCTATGATATCTACTGGGTGGAGGAACCAACCAGCCCGGATGATGTACTGGGTCACAAGGAAATCGCCCGCCAGGTTGCGCCCATTCAGCTGGCGACCGGTGAGCATGCCCACAACAAGGTCATGTTCAAACAATTCCTCCAGGCGCAGGCCATTGGCTTCTGCCAGATCGACTCCTGCCGCCTTGCCGGTGTCAATGAAGTGATTGCTGTCATGATGATGGCTGACAAGGCAAACATTCCCGTTTGTCCCCATGCGGGCGGTGTGGGGCTGTGCGAATATGTGCAGCATCTTTCGATGATCGATTATGTCTGCATATCCGGCACAATGGAAAATCGCGTTATCGAGCACGCGGCACATTTGCACCAGCATTTCCGAAACCCCATCGAAATTCGCCAGGGACGTTATTTGGCGCCGTCTGCCCCCGGATATTCGGTAGATCTCTGGCCACAGAGCATAATTGATCACGAATTCCCGCAGGGTCGGGTTTGGGCCGGAGAGATTGTCGCTCAATGACCCCCGGCGCCCCCGCACTCCATTTGCCGAAATTCGGCCTCGGCGCTGCGGGGATAGGAAATCTGTATACCGAACTTACTGACGAAGCAGCCCACTCCACCCTGTCTGCAGCCCATGACGCCGGGCTTGGATATGTGGATACCGCGCCCTTCTATGGACACGGGCTGAGCGAACAGAGAATTGGCAAGCATATGTGGGCAACCGGGCAGCGCCCGGTCTTGTCCACCAAGGTTGGCCGTCGGCTGGAGCCCGCAGGCAACGGCTCCATACCCGATCATGGATTTGCCTCGCCCGCCCCCTTTATTCCAGTATTCGATTATTCTGCCGACGGTATTCGCGCGTCTTTCGAAGGAAGCGTGAGTCGACTGGGCGTCCAGGCCGTCGATATCCTGCTGCTTCACGATATCGGCGAGATGACGCATGGCTCTGCGCATCGCAAAGTCCTAGCGCTGGCGCTCGAAGAATCGCTGCCGGAAATGGCGGCCCTGAAATTTGAAGGTCGCACGAAATGGATCGGTCTGGGCGTCAACGAACTCGATGTCTGCCGGGATGTCCTGGAGCATTTCGACCTCGATGTCCTGCTGATAGCGGGCCGTTACACATTGCTGGAACACGCCTCTTCAGTGGAATTTCTGGATGAGTGCCACCGCGCAGGTGTCAGGGTAATCCTGGGCGGAGCCTTCAACTCCGGGCTGCTGGCCGCTGGGCCCGGAGACCCTCAGCACTATGACTATGCGGCCGCGCCGGATTGGGCGGTCAGGCGCGCTGCAGAACTTCGGGAGATCTGCGAAGCCTTTGGGACATCCTTGCCCGCTGCCGCGCTCAGATTTTGCGCCGCGCACCCCGCTGTCGTCTCCGTCATCCCCGGCGCGCGCTCAGCCGATCAGGTCCGTCAGATCGCAGACTGGATAAACGTTGAGATCGATCCGGTCCTCTGGACAGTCCTGAAGGACAAGGGCCTGATATCGAGGGACGCGCCGGTACCGTGATGGACAAGATCGACGCCCATATGCATGTCTGGCGCCTTGCGCGCGGTGACTATGACTGGATGACCCCTGATCTTGGCGCCATCTACCGTGACTTCCAGATTGACGACACCTGGGAGGCGGCAAGCGCGGCAGGCGTGTCACAAGTTATCCTCGTTCAGGCCGCAGCCACATCGGCAGAAACCGACTATCTCCTCTCTCTGGCGGCCGCCGATTCCAGAGTGGCCGGCGTCGTCGGCTGGGTGGATTTTGAGGCGCCCGGCGCGGCTCAGGAAATCGCCCGCTACGCAACAGACACACCAATACTGGGCCTGCGGCCCATGATCGCCGACCTTCCAGATCCGCACTGGATCCTGAACCCCGCCTATGCGCCCTCCCTCGAAGCAATGGCAAAACATGGGCTCGTTTTCGATGGCCATGCACGGGCAGATCTTGTGCCGGTGATGACCCGTCTCGCCGATCTATACCCGGGACTGCAAATCGTTCTGAACCACGCCGGAAAGCCTCAGATCGCCAGCGGGAATCTGACCACGTGGCGAGACGATCTGCGTACGCTCGCCCAAAGAGCAAACGTAACGTGCAAGCTCTCCGGCCTGCTCACCGAAGCGGGCACACGAACAGATGACGCCGCCCTCGGAGAGGTGGTCGAACATGTCCGGGACAGTTTTGGACCTGATCGTGTCATCTGGGGCAGCGATTGGCCGGTCCTGAACCTTGCAGGCAGCTATTCCGAATGGGCCCGGCAATCCACGCGGCTCATAGATCGCTATTTCCCTTGTCATCAGCCTGCGGTGTGGTCCGGAAACGCCCGTCGCATCTATCTAAACAGAGCAGGAGCGTGATATGGGCCGCCTAGCAGGCAAGAAGGCACTGATAACAGCCGCAGGCGCCGGCATTGGCAGAGCCTCTGCTGAAGCTTTTGCCCGAGAGGGTGCGCATGTTGTGGCAACCGACCTCAGCGCCGAAAGTCTCACGGACCTGAATACCACGCCCAACATTGAAACCCATGTTCTGGATGTGACCGACCCGCGAGCCATCGCGGATCTGTTGAACGCGCACTCTGATCTCGATATCCTGTTCAATGTCGCCGGCTGGGTTCATCACGGCACGATTGAAGATTGTGCCCGCGCAGACTGGGACCGCTCACTGCTCATCAATCTGACGTCGATGTATGAAACCTCGCGGGCGGCTCTCGCCAATATGCAGACACATGGCGGCGGCGTCATCCTCAACATGAGTTCTGTTGCATCCAGCGTTGTCGGCGCGCCCAACCGGTTCGCATACGGCGCAACCAAGGCCGGCGTGATCGGACTGACCAAAGCGATCGCCGCAGACTATGCGGGCCGGTATATAAGGTGCAACGCCATATGTCCGGGAACCGTGGATACGCCTTCCCTGCAAGGACGTATGTCAGCGCAGGGAGATTATGAAACCGCGCGGCAGATGTTCATTGCGCGCCAGCCTATGGGCCGTCTCGGAACTGCCGCTGAGATTGCGCATCTGGCAGTCTACCTCGCCTCGGACGAGGCCGCCTTCACAACGGGTGCAATACACGTCGTAGACGGCGGCTGGACGAATTAGGAGTTGAAGTCATGAAGCTTTTACGAGTTGGACCTCACAAATGCGAAAAGCCGGCGATTATGGATTCCGAAGGACGCCTGCGGGATGTCAGCGAGCTGGTTGATGACTGGGATGGGCTTGCCCTTTCAGACAGTGTTTTTGCTCAGCTGAGGAACATCGATCTCACCTCCCTTCCCGTTCTGCCGGCCGACAGCCGGATCGGGCCCTGTGTGGCGGATGTCGGAAAATTCATTTGTATCGGACTTAATTATGCCGACCACGCAGCCGAAACGGGCGCAGCCGTTCCGGAAGAACCCGTCGTTTTCTTCAAAGCCACAAGCGCTATCTGCGGCCCGAATGACAAGTTGGAAATCCCGCGACAGTCAGAGAAAACCGACTGGGAGGTGGAACTGGGAATCGTCATCGGCAAACAGACCAAATATGTTTCCGTAGACACCGCGCTCGAACACGTCGCCGGCTATTGTGTTATCCATGATGTTTCAGAGCGGGCTTTCCAGCTCGAAGGCACTGGCCAGTGGGTGAAAGGGAAAAGCGCAGATACGTTTGGCCCGATCGGTCCCTGGCTTGTCACCCGTGATGAGATCGACGATCCGCAAAACCTGTCGATGTGGCTGAACGTGAACGGCGAAGCCATGCAGCGGGGGTCCACATCCACAATGATCTTCGGGGTGGCGCATATAGTCAGCTATCTGTCCCGATTCATGAGCCTTCAGCCAGGGGATGTGATTTCGACAGGCACGCCACCGGGAGTTGGCCTGTCGCGCACACCTCAGAAATTTCTGCGGGCCGGCGATGTCGTAACCCTTGGAATACAAGGACTTGGAGATCAACGTCAGGTCTGCATCAACGCGTGAGGCGCCTATAGACCCCCGCCCGGACATGTCCTCCTCCTGACGAAAACAGCAAACGCAGGAACCTATGCCTGCCATGAGGCGTTCCACTCCCACATCATGCTCGCACGTCCTGCGGCATGGGACAGATCATGGAGCCGAACATGCCTATCCAGAAGACACTCCCTGCCCTCAAGGTGCGCCGCGCGGTTACCGGGCTTGCAGTTTCCCTCTCGCTCGCGCTCATTGCCTATCCTGCAGCAGCCAATACAGGTAGCGGTCCGGAAACTGTGGTGAACACAGCCGTGGAGCGCACGCTGGCCGCGCTGCAGGATTCCCGGATCAGCGATCAGGAAGCCGACGGCATTATCGAGCTGATTGATCTGGAGCGTGTTGCGCCCTTCACCATGGGTCGCCACTGGCGCACGATGGATGAAGCGACCCAGGCAAGCTTCATCGACGCCTTTCAACAGTTTGCCCGCGTCCAGCTGCGTGAGCACCTCTCCAACTTCTCTGAAGCAGAGGTCGAGATTCTCCGCACCGTTGAGCGTAAACCCGGCGACGCGATCGTCACAACCAAAGTGATGGGGCCCGATTCCAAGGAACACATGGTCAGCTGGCGCGTGAACGATAATGATGGCTGGAAAGTCACCGATATCGAGGCCATGGGCATGTGGTTTGCCATCGAGCAACGCGCTCAGTTTCAGGCAATGCTTGATCAGAATGGCGGCGATGTCAGCCAACTGATTACCGAAATCGGCTCGGCCAGCTGAATCAACATTGAAACTGAAGGGAGCCGGAAGCCATAAAAGGCTTTCGGCTCCCCTGCATTTGGTAGAACTGCGATACTAGTTTTTGCGCGCCGTGAACGGCGTATAGCTTCGACAATTCATCGGCATACCCATCGAGGCCATGATAGCGGCTTCTTCCGAGGGCATGTCGATGTTGAAATTGAACAGTGAATAGCCCTTGATAAGGCGCGGATTAACAAGCGTGTAGCCATGGATCACGCTGGCCCCGCCGCCCGATCGCTGATCATCCATCATGGTCCCGCGCCAGCTGTTCTCGCCCACCTTGGACCAGCGCTGCTCCACATTCCCGGCATCGGCCAGTTTCGAGGGATGAAACTTGCCGCCCCACTGGATATTGCGGCTCGCGCTTTTCAGCCCGCCCATATCAACGCCCTTGCCGCGCAGCATCGGGCAAGCACTCAGGTCAGTCGCCGCTATCTGGATCGTCCAGTTGCCGTCTTCCGGCGCCATGGCATCAAACAGCTGCACATCGCACTGCCCCATCCCGCCATAGGTGACATTGATCTCTGTACGGTCTCCCGCCGTCCAGTAGGGATCGCGCCCCGGCACCATCACCAGCGTCTGGTCTTTGGCGCCCTTTGGCGCCTTTTCGCCGGTAATCAGCTCCATATCGGCCACGGTGACGTCTGCCAGCTTGCACTGGCATCCGGCGGCTATCGAGCATTTGGCAATCACGAATTCCGCATGCGCCGGAAACGTCAGGAAGAACAGCGCAACAAGTCCGAAAAGAATACGCATGGATCTAATTCTCCTTGGAAGGATCAAGCAGGGCTTCAAGTTCAGCGGCCGACAGCGCACCACGTTTCATCGGCGCACCGGACAGTCGCTTCATCGCCTCGTCCGGGCTGGCCGCCGCATTGCTGCCGCCCTGCGAAACAGGTTGCGATGCAGCCTTGGCAGGCGCAGAAGTTGCGCCACCAGAGGACGCCTGTGTCAGGGTGAAGTCATTCGGCTGGCCGGGAAGGATGTCGACCACCGCGCGGTATTCGGCGCCCTTGTCACTGACAGCGGAAACTTCATACCGCCCAGGCTCGAACTCGCCCGTCGCGGTCACTCGCTTCCTCGGCGGCGCCCAGACATCCGTTGCCGGAACATCCAGCGGGATCGCCGACCAGGAAACAGCCTCCCCCGCCGCGCCCTTGGGCAGGCGGAAGGTCGCCCGCACCATCGGGATGTCATCCTGCGTCGCGGCCCCCTGCGTCGCTGTCGCCGCGCGGGCAGACAGCTCCGCGCTCGTTGGCTGGTCTTCGTCCTGATACGGAACGCCCACGCTAAATGTCCGCGAGAACAGGATCTCATATCCGCCCGAAACATAACGCATCTCATAGATGCCGGGCTCGGCGGGCGCTGTCAGGCCCATCTTTCCATTCTTGTGGAGCGAATAACCCCAGCTCTTGGAATAGACTTTTCCAGGATCTCCCGGATTCGCGATCGCGATACGGTGGCCGACCTGATCGGGCCCCCGCCAGGTGAAGGTAAACCGCTTGCCCGGCTCAACTCTCCCGATGGCGTCAAAGCCATTGGACGCCGGCACAACTTCAATCGGCTGGCGCTCGATAACGCCGCGCGTCGGAACCGACAAAATCAGGTCGTATTCGCCGGGCTCAGACGGCGCAATCACCGAGAAGGGATTGTTGGCCGTAGCGCCCCCTCCAATCACACCGTAGGAGCCACTGACCGAGGGCGGTGGCGCGCCGCGTTTGGTGAACCCGGCATAGTCAGTACCCTTGGCCGTGCCCTTATAGGACACCCTGTACGTATGCCCCGCTTCGGCCTTCGGGCCGATGTCAAAGAAAGCCTCCGTAGGCGGCGGAGGTTCCGCCTCGGCGATCTGGTCGAGCGCATCAGAAAGCTCCTGCCCCGTCTGCGGGCGCAGCAGCAGGCCGCCGGTGGCTTCCGGAATGCAGGAAAGCGACGCGGCTTCCTGCTCGGTCAGCCCGAAGCCGACCACATGCGCGCGGATCTCGATGCCTTCTGCAGCGAGCTCTGCGGCCAAGGCGCAGGGGTCCGCCTTGCAGGTTTCCAGGCCATCCGTGACCAGAATGATGTCCGCCCGTTCCGCCGTCTTCGGAATCTGCGTCCGCGCCATGCGGATGGCGTCCGTCAGGGGCGTCATGCCATTGGGCCGGATCTGGTTGACGCGGGAGGACAGCGTTGCCGCGTCCTGCACGCCGGTGGGCGCAATCACTTCGATATCCGCGCAGTCGCCCCGGCGGCGATGGCCATAGGCGATCACGCCGAGGGGCTCGGCCGCATTGCGGGTACGGAAATATTCGCCCATCACATCGCGCGCGACTTCGATCTTCGTCGTGCCGCCCTTGAGCTGGCCCCACATCGATCCGGACGCGTCAAGTATCAGGATGGAGGCACTCTCGGCCTCCTGGGCCTGGACGGGCAAGGCCGCGCTAACTGTGAAAATTGCGGCAGCCGACAGGCCGGCGCGCCACGCGCGGCGCCGGGCAACCCGCCATTGGGGGGTATGGATGTTCATTGTGATCCCTCCTCTGCCCCGTCCCGCCTCAGGCGAATAACGGGTGAGATGATGTTTTCCGCTGCCGGAATGGTCAGCGTAACGTTCAACGGTTCAAGTCCATTCGATCCGCCGGACGGATTAGCCAGTTCGACATCAATCGAGCCCGTCATCTGGCCCGCCTCATTCAATGCCAGACGGGCAGTTCCCGATGAGGCCGTGCTGATTGCCAGTCGGCGCGGATTTCCCGCGTCATCCCGGTCCCATATCTGATAGGCGGCGATAAGGCTGCCATCGTTCGCCGCGTCCATATCCGCCTCCGGAACAACGGGAACGTCGCTGCCATTGGCGACCCCATCGCCGAGGGTTACGGTGACCAGACAGAGATAAGAGACAGCATCATCGGGCGCGGCAACAATCGCCCCCTGAACGCCAACAACAAGGCCACCCTCAGCGTCAGCGCCAAACACGCTGCCCCCGAAAAACTCGCCCTCCAGCCCTCCGCGGAACTCACCCCGCGCCACGGGCGCCTCGGGGTTGGCAGCAGTGATCTCTCTCAGGCGGGGCCCGGTCATCTCTGCGGGCATCAGATCGCAGGATTGCGGACCGAGCTGATCGAATATGAACTCCGCGATGGAGGGTCTGTTCTCCGCCTGAGCGCATCCGGCAAGTGCCAGAGCCGCCCAGGCGGAGAACATCAGGGTGCGTCCCACTGCCTGTTCCATTACCATCCCCAGCTCACACCGGCGCGGCCGCCGACTGTTCCGGAGCGGAGCCCCGCGCCAAAGCCGACATTCACGAACACATTCTCACTGACCTTGCCGATGGCGCCGATGCCTGCCGCGCTGGAATTATCGAAATAGCCCAGATTGCCCGACACCGCGAAGGTTTGATCGGGTTGCAGCACCTGCGCCCCGCCCAATGCCATCGCCATGGCGACGCCATCTGACTGTTTTCGGAACCGCTCGCCCGTCTGGCGGACAGAGGTTTCCAGCCCGTCCACCCGCGCAAACCAGGGCTCTATATCCATGGTGGCGAGGTTGCCCGCGCCGTCTGCGGTAACGGCATAGACCGGCCCGGACTGCGCCGCGCGGCTTTCGGCAGAATTGATGCCCGCCAGCGTGTAGGTGTTGCTGGCAGAGCCGATGGCCACCTGATTGGCGCGCGTGGTTTCCACGCCCTGGCCGATGGCGATTGAATTGTCGAAGCTGGCAACTGCGCCCTGGCCAATGGCCGCAGACTGAGCACCCGTCGCCTGCGCGCCCGCGCCCAGCGCCGTGCTGCCCGCCTGGCTGGCATTGGACGCGGCGCCGAGCGCCAGCGCGTCAGAGGCCCCGGTGGTGCCGATGGGCGCGTTCGATTGCAATCCGGCAAGCTGGGTCTCCGCCGCCTGCAGAGACGTACGCAGCGCGGTCAGCGTCGCCTGAAGCGCGGCAATTTCGGCCGCCTGCGCCGGATCAATGCCCCCGCCGCCCACCGTCACCAGAGCGGCAGACAACTGGCGCACGTTAACGGCGTCCGTGCTCTGAAGACCATCGGCCACATGGATCAGATTGCGTTCATTGCCGTCCGACCCGATGGATACCGAATATTCCCGGTCCGCAATGGCTTCATAGCCAATCGCCGTCGCGCCGATCGCTGTGGCCGTAGAGCGAACCCCGAAAGCCGAGCTGTTTAGCGCGTCGGCAATGTTCAGATAGCCAAACGCAGCGCTGGCCAGTCCGTTGGCGGAGTTCTGGTAGCCGATTGCGCTGCTGCCATTGCCGTTCGCAGTGTTGGAAAAACCGAAGGCGCTGCTGAGATTGCCGATAGCGGCCGAGCCATTGCCGAAAGCAGAGCTGTACTCACCAAACGCCGTATTCAGACGGCCAAAAGCGTTGCCGCCCATCCCTTCGGCGCGGTTATTTGCGCCAAAGGCGTTACCTTCCTCAGCATTGGCAGTGTTGAACCAGCCAAAAGCGAGAGCATAGTCGGCACTCGCGTAGTTTTCCACCCCAACCGCCGACCCATTAAAGCCTCCGGCGGAATTCAAAGCACCTAGCGCCACAGACTGAAAGCCGTATGTCGAATTCTCATATCCAAGCGCCGCGCTGTTGCCGCCTTCGGCATAGTTGAGAAATCCGTAAGCCGAACTGCGTATCCCCCCAGCTTCGTTGTCACTCCCAAACGCCTGCGAGAATTGACCCGTGGTGTAGTTGTTCCGCCCTATTGAGACAGCAGAATTCGCCACAGTGCTGTTGTCGATACCTATGGCAATGCTGCCATCGCCCTCGGCGCCATTGAAGGCTCCCATAGCCGTCGCCGCAAGTCCGATCGACCTATTCGCAACCCCCATGGTTACGCCATACA
>JBKBRT010000105.1:0-10434 GCA_046291585.1 Hyphomonas sp.
ACCCAACCGACATCTGCAGAGCACCAGAAGATGTCGTTTTCCTTCAGGTCGAAGACATATTCATGCGTCATCGAGGCCCAGAGGAGATAGCCGCCGGTGGTATGCAGGACGCCTTTGGGCTTTCCGGTGGAACCGGACGTATACAGAATGAAGAGCGGGTCTTCGGCGTTCATCGGTTCAGGCAGGCAGTCTGCCGAAACGGTGGCGCCGATTTCGTGCAGCCAGTGATCGCGCCCTTCCATCATCGACACATTGCCGCCGGTGCGCTTGACGACGAGCATCTTCCGGACGACGCCGCCGGCAATGCCTGCGGCCTTGTCAGCGTTCACTTTCAGCGGAACGCTCTTGCCGCCGCGCAGACCTTCATCGGCCGTGATGATGACTTCCGAGCCGCAATCCACGATGCGCCCGGCAAGCGCTTCGGGCGAGAAACCGCCGAAGACGACCGAATGGACCGCCCCGATGCGCGCGCAGGCAAGCATGGCGTAGGCCGCTTCCAGGATCATCGGCATGTAGATGGTGACGCGGTCACCCTTCTTGACGCCCAGCTCCTTGAGGACGTTGGCAAACTTGCAGACGGCGGTGTGAAGCTGCCGGTAGGTGACAGTGTGGCTCTCGCCGGGCTTGTCGCCTTCCCAGATGAAGGCGGGCTTGTCACCGCGCGTATCCAGGTGGCGGTCGATACAGTTGGCGGTCACGTTCAGGACGCCGTCGGAATACCAGCGGACGTGCAGATCACCGGTTTCCCAGGAGACGTCCTTCACGGTGGTATAGGGCTTGATCCAGTCAAGACGTTTGCCCTGCTCGCCCCAGAAAGCGGCCGGGTCGGCAATCGAGGCGGCGTACATTTCCCGGTACTTCTCCGGGGTGAGGTTTGCCTGTTTCACAAACACTTCAGGAACAGGATACGTTTTTGAATCGTCGCTCATGGCCGACATTCCCTTCGTAATTTTTATGAGGCTTTCCATCAGAATGCATACTTTGTCGAGAAGGTGAAACGGCTAATCGCCCCATCTGCGCCGCTCTCTTCCCTGCGTACGCCGTGCGTGGCCTCGATCCCGAGGGTGACCTTGAGCGCCACATCCCAGAGGAGCGCAGCGTAAGCTGACTGGACGGAGGCGGTCGTTGTGGCCGGCACATAGGACGGATTGTCAAGGAAGAGGCCCGAATAGCCAATATTGACACGGGCTGTTTCGCCAAAGGGATGGCGCCAGGCGATCAGGCCGCCATAAGCCGGGATGGCCTCCAGCTCACCGGCGGGGCTGAGGACAGCCTCCCGGCCCGCCGCAAGGCCGACATAGCGGCCGACGCCCTGCCCGCCCACCAGGTTGAAGCGGATGTCATCGCGCGCCCCTACCTTCAGGAGGCCCGACACGGACAGGCCATAGCCTGCGGTGGCTTTGGTGAGGCCGGGCTGATCGAAGCGCAGCTGGCGCGCCAGGCCAGCGAGCGAGACGTTTCCGTAGCCACCTTTCCAGTTATAGCGAACCACGCCATCGGGAAGCGTGTTGGCATCCTGATTGCCGGTCGTGATCGTGGCGGTGTTGGGGTTTTCGAGAGCGAACTGCCAGTTTCCATGAGTGTAGCGGATCTGCGGCTGGCGCACGAAGACCATGCCATCGGACAGGATCAGGAAACTCGCGCTCTCCGGAATGGCGGAAGTGTTCTGAAAAGTTGACCATTCCTGCCCGGCCAGCCAATTGCCATAGGTGACGAAGGCCCGGCGCAGGCGCGGCGAATAGGAGTTTGTCACCAGCTCGTTGCCCTGCGCCGACCCAAGGAAGTCCAGCTCCAGATAGCCCGTGACACTTCCCTCGCCGGCAGGCTGGGACGCGCTCAGGAAGACACGCGTGGATTCCGCAGTGAAGTCGGTGAAGGTGGCAGGCTCGCCGCCGATGGGGGTTGCGCCGGGAATATAGAAATCCCGGGCGATGTTGTTGGAAGCCATCGCGTCACCGTCGAGATCGGTAACATGGGCATCAAGATCGATGATGCCGCCTATTCGGATGGTTGCATCGCCGACGCGGAAACCCTCTTGTTGCGGCGCAGGGCTTTCGGCGGGTGGCATAGCCGCACTCTGCGTATTTATACGGACGATTTCAGCCTCGCTGCGAACGCGTTCCCGGGCGAGTTCAGCGCTGAGCTCTGCAACCATGGTTTCCAGCGCCGCGATGCGGTCTTCCACAGATGTCTGCGCGTTTGCAATACCGGCAAAGGCCATGCCCGCGACAGACAAGAAGAGCCGTTTCTTCGGGGAAATCATGGCGGTCCTCCGGGTATTCTTTATTTCTTTCCAGCAAGTATCCGCCTCAGTTGATAGGCGCGCTATTAGCAATAGGTGCTAAGACCAAAGTTCTACGACCAAGGTCGATGCGGGGACTCGACTTGCGCCCGCCGGAGCGTAAGGTCCGCCCTGCGCCGCACAGATAGAAAACCGGACGTTACCAGCGCGCGCGGGGAGGACAGGATGAGCGAGGGGCCAAGGGTCCTTATCGTGGACGATCATCCCCTGTTCAGGGACGCGCTGGCGGTTGCCCTGCACGGCGCCTATCCCTCGGCTGAACCGATGTTTGCCGGCTCTCTCGCAGAAGCTTTTAGCCGGCTGGACGCCCTGCCGTGCGACCTGGTGCTGCTGGATCTCAATCTGGGCGATACGCATGATTTCGAGGGCCTGACGCGGCTCAAGACGCGGCGCCCCGGCCTGCCGATTGTGGTGGTATCGGCCACAGATGCGCCGCACGCCGTACAGACCGCGCGAGATCTGGGCGCGTCCGGCTATCTCCCGAAAAGCCTGTCGCTGGAAGATCTCTCCGCCGCGCTGGCCACGACGCTCGATGGCGGCGAATGGTTTCCTGAACTGCCGGGTGTGACGGGTACAGACATTTCTGCGGCGAGGCGTATCGCCAGCCTGACACCCGCCCAGAGGCGCGTGCTGGACGGGCTCGCCAACGGGCTTCTCAACAAGCAGATCGCGCATGAGATGGATATTTCCGTTGCCACGGTGAAGGCGCACATGACGGCGATCTTCCGCAAGCTCGGTGTTCTCAATCGCACCCAGGCGCTGCTGATTTATCAGGAAGCCGTTTCGGCTGAGGACCCGTCCGAGGCCTGAACCGCGAGACGCCGCGCGCACTCTTCCAGAAACCGCCTTAGGTCTGCCGGGCTAACGGGTTTTCGCAGAAGAGCGATCCCGGCAGCGGCGCTTTTCTCGGTCAGGGGGTCGCTGGCTACTGCGGTGATCAGAAGCGCGTTGCGCGGCTCAGCCATCGCTGCCTGGGCGGCTGCGATGACGTCCAGTCCGGTCTGGCCGGCGCGCAGGTCATAGTCGGCAATCATCACGCCGGGCGCGCGATCATCGAGATGCGCCCGCACCTGAGCGGCAGTCTGGCAGACGCGCACGCGGCAACCCCAGCTTCCCAGCAACAGGCGCATGGCATCGGTGATGGAGGTTTCATCATCGACGAACAGCACATCAAGACCGGCGATGTGGGCGGTCGGCTCCGGGGACGTGTCCTGCGCGCGGACTTTGCGGGTCGGGGCAGAGAGGGCGGCCGGCACCGCGACCCAGAATACGCTGCCCTTCCCGGCCCAGCTGCGCACGCCGATTTCGGCATTCATCAGCGCCGCCAGACGGCGGGCCACGGCAAGGCCAAGCCCGGCGCCGCGCTTGCCGGTATTGTCCACATCTGAAAACCGGCGGAACTCTTCAAACACATGCGGAAGCAGGTGTTCCTCTATTCCCGGACCGGTATCCCAGACTTCAATCCGCACCTGGTTGCCGCGCCGCCGGGCCCCCACCAGCACAGCGCCGGACGGTGTGTAGCGCCGGGCATTGGAGAGGTAATTGCGCAGGATGCTCCTGAGGAAATCCGGATCTGCCTCAACGGCCAGACGCGTGGGTGCCAGACGCAACCCGATACCTGCCTCCTCCGCCATCGGAGTGTTTTCGTCGATCAAGTCTTCCAGAAGGGGCCCGATGGGCAGAACGACGGGAGCCGACTCTACAGTCGCGTGATCAAGGCGGGACACATCCAGCAGGCCCCGCAACAGCTCATCAGCGGACTGGATGGCGCGATCTGCTTTCCCGATCGCCTCTGGCATACCGGCCGCGCTGCCCGCAGCGCCGAGCAGCAGGCGCGCAGCGTTCAGGGGCTGGAGGAGGTCGTGACTGGCTGCGGCGAGAAACCTTGTCTTGGAGGCATTGGCATCTTCGGCGGCCTGCCGCGCGAGGCGCAGGTCTGCCGTGAGGCGCTCAAGTTCAGCTGTCCGTTCGCGCACGCGCACTTCGAGCATTTCGTTTGCCTCAATGAGGGCGCGCTCGCGCAGCTTGTCGTCTGTGATGTCGGTAAAGGTCGTCACATAGCCGCCCCCCGGCATCGGGGCACCGGTGATCCTCAGCCATCGGCCATCCGGGATCTGGCGCTCCCGGGTGTGTGGTCCGCCCGCCTGCATATGACGGATACGCCGGCTGATCTCCTGATCGGCCTGGCCGGCGATCCACCCTTCAGACATGTTGTGGGCGATCAGCTGCTCCACCGGCGTGCCGATCCGGCAGAGTTCGGAAGGATACTGGAACAGCTCAACATAGGCAGAATTCCAAGCGACGAGTTTCTGGCCCGCGTCCACCACACTGATGCCCTGCGCGATGTTCTCGAGCATCGATTGCAGCATATGCCGCTCGAAACGTTCCGCCTGGGTGCGGGAGTCGAGCATGGACAACACGTCCGGCAGGGCGACATTCTTCCCGCCGATGGCCGAGGCCAGCACGATCCGCGCTGAAGAGGCCCCGAGCGCGCTGGCCAGCAGGCGCTCCGTACGCTGCACAAGCCGCCAGTCTGCGGGCTCATCGCCTGCCGAAACCACCCCGCTCGCACGGGCAAATTCATCGAAAGCATGGTCAACGGCCTGCGCAGACAGGAACCGCGAAGCCAGCGTCTTGAGGCCATTGGGCGAAGCCCCGCGCACCGTCGCCGCGTAGCGTTCCTCATGCTGATCCCCGTCGCCCGCGCCGACAAAGGCGGCGGCCTGGACCCGGTCGCGAAGCCGCTCCCGCGCGCGGAAGGAAATCAGCACCATCAGCGCCATATTGAGAGCGAGGCTCCACACTGCGCCATGGGTGAGCGGGTCACCGAAGCTGAGGCCGAAGAGCGCGTGGGGATCGAGCCAGCCCGGCATCTGGGCGCTGACGGCATGCCAGCCAAAAATCGAGGGAAGGAACAGCGTGTAGAGCCAGATCGCGAGGCCCGCGATCATGCCGGCCAGCACGCCTGCGCGCCGCGCTCCGCGCCAGTAGACGGCCGCGACAATGGCCGGGGCAAACTGCGCTGCCGCCACAAAGGCCAGGAGGCCAATCTGCGCGAGGGCGTCGCCCGGCCCCGCCACGAGATAGTAGCAGTAAGCCAGCAGCAGCAGCATCACGATCACGATGCGGCGTGTGGTGACGAGGCGCGCCCCGGCATTGGCGCTGAAGCCAGTAAGGCTGCCCGACCGCATCAGAGCCGGCACGATGAGATCGTTCGTCACCATGTTGGACAGCGCAATGGTGGACACGATCACCATGCCGGTCGCCGCCGAAAAGCCGCCGAGAAACACGAATGTGGCGAGCAGGTCATTACCCCGCGCGAGCGGGAGCTGCAGCACGAACAGGTCTGCCGGATACTGCCCGGAGAACATGCCGAGCCCCGCCAGCGTGATCGGGACCACGACGATAGTGGTGAGGAAGAGGTAGAGCGGAAAAAGCCAGCGGGCGAGTGTCATCTCCCCCTCATGGCGCCGCTCGATCATGGCGACGTGAAATTCATGCGGCAGGCATACGATTGCCGCCATCGACAGCAAGGTGATCGCTATGAAGCGCCCGGATGGCGCCTCAGCGGGAAAGACGCTGGCGAGCGCCGGCGCCTCGGGAATATTGCCCGAGCTGAGCAGGATGAGCGAGAGGATCGCCACCCCGGCGAGCGCGCCGAGCTTGACCAGAGCCTCAATGGCAAGGACGCGCATCAGGCCGGTATTGGAGCGGGTGGCATCGGGAAAGCGCGTTCCGTAGAGCACAGAGAAGGCCGCGAGCGCCAGCGCCGTGACGAGCACCGTTTCGTCCCCCGGCGCCGAGCCCGGCCCGGCCGCGCCGGCGAAAGCCTCAAAACTCATGCCGATGGATTTCAGCTGAAGGGCAATATAGGGCAGACCGCCCATCACCGCCGCCAGCGCCGCGAAGGCGCCCACCGCCCGGCTCTTCCCATACCGGGCAGAGAGAAAATCGGAGAGAGAGGACACGCTCTCGCGCTGGACGACCTCCCCGATGCGCCGGAGGAGACCGGGCATCAGCAGAAACACAAGCGCGGGGCCCAGATAGATCGGCAGATAGTCCCAGCCGCTCTCTGCCGCCGTGCCGACTGCGCCGAAATAGGTCCAGGACGTGCAGTAGACGGCCAGCGCCAGCGGAAAGATGAAACGGTTTGGCCGGAAGCCCGGCCGCTCCTCATCCCGGTCGCCCCGCGCCGCAATGGCAAAGAGACCGGCCATGTAGACAACCGTTACAATGAGGATCAGCCAGGCAGACATTTCAGGTCGTGAACCTCCAGCCGGGAACTTTGCTCAGAGCGATACCTGCGCGCAAGCCGCTTCGCTGACAACGGGAACGGGCGGCCCCGAACCGGAGGCCGCCCGTTGTCGATTGGGCGCAGCAGGGGTGCCCCTATTCGGCCGGGGCCATTCCCACGTCAGCGATGCCATGGGACCTGCGCTGACCCGGCACACGGATGTCCTCCACAAGATCCTGAATATCCTGCGGCGGCGGTTTGGTAACCAGCGCTACCCCCACACCGACGAGGATCGAAAGGATCATGACCACGAAGCCGATGCCCTCAGGCGAAACACCGAGGAACCATTCTTCGGGGCCGGCATCCTTTCCCGCGCCCAGCTTGAAATGCCAGATATAGATGAAGGTCGGGACAAGGCCGGTGAGCATCGAGGCGATTGCCCCTTCCCGGTTCATCCGTTTCCAGAAGATACCCAGCAGGATCACCGGAAACAGGGACGCCGCCGCCAGACCGAAGGCAAAAGCCACGACCTGCGCCACGAAAGCCAGCTGGGACGAGTAGATACCCATGAAGCCCGCCGCCATGACGGCGCCAGCAGCAGCCAGGCGTGCCACCCGCAACTCGCTCTTGTCCGACATGCCTTTGAAGAATGTCCGCCGGCAGAGATCGTGGCTGACGGCTGAGGAGATGACCATCAGAAGACCGGCCGCCGTCGACAACGCCGCAGCCAGGCCGCCAGCCACCATCAGTCCCACCACCCAATCGGGGAGTTGTGCAATCTCAGGGCTCGCGAGGACTGCGATGTCGTTGTTGATGGTGACTTCATTCTCCAGACCATCGGGGGCGCTGGGCCCGCGCATCTGCATGATGCCGTCGCCATTCTTGTCTTCAAAGGCCACCAGTTTGGTGATTTCCCAACGGGTAAACCAGGCTGGAGACGGCGTCACACCTTCGGCTTCAAGCGCAGCGGTCTGGGCAGCATAGTCCTCACCGGGCGCCACATAGGTGGTGTCGTTGACGGTGTTGATCACGTTGAGGCGCGAGAAGGCGCCAACGGCGGGAGCCACGGTGTAGAGGAGCGCGATGAAGACAAGCGCCCAACCAGCCGAGAGCCGGGCATCGCTGGGACGCGGGACGGTGAAGAAACGGATGATGACGTGCGGCAGGCCCGCCGTACCGAACATCAGCGCCGCGGTGATGCAGAACACATCAAACACGGTTTTGTTCGTGGTCGTATATTCGGCAAAGCCAAGGCTGGTGAGCGTGTCGCTGAGCTTCTGGATCATCGACACGTCTTCACCCTTCACATTGGACAGGAAGCCGAGTTGCGGGATGGGATTACCGGTGAGCATCAGGGAGATGAAGATCGCCGGAACCGTGTAGGCGAAAATCAGCACCACATATTGCGCGACCTGTGTGTAGGTGACCCCCTTCATGCCGCCGAGCACAGCATAGACAAAAACGATCCCCATACCGATGAAAATGCCCGTATTGAAATCCACACCCAGAAAGCGCGAGAAGGCAATGCCGACGCCTGACATCTGACCGGCAATGTAGGTGAAGGATACGAACAGCGCGCAGATAACGGCCACAAGACGGGCCGTGTCACTGTAATACCGGTCGCCCACAAAATCGGGCACGGTGAACTTGCCGAACTCGCGCAGGAAGGGCGCCAGCAAAAGGGCCAGCAGCACATAGCCGCCGGTCCAGCCCATGAGATAAACCGAGCCACCATAGCCCAGCACTGCGATCAGACCTGCCATCGACAGGAAGGATGCGGCGCTCATCCAGTCCGCAGCCGTTGCCATGCCGTTGACCACGGGATGAACCCCGTGCCCGGCGACGTAAAAATCATTGGTCGAACCGGCACGCGCCCAGATGGCGATGCCGATATAGGTCGCAAAGGTCAAACCGACCCAGAAAAGTGTCCAGTCCATATCAGCCCCCTTTAACCTTCGATCCGGTATTTCCGCTCGATGCGGTTCATGGCGAAGCAATAGTAGAAGATCAGCGCCACGAAGACGTAGATCGAGCCATTCTGGGCAAACCAGAAGCCGAGCGGCGCGCCGCCGAGCTTCACGCCGTCGAGAAACTCACGGAACAGGATACCGGCGCCGAAAGACACCAGGAACCATATCGCCAGGAGCGCCAGCGTCAGCCGGATAACCTCCTTCCAATAGGCTTTCGCGTCGATTTCGGGCCCCTCGATTCCGGGCGTAGTTTCAGACTGGTTTTCTGACATGTCGCATTCCTCCCTGGCCATGCTGCCTGACGCGGTATTCCGCTGATGACACGCTGCGACAGGCCGGGCCCTTCGTACAGGTGGACCTTGGTCTAACGACGCTGGGGAAAAGCCCGATGGCACTTGCCATTGCCGCAGGTTCGGCGTGAACTCGCAGAAGAGGGCAAAGACAGCCCCGCAACAGGGAGGACATCCATTTGACCCGCATGGCCGATACGCCCCTTCCGCCGCTGCCCGGCCAACCTGCGGGCACGCCCTGGCCCACGGAAGAATGGCCCGAAGCCCCGCTGGACCTGCGCGTCGCCGAAAGGCTCCAGCCCCTTCTCGACCGGGCCTTCAGCGATCCCGCGCCGGAAGATATGGGCGAGACCCATGCCTTCCTCGCCGTGCAGGGCGGGCGGATCGTTGCCGAGCGCTACTGGACCGGCTTTGACCGCGAGAGCACGCATCATTCCTGGTCGCAGGCCAAGAGCATGACACATGCGCTGGTGGGCATCCTCGCGCGTGAGGGCCGGATCGACATACACGCGCCCGCCGATGTGCCCGAATGGCAGGCCCCCTATGATCCGCGCCGGGCGATTACGCTGGACCAGTTGCTGCGCATGTCGAGCGGGCTGAAATTTGCCGAGGACTATGTTGATGCCGGCGTCTCCGATGTGATCGAGATGCTGTTCGGCTCTGGGAAGGACGATGTCGCCGCCTATGCCGCAAAGTCTCCCCTGATCCATTCGCCGGGCACCGCCTGGAGCTATTCGAGCGGCACCAGCAACCTCGTCGCCCGCGCCGCCGCGCGCGCTTATGGCGCCTCGGGCGAGGCGTTCCGGGCGTTCATGGTCCGTGAGCTGTTTGAGCCCCTCGGCATGCGCTCAGCCGAGCCGAAATTTGACAAGGCCGGCACCTTCATCGGCTCCTCCTTCTGCTATTGCACGGCGCGGGATTTTGCCCGCTTCGGCCTGCTTTACCTGCGCGATTGCGTTTGGGACGGCCAGCGCATCCTGCCCGAAGGCTGGGCGGACTATGCCCGTACGCCGACGCCCGTTCCAGCGACCGAGCGGCTGGGTTATGGCGCCCATTGGTGGCTGGGCATGGCCGGGCCGGGCAGCTTCTCGGCCAATGGCTATGAGGGCCAATATACCGTGCTGGTGCCGGAACTGGACCTGATCCTCGTGCGCAACGGCAAGTCGCCCAACGAGAAGAAGGAGGTGGTGATGGACTGAATGGGCGCGGTCGCAGATTGCTTCCGGCTGGCCTGATCGCCTGAAAACTGAGGGAATCCGGGCTGCCTGCCCCGTCAGCTTGCCAATATCCTGCTTCCCGCGTATAGGCCGCCGTTCAGAAACGGCAGCGCAAGGCTGTGCGTGTCAGGTTCCGACCTTACCTTACGGAAGGCACGGTCCAGGGCGAAAGGAAAAACAAATGTCCAAATCTCAGATCGTATTCAATGTCGAAGTGCGCGAGCGCACCGGCACCGGCGGCGCCCGTGAAGCCCGCAGGAACGGTTTCGTGCCCGGCGTCCTCTATGGCGGCGACATCGACCCGGTAGCCATCACCCTCAAGAAAAACGAAGTGATCAAGGCGATCGAGACAGGACAGTTCCTGAACTCCACCGCGACCCTCATTCACAAGGGCGAGCGTCAGCTGGTCATCCCGCAGGGC
>JBKBRT010000106.1:0-10397 GCA_046291585.1 Hyphomonas sp.
GCCCGGTAGTTCTTTGCCCAGCCCTCGCGGGTGATCTGCTGGCCGCGCCCGACGGCGAGCGCGTCGCCGGGCACATCCTTTGTGATCACACTGCCTGAGCCGATATAGGCGCCATCGCCGATTCTCACCGGCGCGACGAGAGAGGAATTGGAGCCGACGAACGCCCCCTCGCCCACATCCGTCTGATGTTTGAGGAAGCCATCATAATTGCAGAAGATCGTACCGGCGCCGATATTGGCGCCCGCGCCGATGGTGCCGTCGCCGAGATACGCCAAATGGTTGGCCTTGGCGCCCTCGCCCATGGCGGTGTTCTTGGTCTCGACGAAATTGCCGATATGAACATTGGCTGCCAGCACCGTGCCGGGACGCAGGCGGGCGTAAGGGCCGATGCTGCACCCTTCGCCGACGACTGCGCCTTCCAGATGGCTGAAGGCGCGGATCTGCGAGCCGCCGGCCACTTTCACACCCGGGCCGAACACGACATTGGGCTCAATCACGGCGTCGGCGCCGATCTGCGTATCATGGGACAGGAAGACGGTTTCCGGGGCCACCATCGTGACGCCGGCCTCCATCAGCGCGCGGCGGCGCCTGCGCTGGAAGATGCCCTCGGCCTCGGCAAGGTCGGCCTTGGAATCGCAGCCGATGAGATCGTCCTCGCCGGAGACGGCCACCGCGCAGCGGATGCCTTCGGCGCGGGCGAGGCCGACGAGGTCTGTCAGGTAATACTCGCCCTTGGCATTGGCGTTGGTGACCTTCGGGAGGAGGCGGAACATATCCGCCGCGCGGCCGGCCATGACGCCTGAGTTGCACAGGCGCACCCTGAGTTGGTGAGGGCTTGCCTCGCGCGCTTCGACGATGGCCTCCAGGCTGCCATCTTCTGCGGTGATCAGGCGGCCATAAAGGCCGGGGTCTTCGGCTTCAAAACCGAGCACGCCGAGGCCGGTCGTGTCTGACAAAGTGCTGAAAAGCTCTTCGATTGTCGCCGCCGGCACCAGCGGGCTGTCGCCATAGAGCACGGCGAGGTCGCCCTCGAAACCGGCCAGCGCGTCTTCCGCGCAGCGCACGGCATGGCCCGTGCCCTGGGGCGGATCCTGATGGGCAATCGCGATGTCAGGATGGTGTTTCTCCAGGTGTGCGATCAGCACGTCCTGCGAAGGATGCACCACGGCCACGATCCGCTCGGCGCCGACTTCGCGCGCCAGGGCAATCGACCAATCCATCATCGGGCGCCCGCCCACGGCATGCATCACCTTGGGCAGGGGCGACTTCATGCGGGTTCCCTTGCCGGCGGCAAGGATCACGGCGGCGCGCTGTTTTGGGGTGTCAGTCAAATGCGGGCTCCCTCTCGCTTTCCTCTGCCCCATCGCCTAGACGAAACCCCGCATCTTGGCGAGGGCGAAGGAGGGTTCCAGATGGGGGATACAGGCGCGTTTGACGGCTGGACCATTGCATTCGATCTGGATGGAACACTGGTCGACACCGCGCCGGACCTGCTGGGCGCGCTCAACCATGTCCTGACCGATGCCGGCCTCCAGCCTGTCGGTCTGCCGACCGTTGCCACGCTGATCGGAAACGGCGCCCGGGCGATGATGGAAAAAGGCTTCGGCATTCAGAATGTGAGCCTGCCTGCCGCCGAAATGGACGCGGCTTTCGACCGGTTCATTGCCTATTATATTGACAATATCGCCGTCGGCTCGCGGCCTTTCGAGGGCTGTGTGGAGGGGCTCGACGCCTTGCGGAGTGCGGGCGCCACACTCTGCGTGTGCACCAACAAGCGCCAGGATCTGAGCGAGCGGCTGATCAATGAACTCGGGCTTGCAGACCGGTTCTCCGCCATTCTCGGCGCCGACCGCGCCACCAACCGCAAGCCGCACAAGGATCATGTGTTCGAAGCGGTTCGCGCTGCAGGCGGCAGCCCGGAACGGGCGCTGTTCGTGGGCGACAGCCGCACAGATGAAAGGGCAGCCCGGAATGCCGGACTGCCCTTCCTGTTTGTGACCTTTGGCTACGAGGCAGAAACAGTCGAGATGATCGCGCCCGATGGCGTCATCGGTCACTATGCTCAATTGTTTGAAACCTTGTCAGTCCTGAGGGATCAAGCCATCGCCTCATTGCGCGGACGGTAAGTTGGGCGGGAAGAGCCCACTTCGCCCGCAGCGCGGCGGCGCGGCATGCCATTGACCATATTGGACCGCACGTCACAACGTGCGCTCCGCATCGCAGGAACAAATCCGGCGTCTACGAGATCGACATCGACTTCGTAGCCACGTTCTGCCCAATACGAATTGATTTTTTCACGGAGGCGCTTCGCGCCTTCTTCGTCACACCAATCTTTCACTCTGCTCTCTCCAGGCGATTTTATCGTTCTAGATGTTGAGACGGTCCAAGGGGGGACCATCTGTGCCTGTCCTTCTTAAGGTTCATCACGCGGGCCTTGCCGGCCCGTCTGTGTATGTCCGGTAGATGACAATGTTTGCAGGGTTTCTCAAGGGTATTTCTATATAACTTTATCTTAATCAACTAAGATGAACAGCTGTTCATAATGAACGGGCATTCATCTGGCGTTCATGTATCGTGCTAAAAATTGAATTGCCCGTTTAAATGCAAACGGTTGCGTCGGCGGCGTGAAAGAAAAAAGTTCCACCGGTGTCACTCGCTTGGCGCGCATTTGACACCGCGAATACACCTCGCATGCAGTTCCGCATGGCTAGCCCCCAAACCACGCGTCCGTATTTGTGTACATAACCACGAAAATTCGGGCCTGCCTACGTCACATATGCATTGAGATATGTGCTTGACCTGCCTGCGCAGCAAGATTAGGCAGCCCGCTCGCGGCCGGGCGATTAGCTCAGCGGTAGAGCACTGCCTTCACACGGCAGGGGTCACAAGTTCGAACCTTGTATCGCCCACCAGCCTTCCGGCCTGCGACCCTCTGCTGAACTGATACGTGGCGTGAAATCCGAAGCGCAGTATAAGCCGCCCGATGAAATCGTTTTTACGCTCTGCGCCTGTTGTGGCTGTGCTGGGATTCGTTATCTGGGCATGGATGGCGCTGATCGCCCGCACAGTGCGCTGGACGATTGAGGGCGAAGCTGAAGCCCGCGCCGCATTGGCCGCAGACCAGCCCGGCGTCGTGATTGCCTGCTGGCATGAAACCATCCTGCTGATCCCGTCCGGCTGGAACCGGGCAGTACGCCGCTGGCCGGAACGACGCCGCCGAACGGCCATGATGATTTCCCTGTCGGCCGATGGCGAAGCTGTGGCCCGCGCCGTCACGCACCTGGATATTGATGTCGTGCGCGGCTCGGCGGGCAACAAGAGAAAAGCCAGCAAGGACAAAGGGGGGCTGCGCGCCATTGCCGAGGCCGCCGGCCGTCTTCGCCAGGGCGGCTATATCTGCATGACACCAGACGGCCCGCGCGGCCCGCGCCGGATTGCCAGCCCGGGCGCTGTCACCCTCGCCCAGCGCGCCGGTGCGAAGGTTTTGCCATATGTGATCGCCTCCCGGCCGGCCATCCGCCTGAAAAGCTGGGACCGGTTCATCATCCCCCTGCCGTTCACCCGCGGCGCGATTGTGTTCGGAAGCCTGATCGACTGTCCGCGCGAGACCGCGCCCGAAGCGTTGCAAGACGCGCTGCAACGCGGCATGGATGAGGCAACCCGGCGGGCCGAAACGCTTGCCGGTTATCCCGTTCAACCCGCCAAGCCGGAGCTTCAGCCTGAATGACGCCTGCGTTGTTCGCCTACCGGCTCGTGACCTATGCAGCGTCGCCCTTTCTCGGCTTTGTGCTGAGCCAGCGGGCCCGGCGCGGCAAGGAAGACTATCTGCGCCTGCACGAGCGCTATGCCAAACGCCTGCCCCCGCGCCGTCCCGGCCCGCTCGTCTGGCTGCACGGCGCCAGCGTCGGAGAAAGCGGCCTGCTGCTGGAGCTTGGCCGGCGCCTCATTGCGCAGCGCCCCGGCGTGATGCTGGTCTTCACCAGCCAGACGCTGACCTCCGCGCGCCTTCTGGGCCCCTTGCTGCCCGACAACGCCATCCACGCCATGGCCCCGCTCGACACGCCCCAGGCAGCCCGGCGCTTCATCCAGCACTGGAAGCCGGACCTCTGCGTCTTCGCAGAGGGCGAAATCTGGCCCAACCTGATCCATGAAGCGCGCAAGAGCGGCGCCCGCACAGCGCTCGTCAACGCCCGCATGACGCAGAAATCCGCTGAAGGCTGGCACGCGGTGCGCGGCCTCTTCCGCCAGCTGGTCGGCAGGTTTGATATTGTGCTCGCCGCCGATCTCGACACCGGCCAGCGGCTTGAAGGTCTGCTCGGGCGCCCCGTGCGCGCTGCCGGCAATCTCAAATCCGCCCTGCCGCCGCCGGCAGCCAATGAGGTCGAACTGACGCGGATCGCGACGAACTTCATCGCGGGCCGCCGCTGCCTGCTTGCCGCCTCCACCCATCCGGGTGAGGAGGATCTGTTCCTGGACGCGGCCGCAGCGCTCGATGAAGATATCGCCCTCATCATTGCTCCGCGCCATCCCGAGCGCGGCGAAGAGATAGAAACCCTGCTGAAGCAGCGCGGCCTGCGCCATGCACGCCGGTCGAAAGGCGTTCAGCCAGACAAGCGCGACCGCGTGCTGCTGGCCGATACGATGGGCGAGATGGGTCTCTGGATGCGGCTTGCCTCGGCGGTCTATCTCGGCGGCGGGCATTGCGAAGGCGTGGGCGGACATAATCCGCTTGAGCCGATCCGCCTCAACCGGCCGGTTGCGACCGGGCCGCGCGTGCACAATTTCACAGATATGATCGCCAGCCTTGAAGCGCAGGGCCTTGTCCACATCGTGGCCGACGGCGCTGCGCTGAGCGCGTTCCTGCGGGCCCCCTCGCCGGTGCCGGAAGCGGCGCTGGCCGCCCTTGCTGCCGAAGCCGACGCGCCGATGCTGCTGACACTCGGAGCATTGCTGCCCCTTCTGCCGCGCCCCCTGCTGGAAGGCAGCGATGGAGACTGGGAGCAGCAGCGGTGAAGGCGCCGCATTTCTGGTCGGGGGACCTTGATCCGCGATCCCGCGAAGCTGCGCCGCTGACCCGTCTCCTGCTGACCCCCTTGTCGATGGCCTATCTCTGGGCGCTGCGCCGCAAGCTGGCGCAAACCCAGCCGGAAACTGCGCCGATCGCGGTGATCTGTATCGGAAACCTCACGGCGGGCGGCGCGGGCAAGACCCCGGTGACCGAAGCCATCCGTAACCGGATCACCGAGCGCGGCCTGCGCGCGGCAAGCCTGTCGCGGGGCCATGGCGGCTCACACCGCGGGCCGCTGAAAGTCGATCCGGCTCAGCACGTCTATCGCGAAGTCGGTGATGAGCCGCTGCTGCTTGCTCAGTCCGGAGACGCCTGGATCGGGCGTGAGCGGCCGGGCGCCGCCCGCGCAATGGCTGCCGGCGGCGCGCAGGTCATTGTCATGGATGATGGCCATCAGAACCCGTCTCTCAGGAAAGACCTTACCCTGATCGTCATCGATGCCGGCGCGCCATTCGGCAATGGTCATGTTTTGCCCAAAGGGCCGCTGCGGGAAAAAGTGCCCGAGGGGCTCGCCCGGGCAGACGCCGTTGTGCTGATGGGCGAGGGGCCGGTGCCACGCGACGTCACCGCCAGCGGCCTGCCTGTGCTGCGCGCGCGGCTGGTGGCGGTGAGCGCGCCACCGGCTGGCCCGCTCGTTGCCTTTGCCGGGATCGGCCGCCCGCAGAAATTCTTCGACAGCCTTGCGCAGGCGGGCGGCCAGCTCGCCGACGCCGTGCCCTTCGGCGACCATCATCCCTACAGCAAGGGCGACCTCCAATTCCTGCGCCGCCTGGCACAGGATCATTCGGCGCGCCTCATCACCACCAGCAAGGATCACGTCCGCTTGCCCCTCGATGGGCGGCAGGAAATCCACGCCTGGCCGGTAAAGGCAAAGTTCGAGGACATGGCGGCGCTTGACGCGGTGCTCGCGCCGATCTTCAAACGCGCCACCCAATCATGACCGATCAGCCCCCTGCCGCCTATGTCCGCCCGAAGGATATCGACAACCGCGCCACCCTTGGTCAGCGGATTGCCTGGCGGCTGGAGACGCTCGCCTGGGATCTGATCTATTGGGGTCCGATGAAGATGTTGGGGCCGGACAAGGCGTCAGACTTTGGCGGTTGGCTGGTGAAAAAGATCGGCCCGCTGTTTTCCCAGCACAAGACGACCAAGCGCAACCTGCGTCTGGCTTTTCCCGACTGGAGTGACGCGCAGATCAACGCAGCCGCGCTGGCCGCCTGGGAGAATGCCGGGCGCACGGCTGGGGAGCTGCCGCATCTGCCGAGCATTGATCCCTACACGTCCGGCCGCGTCGAGATTGTCGGACTGGACGTGCTTGACCAGATCAATGCCAGCGGCAAAGGCGCTGTGTTCATCTCCGGCCATTTCGCCAATTGGGAAATAATGCCCGCAGCCATCGTCAAACGCATTCCCCATGCGGTGATGACCTACCGTGCCCTGAACAATCCTCATATCGACCGGCGCATTGCCGACCTGCGCCACGCCTATGGCACCGCCATCAATGCGCCCAAGGGCATCGGCACCCGCGAGCTGATGCGTGCCCTTGCCAAGGGCGCGCCGGTCGCGCTGATGAATGACCAGAAGTTCAATGAGGGAATTGCGGTGCCCTTCTTTGGCCACCTCGCGATGACCGCGCCAGGGCCAACTCGGCTGGCGCTGAAATACCGCGTGCCGATCGTGCCGGTTTCCACCGTGCGCACCGGCCCGGCCCGCTTCCGCATTGAGTTCCACACGCCTTTTGTTCCCGAAGACACGGGTCATCCGGAAGCGGACATTGAGCGCGCCGTCCGGCGCATTAACGATTTCATCGAAGTGCAGGTCCGCGCCCAGCCCGGCCAATGGTTCTGGCAACACCGCCGCTGGCCCAAGGAAGCCTGGCGCAAGGCCGGCGTCGTCTGACCCTGCGTTACACTTCGCCGGTGTTCATCGCCTTCATGATGCAGAAGCGTTTGGTGAAGGGGTTGGGGTTTTTGCCTTCGCAGTAGAGCTTGCGCAGGCGATAGTGTGCGATGGCGGGACGCAGCTCTTTCGGCGCGACAGAAACGATCGGACCGAATGCCTTGGACGCATGGCGGCGGGCAGCGGCGTAGGCGGGCGCGACGGCCTGCAGGTCGCCCGCCCAGTTATGGACCGGAATAAGGACATTCGCCGCCGTCAGGCCGAGCCAGCCTTCAGGTTCCTTGGCGCGGTCTGCGTCGAGGAAAGCCATCTGGTAGCCATCCACCAGCTTCTGAAGCGCGCCGGGCTTCAGCCTTGCGGCGGTAATCTCTTCGGCCAGGGCAAGGCACACATCATGGCCGCGCGGGGGTTTGCCGGCCTCGATCTCCTGGATGGCTTCGCGCCACCATTGGAAGCGGATGAGGCCAAGGGTTTCTTCCGAGACCGCCTCGCGCACTCTTACAAGTTCGTAAGCCAACGCATAAAGGGCAACCAGCGTACGGCGCTCGGCGGGGGCGGCAAACCGGCTGGAAATCCACCGGTCTTCATCTACCCGGCGGACTCTTTTATCAATTTCTTCCCAAGGCGTTTGGGTAAGAGGTCTGGTCTCGTTTGACATGGACCCCATATGTGCGAAACCGCTTCCGAGCGAAAGAGACCAAAACGCGCAAAGAGGACACCGCCATGGCCTTCACCCTTCCCGAACTTCCCTATGCCCGCAATGCGCTTGCCCCGCACATTTCGGAAGAGACCCTGAACTTCCATTATGGCAAGCACCATCAGGCCTATGTGACCAATCTCAACGGCCTCGTTGAAGGCACCGACCTTGCCGGCAAATCGCTGGAGGAAGTCATCAAGATTTCCGCCGCCGACAAATCCAAGGCCGGCATCTTCAACAACTCCGCCCAGGTCTGGAACCACACCTTCTACTGGCACTCGATGAAACCCGGTGGTGGCGGCAAGCCCCACGGCAAGGTCGCCGAGCTGATCGAGCGCGATCTGGGCGGCTATGACGCCTTCGTCAAAGAGTTCAAACAGGCGGGCGCCACACAGTTCGGTTCCGGCTGGGCCTGGCTCTCCTACAAGGGCGGCAAGCTGGTGATCTCCAAGACGCCGAACGCCGAAACACCCCTGACCGAAGAGGGCACAACGCCCCTGATGACGATGGATGTCTGGGAGCACGCCTACTATCTGGATTACCAGAACCGGCGCCCCGACTATATCGACACCTTCCTGGGCAGCCTGGTTAACTGGGACTTCGTGAACCAGAACCTCGCGGACGCCGGCGCATAAGCCTTTTTGTTATTTGCATAAATAAGAACGCCCGCCCTTCCCCGGCGGGCGTTTTTGCATTATATGCACCGCATCAAACGCTCCGGGCATGGGATTCGCCCGGCTGCGGCTTGCTGGTCATGGGGATCAGCAGTTGCAGGACAGAGCCGCCAATATGGGCGGACGGGCAAATCAACCAGACATCCCGGAGACTACCCCTTTGACTGAGACCACATTCGCGGATTTCGGCCTGGCCGAAAATATCCTCAAAGCCGTTATCGAGTCCGGCTATACCATCCCTACCCCGATCCAGCGCGAAGCCATTCCGCATATCCTGATGGGCGGAGACGTGACCGGCATCGCCCAGACGGGCACCGGCAAGACCGCGGCCTTCGTGCTGCCAATGATCCAGCGCCTCTCCACCGGCCGCGCCCGGGCCCGCATGCCGCGCTGTCTGATCCTCTGCCCGACGCGCGAGCTTGCTGCGCAGGTCGCCGAGAATTTCGAGAAGTATGGCAAATATCTGAAACTCACCATGGCGCTGCTGATCGGCGGGGTGAGCTTCAAAGAACAGGAAACCCTGCTCCAGCGCGGCGTGGACGTGCTGATTGCGACGCCGGGCCGCCTGATGGACCAGTTCGATCGCGGCAAGCTTCTGATGATGGGCGTCGAGACGCTGATCATCGACGAGGCCGACCGGATGCTCGATATGGGTTTCATCCCGGACATCGAGAAGATCTGTTCCAAGCTGCCGGCGAACCGCCAGACGCTGCTGTTCTCCGCAACGTTCCCGAACGACATCCAGCGCCTCGCCAAAACCTTCCAGAAAGATCCCAAGAAGATCGAGGTCACCCGCCCGACGGATGGGGCCCTGACGATTACCCAGCATGTGGTCCATCTGCCCACGAATGATGGCAAGGCCCGCCGCACGGCGCTGCGCCGCGTCATCGAGGCGTGCGATGTGAAGAACGGGATCATATTCTGTAACCGCAAGGTGGAAGTGGATATCGTCGCTGCATCGCTGATCAAACATGGCCATGACGCCGCCCCGATCCATGGCGACCTGCCGCAATCGGTGCGCACCGAAACGCTGCAACGCTTTCGCGACGGCTCGCTGAAACTGCTGGTCGCCTCGGATGTGGCGGCGCGCGGGCTGGACATTCCGGATGTCGGCCAGGTGTTCAATTTCGGTCCTCCGCCCAAGGATGAGGACTATATCCACCGCATCGGCCGCACCGGCCGGGCCGGACGTTCGGGCCAGAGCTTCACGCTAGTGTCGCCGGCCGATGAAAAGTCCTGGGGCTTCGTGCTGAAGATGATCAAGCAGGACGTGAAGGATTTCATGCCCGAAGGCCTGCTGGAAGAACTCGAAACCTTGCCGCCGGAAGAAAAACGTGACCGCAAGCCCGGTGGGCGCGGCGGAGACCGGGACCGTGACCGCAGTGGCCGCAGCGCCAGGGGCCGCACGGAGCGGACCGAGCAGAGCGACCGCAGCGAACGCGCCCCGCGCCGCCGCCGCGAAACGGAAGAGACCGGCGATGTGGCCGTTGCTGACGCGCCTGTCGAGGCAGTGGCGACCGAAACGGTGGAGGCCGTCGAAACCGTGGCCGTCGCCGTGCAGGAAAAGCCCAAACGCGAACGCGCCCCCCGCGGTGAAAAACGCCGTGAGCGGACGGAAGAAGCGCCCCAGCCGCGCGCCGAAAAGCGCGAACGCAGCGGCGGCGGTGACCGGGACCGTGAACGCGAGCGTCCGCAACGCGATTATAAGCGCAAGGATGACGACCTGATCCTGGAGCCGGCGCCCGACCGCGTGGTCGGCTTTGGCAATGATGTTCCCGCCTTCCTGAAGCGCTAACGCGTTTCTGCCAGCGCCTTTAACCGGCCGCGCCCTTTTTGGGGTGCGGCCGGTTTGCGTTTGGGGGTTGGCGTTTGAGGGTTTTGGGGAGGGGGCGGCGGCGGGAGTGCGCGCAGCCTAGGAAGTGTCGGCGCCTGGGGCTGCCCCCTCCGTCCGCTTCGCTGTGCAACCGGTCACATAGGTAACATTTGAGACCGGGCAGATGGGTGACAGTTTTCAGGGTATGTTCCTTGGCCGGCTGGGTTTGATGCGGTTCATGCGTTT
>JBKBRT010000107.1:0-10251 GCA_046291585.1 Hyphomonas sp.
GTCTTGCGGGCCAGGCGCAGCAGGCGGCGCGTGGAGGAGACGGCCGCTTCCACATCGCGCACGACGATATGGCTGTTCCAGTCTCCCGTCACCGCAAGACTGCGGCGCTCTTCGAGGCGGTATTCGTCCTCGGAGTGGAAGGCGGCGCGGCGCTTGATGGCGCGCAGGACCGCTTCCACGCCGGCATCATCCTTGATCAGCAGGTCGCCGGTCGAGGCGCCCATGAATACCTTGACCCCGCAGCAGCCGAGCATCCGCTCCATCTCGGGCAGCAGGCTCACATTGTCATGCGTGGCGCCGGCATAGAAGGCATGGTCGATGTCCATCCGGCCTTTCGCGCGGGCGAGCTTGTCCAGCATCGCGTCCGGCGTAATAGTCGACGGGTTTGTATTGGGCATCTCGAACACGGCGACCACGCCGCCGAGCGCGGCCGAGCGCGCCTCGGTTTCAAGGTCTGCCTTGTATTCGAGGCCCGGCTCCCGGAAGTGAACCTGCGTATCGATGACCCCGGGCAGGATGTGCAGCCCGCTGGCGCCGTAGATCTCGCCGGCTGAGGCTTTTGAAAGGTCGCCGATATGAGCGATGCGTTCGCCGATCACGCCGATATCGGTGCGCGCTTCGCCCCCGGGGGTGACGACAGTGCCGCCGCGGAGGATGAGGTCGTAAACTTGGGTCATGGCGCGTTATCGCGCCGCTTCGAGGAAAAGTCACGAGGGGCACGGGCGGCGCCGCAGGCCGGGCCCATTGCGGCAAGGCGCCGGGGGGCTTAAATCAAGGCATGCACCGCCTTCCTGACCGCGCCATTCTCCGCCTGACCGGCCCCGACACCATCGCCCTGCTTGAACGCACGGTGACCCATACAGTGGCCGGATGGGCCGAAGGCGAGGCGCGATATGGCGCGCTGCTGACGCCCCAGGGCAAGATCATCGCCGACTATATTGCCCATCGCACGACTGAGGGCGTGCTGATCGACGTGCACGCGGACGCCGCGGACGATCTGATGAAACGTCTGAAGATGTTCCGGCTGCGCTCGGCCGTCGACATTGTGCGCGATGAGTTGCTGGTGTCTGCGCTCGACACTGACGGGGTGGCCGATCCGCGCACGCCGAAACTGCCCCACCGGTCGATCGTGATTGCGGGTGACGCGGCTGATCCGCTGCCGGGCTGGGACGCCCTCGCCATTGCAGCGGGCATTCCCGAATGGGGCCGCGACTACCGCGCCGCCGAGGTGTTCCCGACCGATATCAACATGGATCTGATGACCGGCATCGACTATAAAAAGGGCTGTTTCGTCGGCCAGGAAGTCGCCAGCCGGATGAAGCGCAAGGGCCTCATCCGCAAGCGCACCGTGCGCCTGAAAGGCGAAGGCCTGGCGGCGGGCGCCGAAGTGCGCGCCGGGGCAAACCTTCTGGGCAGCGTGACCAGCGCGGCGGCGGGCGAGGCGCTCGCCCTCATCCGGACAGACCGGTTTGCCAGATCCGTCACCGACCGACAGCCGGTAACCGTCAACGAGGCCCCCGCCGAAATCGACGGCGCGCCCTGGCTGATTGCCGAGGTCAAAGCCCATCTGGAGGCGCCCGCCAATGAGTGAGCCTCATTCCTGTGGCTGGGCGCCGCTGACCGATCCGCTTTACCGGGCCTATCATGATGAAGAATGGGGCGTGCCCGAACGAGACCCGCGCGCGCTGTGGGAAAAGCTGCAGCTCGATGGCATGCAGGCCGGCCTCAGCTGGATCACCATTCTGAGGAAGCGCGAAAGCATCCGGGAGGAGTTTGACGGGTTTGACCCGGAAAAGCTTGCCCGCTGGACGCCAAAACGGGCCGAAAAGGCCCTCACCAATCCGGGCATCATCCGCAGCCCCAGGAAGATCGAGGCGGTGATCGGCAATGCCCAAAGCTATCTTTCCATGATGGAAGCGGGCGAGGATTTCTCTGCCTATTGCTGGGGCTTTGTCGGCGGCAAACCGATTGTGAACCGCTGGAAGAACTACCGCGAGGCGCCCACAAGTACGGACTGGTCGGCCGATATGTCAAAAGACCTCAAGAAGCGCGGCTTCAAATTTGTCGGCCCGACCATCGTTTACGCATGGGCACAGGCGGTTGGCATGGTCAACGATCATGAGCTAGGGTGCACACGGCACAAGGGTGTACGGGAGATTTCATGAAAGCGATTGTGATGATGACGGCCGTCGGCCTGATGGCGGTGGCCGCAGGCTGCCAGAGCAGCGCGCCGTCGAACGCCTATGCCAATCCCCTCGACGCATGTGCCAGCATTGCCGACGAGGAAGACCGCGCCCGGTGCGTCCAGAACATGGTGGCCGATGTGGCCCTGTCGACCAAGCGGGAACAGACTCGCAAAAAAGGCCCGTGATGCGGACGGTCGTCTCCGCCTGCGCGCTCCTGGCGCTGGTTCTCCCGGCAACGGGCTGCGCGACCTGGCAGGACCGGGCCGAAGCCAAGGCGCTGGCCGCCTGTCAGGATACTGCCGACGAGGACGCGCGAAAGATCTGCCGGGAAACCGTGATCGCGGCGGAGAAGGCCAAATATGACAAGCAGTCGAGGACCTGGGAAGAAAGCGTCCGGGCCGCCGAGGAGCGCGAACTCCAGCGCAAGGTCTATGGCGGGGCCGGCCAGGCCGACAAATAAGCGCCCGCTGGCCAGCCTTGTGCTTTGCCTGCAACGCGCGTTAGACACTTCAGGATATGGATATAGATAGAAGGGCCTGACGCCGCCGGGCGGACGGGCGCCGCCGGAGACCCCTATGCCGATCCCCGTGATTTCCGCCACAGGCCTGTGGACCCCGCCCAACTCGATTTCCAACGCGGAACTGGTCGCCAGCTATAACGCCTGGGCCGACAACTGGAATGTCGAGAACGCCGCCGATATCAGCTCTGGCCTGCTGGAGCCCAAATCCCATTCCTCGGTTGAGTTCATCGAGAAGGCCTCGGGCATCAAGGCGCGCTATGTGATCGACAAGGACGGCGTGCTGGACCCCGACATCATGACCCCGCGTATTCCCGAGCGGCCCAATGAGCAGATCTCGGTGCTGGCCGAAATGGCCGTGCATGCGGCCCGCGATGCCCTCAAGCGCGCCGGGCGCGACCCTGGGGATATCGGCGCGGTGATCTGCGCAGCGTCCAACATGCAGCGGGCCTATCCGGCGATGGCGATTGAAATCCAGGAAGCGCTCGGCATTGAAGGCTTTGCGTTTGACATGAACGTGGCGTGTTCTTCCGCTACGTTCGGCATCCAGACGGCGGCCGATTTCGTGCGCTCGGGCAATGCGAAATCGGTTCTGGTGGTGAACCCGGAAATCTGTTCGGGCCATCTCAACTTCACTGACCGCGACAGCCATTTCATCTTCGGTGATGTCGCTACGGCCATCCTGGTGGAAGACGAGGCGATTGCCCCGGCCCGCCACTGGAAGATCCTCGGCACCCGGCTGAAGACTGAATTCTCCAACAATATCCGCAACAATTTCGGCTTCCTCAACCGCGCCGCGCCTGACGGCATCGGCACGCCCGACAAGCTGTTTGTCCAGGAAGGCCGCAAGGTGTTCAAGGAAGTGGTGCCGATGGTGGCCGAGATGATCAATCACCATCTGGGCGATCTGGGGATCAACGCCGGCGCGCTCAAGCGGATGTGGCTGCACCAGGCGAACGCCAACATGAACCGGCTGATCTCCTCGAAAGTTCTGGGCCATGAGGCCAGCGAGGCCGAGAGCCCGACCGTGCTTGATACCTATGCCAACACGTCTTCGGCCGGCTCAATCATCGCCTTCCATCTGCACTCGGAAGACTTTGCGGCGGGCGAAAAAGGGCTGATCTGCTCCTTTGGAGCAGGCTATTCGGCGGGGACTATAGTTCTGGAAAAAGTGGGCTGATTGCCCGGCAACGCCTATTCGTCGAAATCTTCGGTGAAGAGGTCGCCCCAGAGGGCGCGGCGGCTGGCGCGGGCAGCCTCGGTGACCACAATGATGGCACAACACACGAGCACCACGACAGGAAAGCCGGAACCGGTTGTGAATTGGTGCAGGATATCGATCATGGGGCGTTCACCGTCACTCTACTGTTTTGTGCGATGGCCCTGCTGAAACCGAAGGACCAATGCCTGTAATGCAAGGGTTATGCCTGAGAGGCATTAATGCGTCATTGGCAAACGGAGGCACAAACAAGGCGAGTTTGTAACTGTTTCGCCCCTGTTTATTTACCCGTGCTACCAATCCCTTAAGATGCCCCCATGGAGCCCCCCCTTTGAAGCGTTCTGTTAAGCCCCCGCGCGTCTGGCAGCGCATGTTGTCTGGCCGGCGCCTTGATCTGGCACATCCCTCGCCGATGGATGTGGAGATCGAGGATATCGCCCATGGGCTGGCCCGTGTGGCGCGCTGGAACGGGCAGACGCGGGGCGAGCATGCCTTCTCGGTGGCCGAGCATTCGGTGCTGGTGGAAGAGATCGTGCGGCGTCTGGACCCCGGCCTCGGACCGGGCGCCTGGCTGACGGCCCTGCTGCATGACAGCCCGGAATATGTGATCGGGGACATGATCTCTCCGTTCAAGGCGATCCTCGGGGAGAGCTACAAGGATGTGGAGGCGCGCCTGCAGGAGGCGATCCATATCCGCTTTGGCCTAAGACCCATCACCCCGGCAAAGCTCAAGAAGACCATCAAGCAGGCCGATCATATCTGCGCCTGGTTTGAGGCGGTGCAGCTGGCAGGTTTCAGCGAGGCGGAGTCCGACGGGTTCTTTGGCCATCCCCCCGAGGGGATGACGTTCCGCCTGAAGCCCCTCCCGGCGCCGGAGGCGCAGAAGGCGTTCCTGAAGCGCTTTGAGGCGATCCAGGCCGTGATTGCGGCGGAGGCGGCCTGATGCCCACCTCCTCGGCGCTGCTGATTGGCCTCTCTGCGGTGATGGTCGCCATCCGGGACGGCGAACCCAATGTGCTGGTCACCCGGCGGCCGAGCGGGGAAGGGGCCCTGCCCTTCGGCCCGTTCGATCCTGTGAACCATCGCACATTCGACCTCTCTCTACGGGGCTGGGTGCGTGAGCAGACAGGGTTTGAGCTGGGCTATGTCGAGCAGCTCTACACCTTCGGCGACAAGGACCGGGAAACCCCTGAAGCAACAGTGGTGGACGCCCCGCCCAACGCCCACGTCATCTCTGTGGGCTATCTGGCGCTGACGCCGGAGGAGCGCCCGGTGGAAGCCAATTTCGAGGCGCGCTGGCGCAGCTGGTACCAGTATTTTCCGTGGGAAGATCATCGCAGCGGCCGCCCTGCCCTGATTGACGCCGAGATTGCCCCCCGACTGAAGACCTGGGCAGCGGGAAATGAGCAGCGTGCCGAGCGCGCGCGGATCGCGTTTGGCCTGGACGGCGCCCGCTGGATCGAAGAGCGCGTGCTGGAGCGCTATGAGCTGCTCTATGAAGCGGGCCTCGTGGCCGAGTGCGCGCGCGATGCCGGCCTGCCCGAAGCGGGCATTCGTCTCGGCGCGGACATGACCTCCGACCACAGACGGATTCTCGCCACCGGGCTTTCCCGGCTGCGCAGCAAGATCAAATACCGCCCGGTAGTTTTCGAGCTGATGCCCGACCGGTTTACGCTCACCGAACTGCAGCGCGCGGTCGAGGGCATTCTCGGCCTCGTTCTGCACACGCAGAATTTCCGCCGCGCCCTGGAAAAGACGCAGCTGGTCACAGGCACCGGCCAGATGGAGCCTTCGACAGGCGGACGCCCTGCCGAACTCTTCACCTACCGGCGCCACCCGTCGGGAGGCTTTGCGGCGCCGGGGCTGGCAACGCCGCGAAAGTCTGCTGACTGAGATCTGACAGGAAAGGGGTCTTTCCTGATGAGGAGAGTCTAACCTCTGGGGTTTCCGGCTGGATAAGGCGCCGCGTGCGGCGCGGCGCAGCGGGGCTTTGCGGGCATCGCGGCGCTGGATAGCCGGGCGCGTTTCCCCGGACACATCCGTGACAAACCCGGCCAGAACCTGGACACTTTCGGTCAGATCCGGCCACCTTGCGTGACGTCTGGTGGACAGGGCGGGGACAGTTTCGGACGTTGCCGACCCTCACCTCCCATTGCTGCGCAATGGGCCCCTCCTCTCCCACTTCATGGGAGAGGGGTTAAGGGGTGCCAGGCTTCTTACCCCTCTCCCGCTTGCGGGAGAGGAGGGACCCGTCGCGCAGCGATGGGAGGTGAGGGCTCGGCGGTAATGGCTTGTCACGCCGGCTGTCGCATTCCAGACTTGCTTCCATGGCTGGGAAACCCATCAAACATGCACGCCGCCTGCGCCGGGAAGCGACATTTCCCGAACGTCTTCTTTGGGCCCGTTTGCGCAGTGGGCAGTTGGAAGGACTGAAGTTCCGCCGCCAGCATCCTGTCGGCCCCTACATCACGGACTTTGCCTGCATTGAACTGAAGTTGGCCGTGGAACTTGACGGGGACACTCATGGTCAGCCCGCTCAAATTCGCCACGACAATGTTCGGACAGCCTTTCTCAAAGCCGAAGGCTGGGAAGTCATTCGCTTTTGGAATGTTGATGTGATGGACAGCCTTGATGGCGTCCTGCAGCAAATTGAAGAGGCTGCCCGGTTTATATCCAGCCGGGGCTGTTGAGCCCTCACCTCCCATTGCTGCGCAATGGGCCCCTCCTCTCCCGCAAGCGGGAGAGGGGTAAGAGGTCACTCCGCGCTTAGGCCTTGGGGTTCGCCGACGACGAAGAAGCTGTAGCGTTTCGGGGCCAGATATCGGGCGGCGGTCCGGTTCACGTCTTCCAGGGTGACGGCTTCGATCAGGGCGTTGCGGCGGTCGAAATAGTCGATGCCCAGATCGTCCTGGCGGATCGACATGATGTTGCCCGCGATCTTGGCATTGGAGTCAAAGCCCAGCGGATAGGAGCCGATCAGATAGGCTTTGGCGTCCGAGAGTTCTTCGGGCGTGACGCCGCCTTCGATGAATTTCTGCATCTCGTCGCGGATGCCGGTGATGAACTCTCCGGCGCTTTCATTCTTGGTCTGGCCACTGCCCGACCAGACGGTGAAGGACGGGTTGGGATCAATGCTGGAGCTGACGCCATAGGTGAGACCCTTTTCGACCCGCAGCGTTTTCATCATGCGGCTTTCAAAACCGCCGCCCCCAAAAGTGTAGTTGAGAACGAAAGCGGGGAAGAAGTCCGGATCGGTGCGGTCCATCGCCGGGCCGATGAAGCGCACCAGACTCTGGGGCTGGGGTAGCTGAACGACGACCGGCTCGCGGGCGGCCACGTCCGGGAGCCTGATCGCCTCGGCGGCAGAGACGTCACTGGTCTCCGGCAGCGAGGCAATCGCCGCATCGACCAGCGGGGCGAGCTCTTCCGGAGAGATCGCGCCGACAGCAGTGACGAGGAGGCGGTCCTTCGTCATCAGCACATCCTTGTGCTGACGGGCAAGATCCGGCGTCAGGGCCGCGAGGCTGTCTGCAGAGACTTCGCAGGCGAAAGGATGGCCGGGATAGAGCGCCTGGGACTGGGCGCGCCAGGCGAGATAGCCGGCGGAAGTTTCGCGTGTTCTGAGGCTGACCTCCTGTTCGCGCACGAAGCGCTCAAACGGCCCCTGATCGAAGCGGGGCGCCGACAGCGCGCTGGCGACCAGCGCCATGGAGGCGGCGGCGTTATCCGACAGCATCGTGGCCGAGCAGCTTGTCCATTCGCTGCCATTGGAGCAGCCAAAGCTCATATTCAGGTCTTCCATCGCCGTCTGGAAGGCGAGCGAGTCCAGATCCCCTGCCCCTTCATTCATGCCATAGACGACCGCCTGGCCGAGACCTTCCAGGCCATCGGGATCGGCGACCGAGCCGCCGCGCCAGGCCATCTGTACCGAGACAATCGGGATGGAGGGTTCTGTCACCAGCCAGACCGACACGCCGCCGGGCGTTGTGAATTCCTGGATGTCGACGAAATCGCCGTCATAGAACCGCACGTCGAGCGCCGGGGCTTCGGGGGCTGCCTGAAGCGAGGCGGCAGGCGGGGCCGGCGTGGCGCAGGCGGCGAGGAAAACGGCCGCAGCGGCGCCGGAGAAAAGCAGGCGGGCGCGCATCAGAAGTCTCCTTCGGCGGGCAGAAGATGGGACGTGATATAGTGCCGGTCGGCGCCGAACACGGCGCGCACGGCGGCAAGGGCCTCTTCCGGGCTGACGCTGCGCACTTCGTCGGGATAGCTGGCGATCTCTTCCAGCGTGAAGCCGAGGGCGAGATTGGCGCCGTAATGGTTGGCCATCGCGCTCTGGCTGTCGGTCTGATAGATCGCGGCGGCGGCGAGCTTGTTGCGCGCGCGGATAACCTCTGCGTCGGTGAAGCCTTCGGCGAGGATCTTTTCGATCTCGGCCATCACGGCGGCGTCGAGCGCGTCCAGGCTGACCCCGTCAACGGGCGTGCCATAGATCACGGCCGGGCCTTCATCATGCAGCGTGGTCCAGGCAAAGGTGGCAATATTGATCGCCAGCTTCTGCTCCTCGACAAGGCTCTGGTAGAGGCGGCTGGTGAGGCCGCCGCCAAGCACTTCAAGGCCGACTTCCAGCGCCAGCGCCTTTTCCCGGTTCCGGCTGAAGGAGGTGCCCAGATAATAGCGGCTCCAGACGGGCTGGCGCACTTTGGGATCGGCATGGGTGATCAGTTGGGTTTCCGTCAGCGGGGCGACGGGCTGCCATTTGCGCGCGTCATGGGCCTGTCCGGTCGGCTGGATCGGTCCGTAATGCTGCTCGGCCAGGGCGCGCACGCCCTCTTCGGTGACATCGCCGGCGACGACGAGGATCGCGTTCTCGGGGCTGTAATATTCGCGGTAAAAGTCCAGCCCGTCCTGCGGGGTCAGCGCATTCACTTCATCCATCAGGCCGATGACGGTGATCTCGTAGGGGTGGCCCTTCCAGAACGCGCTGAGGACCATTTCCTGCAGCAGCGCGCCGGGATTGTTGTCGATCCGCTGGCGGCGCTCTTCCTTGACGACATCGCGCTCGGAAATGAACGGGCCCTTGGGATCGTCATTGATGATGAGGTTCACCATCCGCTCGGCTTCCAGTTCCATCATCTTGCCGAGCTGGTCTTTGTGCACGCGCTCGAAATAGGCGGTGTAGTCCCAGGAGGTGAAGGCGTTGAGCTGGCCGCCCGAGCGCTGGACGATGGAGGTGAACTCTTCGGGGCCGATATTCTGCGTTTCCTTGAACATCACATGTTCAAAAAGGTGGGCGATGCCGGACTTGCCGGGCGCCTCATCAGCCGCGCCGACCTTGTACCAGACCATATGCGTGACGACCGGGGCGCGCCGGTCGGGCACGACCACAACCTGCATGCCATTGTCGAGCATGAAGCTGCTCGGCTCATTGCGCGCGGGCGCAGGCTCAGCCGATACGCCAGCGGCTGCAAAGGCGAAGAGCCCTGCAGCGACAAGTAACCGTTTCATGGGAAGGCTCCGATCTGGAGGGGCAGGATATGGGGCCGGCAAGCGGGGGCCGGAGATGTGCCGGGCCCCGCAGACAGGCATCAGGTTCCGGGCAGTTTGATACGGCTCTGGCCGCCGGTCCGCTCGATGGTCACGGTCTGGTCGCCGGTGGCGTTGTCGGTGGCCGCTGAAGCAAGGTCTTCGGGGTTGGATTTGCGCCAGAAGAGGATGCGGTCGGCAATCGTCGGGGATTTGCGGATGGCTTTGGTCTCTTCCCAGTCGACCTGGGCGCGGATCGAGGGGCTGACGGCATTGGCGCCGGCGGCAGCAACGAGCGCGCGCTCCGACGCGCTGGCGTCTGAACCCATACCGGTGCCGAAGGCCTCGGTGGTGCCGGAGGAGGCCATTTCGACTTCCGCCGGAATGGTTGTGCCGGGCGCGGGCGGACGCAGGCTGTAATTGGGCGGGATGGACAGCGGCGGCTTGGTGACGACGCGGAACTCATCCGGGGTCACTGCGCCGGAGCCGCCGGTGGTGGAACAGGCAGCCGTCACGCCAAGAGCGAGGCCGGCAGCGAGGAGCGGGAGGGTCTTTTTCATGTGACTGTACGAGATCCGCTTGAACTGGAGGGGTTTAACCTTGTTTCAGGCTGTTAGCCTGTTTCGGGCGCGAAAGTAAGAACTGGTCTACAAACAGAAGCAGCGCGCCGATGGTGATGGCAGCGTCGGCCACATTGAAGACCCAGGGAAAATAGCCGAACGTCAGCTCGTTCACGTCGACAAAGTCGACCACGGCGCCAAAGCGCACCCGGTCAATCAGGTTTCCGATGGCCCCGCCGACAACCA
>JBKBRT010000283.1:0-2404 GCA_046291585.1 Hyphomonas sp.
ATGACCGGACCGGTCGAGCACCGCATTCTGGCCGGTGCCGATACCGACCGTTTCGAGAATGACCAGGTGTTCCGCCGCGCCCGCGCGCCCACGCTGGCGACCAATCCGACGCTGGCGCAGTCGCAGGCAATCAACGTCTTCAACCCTGTCTATGGCCAATACCCGCTGCCTAATCCGGCGCCGCTGACCGACCGGCTGGATATCCAGGAATCCACGGGCCTTTTCCTGCAGGACCAGATTGCGCTGACGGACCGGCTCGAGGTTCGCGTCGGTCTGCGGTATGATGATTACGCGCAATCGTTCGAAAATCGGCTGAATAATACCGAAGTCTCTCAGTCCTACAGCCAGACAAGTCCGCAATTCGGCCTTGTCTACAGAGTAAGCGATGCTGTTTCAATTTATAGCGTATACGGAGAAAACTTCCGGCCGCTGTCTGGCACTGACTTTGACGGAAATCCATTCGATCCCAACCAATCGCGCTCCGTAGAGGGCGGGATCAAATTCCTTCTCCGCGACGGAGCCCTCGCCGGAACAGTGAGTGTGTTCCGAATTGAACAGGAAAACATCCTGGTCTCAGATCCGGTCAATGCGGGTTTCTCGATTGCAGGCGGGGAAGCTGAGAGCCAGGGTTTCGAGGTCGATCTTCAGGGGCGGCTCACTGACACGCTGTCTCTCTGGCTTTCCTATGCCTTTGTCGACGCCTCACTCAGCAATGACATTCTCGACCCGGATTTTGCGCTTCCGGTGGAGGCGGGGTCACGCCTTCTGAACATTCCAGAACACTCTTTCAGCCTGCAATTGGCAAAGGACATCGAGTTGGCCGGACGCCCGCTGACTGTGGGCGGCGGCCTGCTGTACGTCGATGACCGGCTCGGCGAAACGGGCACGGCTTTCGAACTGCCCGATTACACCCTGCTTCGGGCGTTTGTAGCGTTCAGTCTTACCGACAGCGTTACGCTGCGCGCCGAGGTCGATAACCTTACAGACGAGACCTGGTATGCCAATTCCTATTCCCAGCTTTGGGTCCAGCCCGGCACTCCGAGGAGCTTCCGCGTGTCAGCTGCAATCAAATTCTGAGCAGAGAGGCTCTACTCATGAAAACTGTCCTTGAAGCGCAGGATCTGTGCGTCGACCGATCGGGAAAGCGGGTGCTGGATGGGGTGCAATTCTCTGTGGCAGAAGGCGAAATCTTCGCGCTGCTCGGCGGTAACGGCGCCGGAAAGTCCACCACACTTCTGACGTTTCTAGGCTTTCTGGCCCCCACTTCCGGAAGCGCCCGCGTCAACGGAAAGGCTCCCGCTGAGGATATCGCCGCCGCCCGCAGCGCAATCGCCTACCTTCCCGAAGCGGCCATGCTGTATGGCCATCTGTCCGCGCGCGAAAACCTTCGCTATTTTCTTCTGTTGGCCGGCATGCGCCCGGACAGGGACGCCATAGATGCCGCGCTTGATCGGGTGAGCCTGCAGCCGCAGGCGCGCGAGCGCCGGCTTTCCGACTATTCCAAGGGCATGCGCCAGAAAGTGGCCATCGCGCTGGCGCTTCTGAGGGAAGCGCCGATCCTTCTGCTTGACGAACCCACTTCCGGCCTTGATCCAGTTGCCATTGACGAGTTTCATTCCCTGATCCGTCTCCTCGCAGAGGCAGGCCGGTCGGTGCTGATGGTAACCCATGACGTATACGGCGCTTGTCAGGTAGCCGGGCGTATCGGTCTGCTCAGGGATGGGAAGATGGTCGGCAGTTTCAACGCGCCAACGGGTGGCCGCATAGAAACAGAGGCCGTTCACTCTGCTTTCGCCGGGCGGAAGACGGCATGAATTCGGTGCTGACGATCGCTGCGGGGGAGTGGCAGTTCTGGCTTCGCTCGCGCCTGGCTCTGGCCAGTTTTATAATCATGGCCGGCGTTCTGACAGTTACCAGTTTCGTCACCGTGACGCGGGTGGATGAGGTCCGGCGCGACCGCCTTGGCCATCAGGTCGCGGCAGAAGAGAAATTTCTTGCCCAGCCCGACCGCCATCCGCACAGAATGGTTCATTATGGACACTACGCTTACCGCGTACCGGGGCCGCTGGCGGTCATTGATCCGGGTGTTGACCGGGTCACCGGACAATCGATTTTCCTGGAAGGTCACCGGCAGAATTCTGCCATGTTTGCCGAGTCCCGCTCAGGCGCGTTTTTGGGCAGGTTTGTCGATCTGAACCCGGCGCTGACATATCAGGTTCTGGCACCGCTTCTTCTGATAATTCTGGGCTACTCACTGATCATCCGGGAACGGGAGTCTGCAACGATTGCGCCCTTGCTCGCGCAAGGCCTTGCCCCGGTCACGCTGTTTGCGGGAAAGGCAACCGCCGTGGTCAGCGTCATTCTGTTGATGCTCGCGCCTCTGGGAATTCTGGCGATACGCGCG
>JBKBRT010000284.1:0-2388 GCA_046291585.1 Hyphomonas sp.
TCGCGCCAAACCCGAAACAATATTTATCAACCGGGCGCCGCGGCGCCCGCCGCGCACAGGCTCCACCTGAGGGAGCCACCCAAACTGCTCCGAACCCGGATGGCTCCGCCAGTCCGGATAAAGCCCGTTCTGCATCCCTCAAGGCCTGGCGCCCCCACAAGCAAGGCGAAGGCGCAGGTGCCCCGGCCTTCAGGCCGGGATCAGCACCGAGCAAAAACAAAAATGGTGATCCCGGCGCGATTCGAACGCACGACCTACAGATTAGGAATCTGTCGCTCTATCCTGCTGAGCTACGGGACCATCGGTGCTTCCTCTATCGGAAAAGCGCCGCTTTTTGAAGCGAAAATGCGCGCTCACACATGGTCCAGCGCCTGCCTGAGGTCGACCACCAGGTCGGCGGGGGCCTCGATGCCGACGGAAAACCGGATGAGGCCATCGGTAAACCCGATCCGGGCGCGAACGTCTGCTGGAACCGCCGAATGCGTGGTCGATCCGGGGTGACACATCAGGCTCTCCGTGCCGCCCAGGCTGACCGCCAGCTTGATCAGCTGAAGGTGATCCAGCATCCGGAAGGCTGCTTCCTTGCCCCCCTTCACATCGAAGGAAAAGGTCGCCCCGGCGGCCTGGCACTGCTCATCAAACACCTTCTTCTGCGGGTCGCCCTCCTTCAGGAAGCCCGGATACATCACCTGGCTGACCTTGGGATGATCCCTCAGGAACGCCGCGCAGACCTTGGCATTCTCAAACGCTCGCTCCATCCGCAGCTGGACCGTCTCCAGAGACCGCGTCAGCAGCCAGCAGGAATGGGAATCCAGCATCGTGCCCAGATAGTTCCGCATACGGCGCACCTTCGTGAGGATCTCCTCATTCCCCACAATGCCGCCTGCGATCAGGTCAGAATGTCCGCCCACATATTTGGTCAGTGAATAGAGCGCGAGGTCAGCCCCCTGCAGAAGCGGCTTGTGGCCGATGGGGCCCATCATTGTGTTGTCGCACATCAGGATCGGGCGGCGCCCTGTCTCCGTCTCGAGCGTGTCTGCCACGCGGGCACAGGCGGCAATATCGACCAGCGCATTGGTCGGATTGGCGGGAGACTCGGTGAAGATCACCGAGATCGGCCCGAACTGGGCGACCGCGTCCCGCGCTGCCTTCAGGATCTGGTCCTCTGTGGACCAGGCATCAAACTCGGCCGAGCGCACGCCCCATCCGGGCATGAACGTCCGGATAAAGACTTCCGAGGCGCCATAGAGCGGGCTCGAATGCAGGATGCCGGTGCCAGGCTCCGCGCAGGCAAAGAGCGCGGTCGTGATCGCCGACATGCCCGAGGAAAAGGCGAGCGCCGCCTCCCCTTCATCATACAGCGTCAGCCGGTCCTCCAACACTTCCATATTCGGATTGTTGAACCGGGTGTAGATGAGATCAGCGTCTTCGGGGTCGCCGGCCTCCATCTTGCCGGCCAGGCGGCGGAAGAGTGCCTCTCCCTCGCGTGCAGATTTGAACGCGAAGGTCGAGGTCATGAAGATGGGTGGCTTGATCGAGCCTTCAGACATGAAGGGATCATAGCCAAAGCCCATCACCAGCGATTCCGGGCTCAGCGTGTGGCCGGCAATCTCGCGCTTGCGATAGGACTTCTGAGGTTTTGACATGGGGGTCCTCCCGTATACTTATCGTAACGGAAGGCTTAGCGGTCTCCCCTCTGATCTGGCAAGGCGAAGTGGGTTGCGTCGCCGCCATCTGCCGGGCGATAAAGGGCGCATGATAGAGGCCGGGCGCAGAGCGCTGATCTGGACAGTCACGATCCTGGCGGCCGCGCTCCTCGTGGCGGCCTGCGGCCGCGCGCCGTCTGATCCGCTCGAAGACCTTCCGGCGGGCGAGCGAGGCCGGGTGGTACGCGTGATCGACGGGGACGCGCTTGTCCTCTCGACCGGCCAGAGCGTTCGCCTCATCGGCATCGAAGCTCCCGCCGGTCCTTACCGCGATCGCAAAGGCGATCCCGGCTTCGAAGAGGCCAAGCGGGCGCTCGAGGACATGGCGCTCGGGCGTGAGGTGGAGCTGCGCTATGGCGGCCTGACGCGCGACCGGTATGACCGCGCCCTCGCCCATGTTGTGACCACCGACACGTTGGGGCCGGCGTTCTGGCTCAATGCTGAAATGGTGAAGCGCGGGTTTGCCCGTGTGCGGGTCTATCCCGACACGGCCGGCGCCAATGACAAGCTCCTGCCCCTGGAGGCGGCGGCACGGACCGAAAAAGCCGGCCTCTGGAAAGTCCGCACCTGGCCGATCATCCATGCAGATGCACTGCCTGACACCTTCCAGGGCTTCCAGGTGACAGAAGCCATCACCACGGGCATGCAGGGCGCCGATTTTCCGGGCGTTGCCTGTGATGTG
>JBKBRT010000108.1:0-10073 GCA_046291585.1 Hyphomonas sp.
CCTGCCGGTCCGATAACCCGGGCCCGCGCCGAATGCCTTTGCGAAAATCGCAGCTTTTTCCCCCGAGCGGGGCCTGGCGCCATAAACCGCCGCCGGGGCCGCCGAAACTCCAGGACACTGCCTTTGCGCGCCATTTCGGCGTCCCTCCAGCAACTAGAAGGCGCAGCCTGCCCGCAAAGCCCTGAAGGCCCGTTGCCCCATTCAGTAAAATTTCATGAAAAACGAGAGCGGTGACATGGCGTCTTCTCCCCTGCCGCCTGCCCCGCTATATGCGGCAGATGACCCAGCTCCTCACGATCCTCGGCATAGAGACCAGCTGCGACGAGACCGCCGCCGCCGTGCTGCGCTATGAGGATGGCAAGGCGACCCTCCTTTCCGATGTAATCCGCACCCAGCTCGCAGAGCACGCCCCCTATCTCGGCGTCGTCCCCGAAATCGCCGCCCGCGCCCATGCGGAGCTCGCTGACCTCACGGTCGCGGCCGCCATGAACGCGTCGGGCCTCACCTATGCTGAGCTTGACGGCGTCGCCGCCACCGCCGGCCCCGGCCTCATCGGCGGCGTGCTCGTCGGGCTGATGACCGGCAAGGCCATCGCCCAGGCGGCTGGCAAGCCCTTCATTCCGGTCAACCATCTGGAAGGCCACGCCCTCTCTCCCCGTCTCAGCGAAGACTGCCCTTTCCCGTACCTGCTGCTGCTGGTCTCAGGTGGGCATTGCCAGTTCCTAGACGTGCGCGGCCTCGGCGATTATCGCCGCATGGGCTCCACCATCGACGATGCGGTGGGGGAAGCCTTCGACAAGGTCGCCAAACTCCTCGGCCTCGGCTTTCCCGGTGGCCCGGCGGTGGAGAGGATGGCGCGCGAGGGCAATCCCAAAGCCCACGACTTTCCCCGGCCGCTGCTCAACCGCCCCGGCCTCGAAATGAGCTTTGCCGGCCTCAAGACCGCCGTCGCCCGTGCCGCAGCAGGCGCGCAAAGCGACACGGAAAAGGCTGATATCTGCGCCAGTTTCCAGGCGGCAATCTGCGACGTGCTGTCGGAAAAGACGCGGCGGGCGCTGGCAGCAATTGATACGGGCTCAGGCGAAAAGCGCTTCGTCGTGGCAGGCGGGGTCGCGTCGAACGCCGCGATCCGCGCCAGCCTTGAGGCGGCTGCGGCTGAGAGCGGCGCTCGCCTTATCGCCCCGCCTCTGCGCCATTGTACCGATAATGCCGCCATGATCGCCCTGGCCGGGGCCGAGCATCTCGCCGCCGGCCTGCTGGACGGCGACGGGCTGTCTTCCGGCGCGCGCCCCCGCTGGCCGTTGGACGAAGCATCTGCCAAAGCAGACCCTGTCTTCGGCGCCGGGCGGCGCGGCGCGAAAGCCTGACGCCCATCCTTCCTAGAAAAATACGGACTTCCTGAAAACAAATACGGGCGCCTCTGAGGGCGCCCGTTCCGCCAGACCCGGGTGGGAGGAAAGCCCGGTGGTCTGGTCTTGGCCTGCGGGCGGCAGGGGAAGCGCCCGCGGCTATGCCGTCATGGAAACGGCCTCAGCCGACGAAATGGGCCAGCTGCAAGGTTGCCCACATCACGAGGGCTGTGGCGGGAATGGCCGCGAGGAAAGACAGAACCGACTGACGATTTTCCTGGGACGAGGGGAACATGGGAATGTGCTTTCGATGGTGTGGGGCAGCGACCACCGCCGCCCATGAACATCATATAGCACCCCATTGAGGGATAATCAATGAACAAAATCGATTTTGTTCACTAGTCAGCGTTTAGCTTCTTGGTCACGATCATTTCGCTGGTGACGGCGCATGCCGCTTCTGTGGCCGCCGTGACGCCGTCCCACGGGGGCGGTGTCGTTGCGCCCGGCGAAAGACCGGCCAGCAGCAAGTCCATCACGCCGTCGATTTCGCGCTGCAGCTTGGGCAGGGTCAGCTTCGAGAACAGCTGCGGAAAACGGAACTTCATGAGCGCCGACTGCCACATCTCGGCCACCACATCCGGATTGTCGATCGGGCGGAATTCCCCCGAAGCGACCCCGTCATTGAGCACTTCGACAAGATAGGTCCGCTCGGTCGCCAGCTTGTCATTCATGTAAAGCGGCCGCTCGTCCGAGAGCACCTCAGCCACTTCCAGGATCTTGGCGTCCTCATCGATGGCCGAATAGGTGCGGGCCAGCTCATAATGGAAAATCTCGCGCAGCCGGTCAGCCGCCGACACTTTCCGGGCCGAAATCTTCGCGAAGGTCTCGTAGGCCTCTTCGTTGAATTTGCGGGCCATCGCCTCGGCAATGTCGAGCTTGGACGCAAAGAAGCGGTAGATGTTGCCAGCGGACATGTTGCAGTCCTTGGCAATCTCCGCCATCGTTGTCTTCGAATAGCCATAGTGAAGAATGCGCTCCACAGCGGCGTGTAGAATCATCTTCCGGGTGTCGTCCATCTGGGTCATGGCGCCACTCTACAGAAAATTGCTGAACGATCAATACAGCGTTCAGCCTCCAATTTGTGTCATCGAGTGGACACTTCTCTGATTTCTCCGTCCCGTCCGACAAGAGATGACATCGCCCTTCGGGCTGTGCCATAGCGGCAGCAGATCCAACGGGAGATGCCTGCCATGCCGCTGTTCTGTCTGTATTGTCTCGATAACGAGACCGATGGCGCCGAGCGCCGCGCTGCCACCCGGCCCGCTCATCTGGAATGGGCCGTGAGCCTCGGAGAGGCCTGCCGCATGGCCGGCCCCCTTCTGAGCGAAGACGGGCGCATGATCGGCTCTGTGTTTCTGATCCTCGCCGAAAACGCTGAGGCAGCCCGCGCCATCCACGCCCAGGACCCCTACACGAAGGCCGGGGTCTTCGGACACGTCCACATCACCGAGACCCGCTGGGCGATCGGAGACGGAAAACCCGCATGAGAAAGTTCATTTCAGGCAATCTCAACTATTCCAGCTGGTCCATTCGGCCGCTGCTCGCTGTGCGCAAGGCAAACCTCGGGATCGAGGAAGAAATCCTTCCGCTCGACTTCCCGGAGACGACGGCCCGGCTGAAGCAGATCAGCCCCACCGCGAAGGTGCCGCTGCTGATCTGGGACGGCATCGAGATCTGGGAAAGCCTCGCCATCACCGAATTTGTCGCCGAACAGGCCGAACCTGGCTTGATCTGGCCGAAGGACACCGCACGCCGGGCCATCGCCCGCGCGGTATCCTCCGAAATGCATGCCGGCTTCGCCGCAATCCGGAAGGCCTGCTCCATGGACATCCGGGGAAGGACGCCGGCGCCGGACATGACACAAGAGCTGGAAGCCGACATTTCGCGTCTGCAGGCAATGTGGTCGGGCCTGCGCGAGACACACGGCCGGAACACCGAAGAACCTGGCCCGTTCTTGTTTGGCGCATGGTCAGCGGCCGACGCTTTCTACACACCCGTCGTCACGCGCTTCCGTACCTTTGGCCTCCCGCTCACCGGCGCCGCCGCAGACTATGCCGCCGCCATCCTGGAAGACCCGTTGTTCAAGGCGCTGGAAAAAGAGGCCGCGGCCGAGCCCTGGTGGATCAGCTATAGCCCCGACGGGCGTTCAAGCGGATACCTCAAGCCGGAGGCGTGAGCAGATCATAGCCCAGATCATGCCGGAACAGGGCGCGGACATGGTCGGTATAAATGTCCATGGCCTCTCCGGTGAACAGCTCGGCCGGCGTTTGCTTGCGGTTCTGCAGCACGTTCGGCTCGCCGTCAGGATCAGCCTTCTTGGCCATTTCTTTTTTGGTGCCGGCAAACAGCGCCGCGTCAATCGCCTGAGGCGTCAGCACAATCCCCCAATGGGCGGCGATTGCTTCCAGGGCTGCGCGGGGGTCACGTTCGGTCTCTTCATACTGGACCCTGAGAACACTCCGGGGATAGGCCGCTTCAATGTCGCCCCAGCGGTTCCAGAATCGCGCCAGCCAGTAAAGGTCACACCGAAAGCGCGCGCCACCGGGGTCTCCCTTCAGGTAATCAAGCCAGCTTGACTGAATATCATACTCCCATTTGGCGTGGTGAGAGGCCAGAATTGCCATCGGGTGGCGGATGCCGAGCGCATAATTGGGCAGCCCGGCCAGACGCCGCGCCCACTCCCAGTCCACCAGCCGATGGGGAATCGTATGGCTGCGCGCGAGGCGCGGCAATTGGGGATGAACGGCCTTATCCGTCGGAAAGCCGATATAGGGCCGCAGCGCATTTTCGGAATAATATTTCGGCCGCTCGATCCCGTATGTGTCGGCCAACGCAACGGCCAACATGTACATCATCCAGTGCGTGCCCGAATTCTTCGAGGTGACGAGAAAGCCGTCAAATGCCCCATGGCGGAGCACTGAAAAGTTCACCCATGTCTCAGACCGGGATTTTGCGAGATACTCTTTCGGGAGTGTATTTGGCATGACGGGGAGCTAGCAGGCTCTTCCAGAGCAATGCAACCTGCCCCGTGCATCGCAGGAAGATGTTGCGCTGTTATGTCTTGAGGCCGGCCATATCGCGGTAAATCTGCAGCAGCGTCATCTGCGCCCGTGTCGGCAAACCTTCGGCCTCGGAAACAGCCACCAGCATGGAATCCAGATCCACGACCTCTTTCGGGCTGAGCTGGGGCGCGTTGACCACCAGCTTGCTGAGGCGGCGCATTTGCTCTTCCCCGGGAAGCTGGCTGCCGCCCACCCACGCCGCATGGGCGGCAAGGTCCTCCGCCTCCGGATCGGAAAAGCCGAAATGGGTCTTGATCTCTTCCTCGATCACATCAGCCTGTTGGGGGCTGAGCGGCCCTCCGCGCGCAAGGGCCATCATCATCATCATGATGGCCGCAGCCTCGCGCGGATCTTCGACGAGATCGACCCCGCCCTTTCCGGCCCGCCATTTGAAGGCAAGGCGCCGGGGCGCATTTGACACGGTCTTGGCGGCGTCTCTCAGCTCATCCAGACCACGCTTGGCCATGCGCAGACGCCAGGCCCACACGGTAACGGCAGTCAGAATGGTCAGAGCGGCGAGGATTATATGCATCGTTCCATCCTAGTCCCGCACGGCCGCGCGCGCCATGCCCAATTCGGTAAGGTTGGCTGGTCGCGTCCATACACGTCAAAAATGAAGACGGGGCCCCCTGTCGAAGGCCCCGCCCGGGTGTTTCATCACGGCATAGCCGGAAGATCAGTTCTCTTCGGTCTCCGGCGCGTCCGGCGTTGCCGGCATGGCCGCGTGCGCCTGCGTCAGAACATAAGCGCGGATCGCCTCGGACTCGTCGGGCGTCACATAATCAGCAAACGAGACCATGCCGTTGGCGGCGAGGTTGCCCTCCAGAACCACGCCTTTCCAGGCATCGGCATTGGCCGTGATCGCCGACCAGCGCAGATCCGGAAGCACGCCGGAAGACACCCCGAGGGGCCCATGGCACACAGCGCAGTTGCGCGCATAGTGCACTGTGCCTTCGGAGATCAGCGCCATCGACCCGAACGCTTCTGCCTTCGGCGTGGCGTCGATCGGCGGCAGACCGGAGTCGGCAATCTCGCCCGTCGCGCCGAGCTTGAAGGTAACGACCTTGCCCACGGTCGACTCAACCTTCTCGTCATAGGCAAAGCCCGCCGCCAGCGCGAAGGCAGAGCCCCAGCCGGTGGTGATGGTCACATATTGCTCGCCATCGATCATGTACGTGCCGGGGCCCGAGGCGCCGCCCGATTTCAGGTTATGGCTCCACAGCTTGTCGCCGGTTGCCGCGTCATAGGCCACGAATTCGCCGCTGAGCTTGCCCTGGAAGACAATGCCGCCCGCCGTCGAGAGAACGCCGCCATTCCAGGCATTGCCATGCTCCACGCTCCAGCGCGGCGCCCGGGCAATCGGGTCCCAGGCAATCAGGCGGCCCTTGAGGCCGGCCCGGAGGAATTTCGCAACTTCAGGCGGCGCAATCGGCGGCACGCCAGCGGAGAAGTCGACGCCCGTATTCCACCCGACCGGACGGGCGGCAAAGCGCGGGTCCTCGGCATACGCCTGCGGGATCTCCTGCGCCGGAATATAGGCGAGGCCCAGGTCCGGATTGAACGCCATCGGGTGCCAGTTATGCCCACCGAGCGGCCCGGGGGTCTGCTCATAGGGCTGTTTGGAATAGCGCGCCTCAGGCACTTCGATCGGCCGGCCAGCTTCATCCAGGCCGGTCGCCCAGTTCATCGGCACATAGGCATCGCCTGAGATGAACTCACCGGTCGCTGCATCGATCACATAGAAAAAGCCGTTCTTCGGGGCCTGCATCGCCACGCGGCGCGGCGCGCCGCCCTCGCCCAGCGGCAGGTCCGCCAGAATGATCGTCTGCGTGGCGGTGTAATCCCAATTGTCGCCCGGGGTTGTCTGGAAGTGCCATTTATAAGCGCCCGTCTCCAGATCTACGGCCATGATGGAAGAGAGGAACAGGTTGTCCCCGCCCGAGGGGTCCCGGAAGGTCCGGTTCCAGGGCGACCCATTGCCGACACCGAAGATGATCTGGTTGTTCACCTCGTCATAGACGATCGAATCCCAGACCGTTCCGCCGCCGCCATCTGTGGTCCAGGCGCCTTCGTCCCCCCAGGTGACATTGCCCACCTGCACAAAGGCATCGTCAGACGCGGCCCCATCGGGCTGCTTACTGGGGTTGGGCACCGTGTAGAACCGCCAGATCATATCGCCCGAGCTGGTATCGTAGGCGGAGAGATACCCCCGCACGCCGAGTTCTGCCCCGCCATTGCCGATCAGCACCTTGCCGTTCACCACGCGCGGCGCGCCGGTGATCGTATAGGGCTTGTCCTGATCAACGGTGACCTTGCTCCAGACAACGGCGCCGGTCTCAGCGTTCAGCGCCTCAAGGCGCCCGTCGATCACCCCGACATAGACCTTGCCATCATAGACGGCCACGCCCCGGTTAACGACATCACAGCACGCCTTGACCCCAACGGCCCGGTCCACGCCGGGATCGTACACCCACTTCTCTGCGCCTGTTTTGGCGTCGAGCGCGTAGACCACCGACCAGGCGGAAGTGACATACATCACCCCATCCACCACGATGGGGGTGGATTCCACGCCGCGATTGGTGGCGAGGTCATAGGTCCACGCCACGCCGAGTTCGCCGACATTCTCTTTGCTGATCGCTGTCAGTTTGGAATGGCGCTGCTCGTCATAGGTGCCGCCATAGGTCAGCCATTCATTGCCGGCGCTTTCCGTGGAAATCCGGGCAGTATCAACGGCAGCAAAACCGCGCGGCTCTGCTTTCTGAACCTGTCCCTGCCCACACGCTGCCAATGTCAGCGCGGCGAGAGCGCCTGCCATCACGGGGCTGGCCCAACGGGCCGTCACAAATCTGCTCACGCTAATCCTCCCAGACCTCGCCCTGCACCGCTTTGAGCGCGCAGGATCATGTCGCCGTGAGATTAGCCGCTTGTGGTGCAAAGTCGAGATGTGACGCAGCGGGAGCGCCCGCTCAGCCGACCGCCGCCAGGCGCAGCTCGTCGCGCGCGCTGAGGATCGCCTCGTCAATGGCGCGCCGCCAGCTGGCCGTGTCGCCGGCACTTGCTGCGGATTTGGGGAAACTGACAGAGCGTGAGGCGCTCACCACGCCCCCTTCCCCGTTCACGAGGCCAGAACAGGCCTCTGACGCGGCCGCTCCCTGCGCGCCATAACCCGGAACGAGGAACAGCGCCTTGGGTGCCAGCGCCCGCACGGCGCGGGCTTCTTCGGGCGCGGTGGCCCCCATCACCATCATCAGGTTCGACCAGCCGCACGGGCTCATCAGCCGCTCGGTCAGCGGTGTCAGGGCTTCGGCCACGCGTACATATAGCGGCGCCCCGGCCATGATGCGCGACTGGAAATCGGCGGCGCCGGGATTGGAGGTGCGCACCAGGACGATCACGCCCTTGCCGTGCGCCTTGGCGAGGCGCGCATACGGCTCCAGCGTATCGAGCCCCATATAAGGGTTCACCGTCAGGGCATCCCCCTCAAACGGCGCGCCCGGTGCCAGATAGGCCTGCGCATAGCCTTCGGCGGTGCTGCCGATATCACCGCGCTTGGCGTCCATCAGCACGATCAGGCCAGCATCCCGGGCCGCCTTCGCCGCTGCCTGCAGCGCAGCCATACCCTCCGGCCCATGTCGCTCGAACAGACCGACCTGCGGTTTGACGACCGCCACCTTGCCGGCAGCCGCCTCAATCAGGGCCTGCGACCATTTCCAGATCCCCTCGGGCGTATCCCCGCCGAACATCTCCGGGATCATGCCGGGATGGGGATCAATCCCCACACACAGCGGTCCAAACTTGCGCGTTCCTTCGGTCAGACGGGTGGCAAAATCGGTCATGCGACCACCTCGCACATAACCTTGACGACCTGCAAGCGGCGCCGGGCGGTGTCGGACGTCGCGCCATAATCGCGGACCCGAAACGCGTCGGCCGGCCCGGCTTCCCGCGCCACGCCCATCGTCGTGAGGAAGGCGTCCACCGATTGCGGCGCCGTTGTATAGACGCGCCCGCGCCGGGGGCTCTCGGCCACAATGACCCCGCGCACCGCGCCGTCCTTGCTGAACACAGGCCCGCCGGAAATTCCGCCCAGCGTTCCCTGCAGGCCGTCGGTGCGGCCCACTTCGGCCCAGGCCAGGATTGGCATGTCCGATTCCCGCGCGCCCCGCGTCACCAGGCGCGAGCGGCCGACGAGCTTGCTGGCAAGCTCGCCGGGCTGGCCCTGCGGAAACCCGACCAGATACCCCTCGCTCCCCAGAAACATCGGCGAGGTGAGGTCGAGCGTCACCGGATTGGGGCTGCGCCCGGTCGAGAGCAGCGCCAGATCATGCCCGTCATCCAGGGAAATGCGCGCCACCGGCACATAATTTCCGCGCGCCACTTCCAGGCTCACCTTGGCGCAGCCATCCACAACATGCCGGGCCGTCAGCCAGTCACCGCGTGAATTGATCGCAAACGCCGTTCCCACGCCATTCTGGGGCGGCCCGGTCTGCACCACCACTAGCTCATCGAGGGGCGACGGGTCGGGCAGGAGCGGACCCATTTCTTCGGCAATGATCGAAGGCGGGGGCGGGGCGGGGGCTTCGGCCTCCGGGGCCAGCGAGAAGACAACCAGGAGAATGAAGCCGAGCGCAGCGGCGTATATCACCCAGTCAAAGCCACGCATGCCTATACCCTCTGCAACACCGGGTCCCACAGCCCCGCCGCAAAAATCAGCCCCGTGCCGAGCTTTGCAGCCGCCAGGACAACCGCCGCGCCCATCTCGTCGTTTGAGATACGGCGCGGAATGCCTCGCAGGACGAGATCCACTATACGGTAGGTAATGAGTTGCATGAGCAGCGCAATGGCGCCCCAGAGCACAAATTCGAGAAGAGAGATGGATGAGGCGAGCGTCGAGGCGATGGGAATCGCAAGACCGCCGATAGCCCCGCCCAGCGCGACACCGGCTGAGGCATTGCCATCCTTGACCAATGCCAGCTCTTTCCAGGGCGTGAGCAGAACATAGACAGTGGAGGCGGCAAGCAACATCAGCCCGGCCATCCCGGTTGACATCAGAAAGCGCGGAAAGGCAGCGTCAAACGCGCTCAGTTCTCCCAGTATCACCCTTGTTTATCCTTGCTTGCGGGTCTACGCCCGACATCTGGAATTCACCTCCCGACCCTATCCAGTGCGCCCCGGCGCCTCAAGGAGACTGGAACATGCTCGCCGGAAAAACCGCACTCGTTACAGGATCAACCAGTGGCATCGGTAAGGCCATCGCGCTGCAACTGGCAGCCGACGGGGCCAACATCGTCCTGAATGGTTTCGGGGACGCAAAAGAGATTGAAGCAATTCGCGCCGGTATCGAGAAACAGCACAGCGTAAAAGCCATCTTCTCCGGCGCGGATCTGACCAAACCCGAAGCCATCGACGCCATGATGGCGCAGGCCGCTGAGGCTTTTGGCGGCGTCGACATCCTCGTAAACAATGCCGGCACCCAGTTCGTTGCCCCGATTGATGAATTCCCGGTCGAAAAGTGGAACCTCATCATCGCGCTGAACCTCTCGGCCGCCTTCCACACGACGCGCCTCGCCCTGCCCCATATGAAAGCGAAGAAATGGGGCCGCAT
>JBKBRT010000109.1:0-10016 GCA_046291585.1 Hyphomonas sp.
ATAGCGGGGCGGCCTTCGCCCGACCGCCGCCGGATCAGCGGGCCAGCGCTCAATTTGACGCTTCTTGCGCTGATCGCGGTTCTCGTCTGCGTCTCGCTGACCATCGGCTATGTGGATTATTCGGTGCCGGAAGTGGTCGCGGCGGTGTTTGGCATCGGTGACGAAAAAACCGTCACCATCGTTCGGGAACTGCGCCTCCCGCGCCTTCTGCTGGCGCTGGCGATTGGAGGCGGGCTCGGCATATCCGGCGCGGTGCTGCAAGGCCTTCTGCGCAACCCTCTGGCAGAGCCCGGTATTCTGGGCATTTCCTCCAGCGCCAGTTTCGGCGCGGTCATCACCATCTATTTCGGCCTCTCGACCGCCTTCCTGTTCGCGCTGCCGCTGGCCGCAATGGCGGGCGCTGCTGTGGCAACAACTGTCCTTTATATTCTCTCCGCCAGGAATGCCGGTACGCTGACAATTATTCTTGCCGGGGTGGCCATCAGTGGCCTCGCCATCTCGCTGACATCCCTGGCGATGAACCTCTCTCCCAATCCCTGGGCCATCAATGAGATGATCTTCTGGATGCTCGGTTCGGTGAAGGACCGCTCAATGCAGGATGTGATGCTCGCGGGCCCCTTTGCCCTGGCGGGCGGGCTTCTCCTCCTCGTCACGGGAAAAGCGCTCGACGCGCTCACCTTGGGTGAGGATGCCGCCCGCAGCCTCGGCGTCAATCTCAAGCGGGTGCGCGCCTGCGCCATCATCGGCACCAGCCTCGCCATTGGCGGCACAGTTGCGGTCTCCGGCGGTATCGGTTTTGTCGGCCTTGTCGTGCCCCATCTCCTGCGCCCGCTTGTCGGCCATGTTGCCAGCCGCCTGCTGCTTCCCAGCATGCTCGCCGGCGCTGCGCTCGTTCTGGCTGCCGACATCGCCGCCCGCCTTATCCGGGTCGGTGTGGAGATCCATCTCGGCGTTCTCACCTCACTCATCGGCGCGCCCTTCTTCCTCTATCTGATCCTCAAGACGAAGGAGCGCCTGCAATGACCCATCTGGAAGCGCGCGGCCTTTCGGTGGACATCGGCCGCACACGGATACTTACTGACATCTCCGTTCCATTCCGCGCAGGGGTCCTCACCGGTCTCGTCGGGCCAAATGGGGCAGGCAAATCCACCCTCGTTCGCGCGCTCTGTCACTTGCTCAAGGCCGCGGAAGGCGAGGTGCTTCTCGACGGCGCCCCCATCACGCGCCTGCGCCGCAAAGACCTCGCCCGCAAGCTCTCCTATCTGCCGCAAGGCCACACCATGCACTGGCCGCTGGAGGTCGAACGCCTCGTCGCCCTCGGTCGGCTGCCTCATCTCGGGCCGTTCACCGAGGCCGGCCCCGAAGATCAGGCCGCCATCGCGCGCGCCATGGAGCGCACAGAGGTCACCCCCTTCCGTCACCGCGTGGCCGACACCCTTTCAGGCGGCGAGCGCGCGCGCGTCATGATGGCCCGCGCGCTGGCCGTGGAGACAGATATCCTCCTCGTCGACGAACCCGTCGCGGCCCTCGATCCCTACCACCAGCTCCACGTCATGGAGCTCCTGCGCAGCCTCGCGGATGAGGGCAAACTCGTCATTTGCGTGCTGCATGATCTTGCGCTCGCCGCCCGCTTCTGCAACGCAGCAGTGCTCCTGTCAGAAGGCAGGGTGCTGGCACAGGGCGCCCCGGAAACTGTCCTAACCGACCCCCATCTGCGCCGTGCCTACGCCATCGCCTCCCTCCAGGGCCAGCATGAGGCTGAGCCCTACATCCTCCCCTGGCGCCGCCTTGACGCCCAGCCCACCGAAGGGAAACTCCCATGCTGAAGCCTGCGCCCGACGCCGCCATCATCGTCTGCTCCACCTGCCGCCTGACGCAAACCGAGCGCGAAAACGAAGATGGCAAGCGCGGCGGCGCGCTCCTCGCCGAAGCCATCCGCGCCGAGGCTGCCCGCCGCCCGGAGGCTATCGCCATCCAAGACATGCCCTGCCTCTTCGCCTGCCAGCGCTGGTGCACCGTCCACCTGCGCGCCGAAGGCAAGATCTCCTACGTCCTCGGCGATTTCCAGCCAACACCAGAAGCCGCCAATGCCATCCTCGATTATTTCCAGCACTACGTTGCCAGCGAGCACGGCGTCGTCCCCTACAAGAACTGGCCCGAAGGCGTCAAAGGCCACTTCATCACCCGCTCCCCACCTGGCGGAAAGGTCGTAGGCTGATCATGTCCGCCCTGACAGACGCGCAGATCCAGACAGCTCTGGACGCCAAGACAAAGCCCTTGGGTGCCCTCGGCCGCATCGAGGCGCTGGCAGCAGACATCGCCCGCTTCCAGAACACGCTCAGCCCCCGTATGGATCGCTGCGGCCTCATCGTCTTCGCCGCCGACCATGGCATCGCCGAGGAGGGCGTCTCAAACTTCCCCCAGGCCGTCACGCGCCAGATGGTGGCAAACTTCCTCGCCGGCGGCGCCGCGGCCAATGTGTTTGCCGCCACAGCGGGCATAGACATGCGCGTCGTCGATGCCGGCGTCGCGGGCGAGCCGATCCTCCATCCACGCCTCATCAACCGCCGCATCGGGCCTGGAACAAACAACAGCGCCGCCGAGCCGGCGATGTCGGCCGCTCATCTCGCCGCCGCGCTGGATGCAGGCGAAAGGCTCTCCGAGGAAGGTCAGTATGATGCCCTCGCTTTCGGCGAAATGGGCATCGCCAACACCTCCGCCGCCACCCTCATCGGCCACAAGCTCACCGGCGCCCCCATCACCGCCCTCACAGGCCGGGGCACGGGCCTCAACGACACCGCCCTCGCGCACAAGACCAGCGTCCTCACCCGGGCCGCCGCCCGCACGCCCGAAAATCTGTCTGCGGAAGAAACCCTCATCGAATATGGCGGCTATGAAATCGCCATGATGACCGGCGCGATGCTCGGCGCGGCCGGGGCAGGGCGCATGATCCTCGTCGACGGCTTCATCGCCACCAGCGCCGCCCTCGCCGCCACGCGCCTTGACCCCGCCGTGCGCGCCGCCCTGATCTTCGCCCATGCCTCTCAGGAAGCTGGCCACAAAATCCTGCTCGACGCGCTCAGGGCCCGGCCGCTCCTGTCCCTCGATATGCGCCTGGGAGAAGGCACCGGCGCGCTCCTCGCCTGGCCGCTCGTGCGCGCAGCGGCCGCCATGCTGCGCGATATGGCGAGCTTTGAAGTTGCGGGGGTCAGTGGCCCGGCATGATCAAGGCCTTCCGCAACGAACTGGCTATCCTCCTGCTGGCCGCGCAATTCCTCACGCGCCTGCCGGTCCCCTCCGCGCGTCTGTTCACCAACGCCCGCCTCGCCGCTACCCCGCGCTATTATGCTGTCATCGGCCTCCTGATCGGCAGTCTCGCGGCAGGCGTCTACTGGGCTGCCGCGCTTGCCTTTCCGCCGGTTCTCGCCGCGCTCCTCTCCACCGCCGCCACGCTCCTCTTCACAGGCGCCTTCCATGAAGACGGCCTGGCTGATACCTTCGACGGCGTCGGCGGCGGGCTCACCCGGGACCGCGCGCTCGAGATCATGAAGGACAGCCGCATCGGCACCTATGGCGCCGCCGCGCTCATCCTCGCCCTCGGTCTCAAGATCGCGGCGCTCGCCGCTTTGCCGCTCGTCTTCGCGCTCACCGCCTTGATCGCCGCCCACGGACTATCCCGCGCCTCGGCCGTGCTCGTCATCGCCACCAGCCGGTATGTCCGCTTCGAGGGCAAGGCAAAGCCCGTGGCCAGCGGTCTCAGCCGCGCAGGCCTCGCCCTCACGCTGGTCACGGCCGCTGCCATCCTCGCCGCGCTTGCCTTCCTTGCAAACTGGCCACCCGCCGCCATCTTCTGCGCCCTCGCAGGCCTCGCCCTCGGCCATATCGCCCTGCGCCTGTTCTACGCGCCGAAGCTTGGCGGATACACCGGCGACGCGCTCGGCGCGGTCCAGCAGGCAAGCGAAATCGGTTTCTATCTGGGGCTCCTCGCATGGCTCTGATCCTCGTCCGTCATACCGTCCCGCACGCTACATCCGGCCTCTGCTATGGCCGGCTCGATGTTCCGCTGGCGGAAAGTTTCGAGCAGGAAGCCGCTGCCCTGGAAACCACCCTTCCGCCCTTCGATCACCTGCTGACCAGCCCCGCCACCCGCTGCCGCCGCCTCGCCGATTGGCTCGGCGCAAAGCGCGGCCTCGCCCCGGTCATCGACCACCGGTTTCAGGAAATGGACTTTGGCCGCTGGGAAGGCCGCCTCTGGTCGGAAATTCCCGAAGGCGAGGTCAACGCCTGGGCCGAGCACTTCTTCGAAGGCCGCCCCCATGGCGGGGAAAGCGTCGCGCAGGTGGCTGAGCGTGTCGGGCTCGCCCTGCTACAGGCCCGCTGCCGACCCGGCACCAGCCTCATTATCACCCATGCCGGTGTCGTCCGCGCGGCTCTGGCGACGGGCGGCAACACCGCTGCTTGGCAAGCCGAAATTGCTTACGCCTCCGCCACATGGCTGGATGATCCGGAAGGGCCGACGAAATGACCGCCCGCGCCATCATGATCCAGGGCACAGGCTCGGATGTCGGCAAATCCCTTCTTGTCGCGGGTCTTTGCCGGATAGGCGTGCGGCGCGGTCTCTCGGTCGCCCCCTTCAAGCCACAGAACATGTCCAACAACGCCGCCGCCTGCGCCGATGGCGGTGAGATCGGCCGCGCTCAGGCCCTCCAGGCCCGCGCCTGCGGCCTAGATCCGCAGACGGATTTCAATCCGGTTCTGCTGAAACCTCAGTCAGATCGCACCGCGCAGGTCATCGTGCGCGGCCGCCCCAGCGCAACCCTTCAGGCGGCAGACTATATGGTCCGGCGGGACAGTCTGCGCGGCGCCGTTCTGGAAAGTTTCGGCCGCCTGACTGCCCGGTTTGATCTCGTGATCGTCGAAGGCGCTGGCAGTCCCGCTGAGATCAATCTCCGCGCCCGCGACATCGCCAATATGGGCTTTGCCCGCGCCGCCGGTGTGCCCGTCGTACTGGCAGGTGATATTGATCGGGGCGGGGTCATCGCGGCCCTCGTCGGCACCAAGGCGGTCATTGATCCGGCAGACGCCGCGATGATTCGCGCCTTCCTAATCAACAAATTTCGCGGCGATCCGGCCCTGTTTGAGCCCGCGATGGCAGATATTGAACGCCTCACAGGCTGGCCGGGCCTCGGCATCGTCCCGTGGCTCAGCGCCGCCGCGCGCCTGCCTGCAGAGGACGGCGTCGCGCTGGAGCAGATGCGCCCCACCGGCGGTGCCAGGGTCCGCATCGCCGCCCCCATGCTCTCCCGCATCGCAAACTTTGACGATGCAGACCCCCTCCGCGCCGAGCCCAATGTAGACTTCTTCTTCGTTCCGCCCGGCCAGCCGATCCCGCGCAACACAGATGTCATCATCCTCTTCGGCACCAAGTCGACGCTGGGGGACCTCGCATTCCTCCGGGCCCAGGGCTGGGACCATGACATCCTCGCTCATGCCCGCACCGGCGGGCGCGTGCTGGGCATCTGCGGCGGGTATCAGATGCTGGGGCAGGGGCTCAGTGATCCTGAAGGGGCCGATGGCCCGGCGGGCGAAATGCCCGGCCTCGGTCTCCTGAACACTCACACCACCATGCAGGGCGAAAAAACCGTCCGTCCCGTGACGGGTCTGTGCGCCCGCACCCGTCTCCCGGTTTCCGGCTACGAAATCCATGCCGGCCTCACGCGCGGGCCAGACGCCGCCCGTCCGTTCCTGCAACTTCCAGAAGGCCCCGATGGCGCAATCAGCCCGGACGGACGCATCGAGGGCACCTATGTTCACGGCCTCTTCGCCGAAGACGCTTTCCGCGCTTCCTGGCTGGAGGGCGTGCGGGCAGGGGCCTCGTCAGACGCCGCCTATGGCGCCTCCGTCGATGCGGCTTTGGACGCGCTGGCAGACGGGCTCGAGGCTCATCTGGATGTGGACCGTCTCTTTGCCCTGGCTGAGCCTCCCGGCTGGCAGGCTCGCCCGTGAACCCCGCGCTGCTGATGGCCGGGGCGCTTGCCGTCGAAGCGGCGTTTGGCTGGCCAGACTGGCTTTACCGCCGCATCCGCCACCCGGTCGTCTGGATCGGCGCGCTCATCAGCGCCCTTGAGCGACGCCTCAATCGCCCCGGCTTCAGCCACCCAATGCGCTACGCCCTCGGCGCGTTCACCAGCCTCCTGACCATCGCCGCCACAACTGGCGCGGCCGTCGCCCTCGCGTGTCTCATCCCGAACACGCTCTGGGGCGCTGCCCTGGAGATGCTCCTTGCCTCCAGCCTCCTCGCCTCGCGCAGCCTTTACGCCCATGTCGCCGCCATCGCCGCGCCGCTTCAGGTGGGAGACCTTGCCCTCGCGCGGCAGAACGTCTCGATGATCGTTGGCCGCGACCCCGCCCAGCTCGATGCTTCCGCCATCGCGCGCGCTGGCCTCGAAAGCCTCGCCGAGAACGCGTCAGACGGCGTCATCGCGCCGCTCTTCTGGGGCGCGCTGCTCGGCCTCCCGGGCATCGCCGCCTACAAGGCGATCAACACGCTCGATTCCATGATCGGCCATCGCTCGGAACGCTACGCGGCGTTCGGGGGCTTCGCTGCCCGTCTGGATGACGCGGCAAACTTCATCCCCGCCCGTCTCACAGGTCTCCTCATCGCGCTTCCGGCGTGGAGAACAAACGCCTTGTCCACCATGCTGCGCGACGCGCGCCGTCACCGCTCGCCCAATGCCGGCTGGCCCGAGGCGGCCATGGCCGGGGCCCTCGGTGTGCGCCTCTCTGGCCCTCGCCAGTACGGGTCCCATGTCAGCGATGAGCCCTGGCTCAACCCGTCCGCCCCTGACCCAAACGCTGACCAGATGTGGCCGGGTTTGTCCCTTTTTGTCCTCGCGGTGGCGCTCGCTGGCATCATTCTGGCCGGAATTGGCACCGTTTGGAGCCTTGCATGACCCAGTCTGATCTCCTCCACGGCGGCGCGCTCGACTGCCTGAAAACCCTTTACCCTCAAGCCCCCGAACCCTGGATCGACCTCTCAACCGGCCTCAACCCCCATCCTTACCCAATCGCGCCGCTCCCGCCGGAGATCTTCGCCCATCTGCCATCCCAAAACCGATATCAGGCCTGTCACGGGTCCCTGGCACGCTATTACGGCGCGCCGCCGGAAAGCCTGATGCTGGTTCCGGGCACCGAACTCCTCATCCGCCTTCTGCCTCAACTCCTGCAAATACAGACGGTTGCGATCGCAGACCCCACCTATGGCGATCATCAATCCTGCTGGCAGCGGGCAGGGGCTAAAATCACCCTTATGGCAGACCCCACCCTCCTCGCCGGGAAGGTCGATGCCATCGTCCTCTGCAATCCCAACAATCCTGATGGCCGCACCTGGTCCCCGGAAAGTCTGGAAGATTGCCGCGTTCAGCAGGCCGCCAGCCAGGGCTGGCTGATCGTCGATGAGGCGTATGCGGATCTTGTGCCCAGCCTCTCCCTCGCTGCGCGGGGAGGGGAAGCAGGCCTTATTGTCCTGCGCTCCTTCGGCAAATTCTTCGGCCTTGCCGGCCTGCGCCTCGGCGCGCTGATCGGCCCGGCAGCTGTGTTGACGGCGGCGCGGGATCTCCTCGGCGTCTGGCCGGTGTCCGGCCCGGCCCTGCATGTCGCAAAACTGGCCGCAGATGACCCTGTCTGGCCGGAAATGACCCGAAAGTGTCTCGAGTTGTCCCGATCTGTCATCGATAAGACGCTCACGGACGCAGGTTTGACAGTGCGCGGCGGCACATCGCTCTTCTGCTATGTCGAAGTGCCGGATGCTCACACGCTCTGGCACAGGCTCGCAGGGCAAGGGGTCTACACCCGGCGCTTCGCGTGGAGCGACCGTCACCTGCGCATCGGTCTGCCGGCAGATGACGCCGGCCTTTCCAGGCTGGCCGGCGCGCTCGCTGTCAGCCTTTGAGCACCAGCGGCAATCCTGCCGCCACGAACTCAACCCTGTCCACCGCTTCTGCCACCCTCTGGTTCAGCCGTCCCTGCTCATCCCGGAAGGCTCGCCCGAGCGGCGTCTCCGGCACCAGCCCCATGCCAACCTCATTGGAAACAAGGCAGACGGGGCAGTCCATAACCTTCAAGGCCGCGCAGAGACGCACTGTCTCCGCCGCCACATCCCGCTCCGCATGCATCAGATTGGAGAGCCACAGCGTCAGGCAATCCACCAGAATGGCATCCCGGCTGTGTTGAAGGGTACGCAAGGTATCCACCAGCGCCAGCGGCGCTTCAACCGTGCGCCAGCTCCCATCCCGCTCTTCCTGATGCTGCGCGATGCGCGCCCGCATCTCGTTATCAAAGGCCTCTGCCGTCGCCACATAGATCCGCGCCGGCGCTGCAGCTTCCGAAATCATCTGCGCCCGCCGGCTTTTGCCAGACCGCGCGCCCCCGAGAACAAGTGTAGTGGTCATGCCAGGGTCGCTAGCAGGCCTTCCGCCCCTCGATCAAGCGCGCTCACCCAAGTCGCGCCCCGCAACCTGCAAATCACCGCGAATAGGTCAGCCGCACCGAATAGAGGCCACCATCGGTATCGTGAGGCGCATTGCGCGAGTAGATCAGGCCCTTGGAGCTCTGAAGCCTGGCTTCGCCCGGATAGGTATTGAACAGGTTCTCGGCGGCAATCCGGATCTGCCATCGCTCCGCCGGCGACCAGCTGACCCCGAGATCCACCATTGCTATCGCGTTGAATTCCTGAAGGGTCGCGTTCTCCTCATCGGCGAAGTCAGACCACGGACCAATAACCCGCACGCGCCCGTCCACGCTCCAGCGCTGCCGGGAATATCTTGCAGAGAAGCTTCCGGTATGGGCGGGAAGAAACTCCTCAAACCGCTGCACCCGCGTCTTGTCCGATATGAAAGAGGCATTGGTGACCTGCGTGTCATTGTAATTGTACGCCGCCTTCAGGCCGAGGCGGCCGCCTGACCGTTCCAGCTCATACCGGGCGATGACATCGATGCCGCGGGTGAGGGTGCTGAAATCATTCTGATAGAAGAAGACTTCAGAAATGCTCTCGCCCCCGGGCACATTCAGGGCCTCCAGGCGAACGCGTTCTTCGGGTGTCAGCGCGTATACTTCAGACTCGGTGAACCGGTCATCGATCCCGATCTGGTAGGCATCCAGCGTCATCATCAGCCCTGGCGCCGGCGAGAACACAACACCTGTCGAGAGGTTCTCAGAGGTTTCCGGCGTCAGCGGATCTATCCGCGTATCAGCTCGCGCGTTCAGGATATCAGCCACCGGCCCGGTCGCAGTAAACCGGCCTTGAGTGAACACGTCCAGGCTGACGGCGTTGACCCCCTGGGATGTCCGCTCTCCGAAAATCTGGCCAGGTGTGGGCGGGCGAAAGCCCGTCGACGCGGTCGCGCGCACCGCAAGGGAGGGCGTAACTTCATAGCGCGCAGACACTTTGCCGGTCAGCGCGTCTCCAAATCCGGAATAGGTTTCAAAGCGTGCCGCCCCTCCCACCGTCAGCGTCGGGAGGAGGTCTGTCTCTACGTCGACATAGGCCGCCGCGCTGCGCTGAATATAGTCGTCGGCCTGAAGCGGGGTATAACCTGGAAAGCCGTTGGAGCCGGACGTCAGCCCGTCGCGTGCGCCCGGTCCGATGAGATAGGACGCGGGCTCTCCGGCCCGGATGGTGTAGATATCGGTCCGGTGTTCAAGACCATAAGCGAGGTTCACCGCCGCCCCGGCTGGCCCGGAAAGTTCGTGACGCAGATCGGCATTAAGATTGAATTCGCTCTGCCGGAGGCCGCCGGCATCAAAGCGCGTCGGGCTGTCCGGCCCCATCGACGCATTGACGGTATCAAACAGAAAATAGTCGATCCGGTTCTGACCCGCCCCGGCGCTGAGATCAACCGTCAGGATGTCGCCTTCCCGGCGATAGCCGGCCACGGCGGCACCATCGCGGGAGTCCTGACCGAACTGAGGTGTAAAGCCGTGGGGAAAGAGGTCGGCAACCGTAAACTCGGGAAAGG
>JBKBRT010000110.1:0-9857 GCA_046291585.1 Hyphomonas sp.
CAAAGACCATCCGCGTAGGCGCCGGCGGCATCATGCTGCCCAACCACGCCCCCTATATCATCGCCGAACAGTTCGGCACGCTCGACGCGCTCTATCCCGGCCGGATCGACCTTGGCCTCGGCCGCGCGCCCGGCACCGACCAGCTCACCCTGCGCGCCCTGCGTGTGCATCCCGAAGAAGCCGAACGCTTCCCGCAGGACGTGATCGAGCTGCAGATGTTCCTCGGCCCCGTGCAGCCCGGCCAGCGGATCGAAGCGGTCCCCGGCTCAAACTCCAACATCCCGATCTGGATCCTCGGCTCCAGCCTCTTCGGCGCCCAGCTCGCCGCCGAGCTTGGCCTGCCCTACGGCTTTGCCTCCCACTTCGCCCCGCAGGCGCTGGATCAGGCCCTCAGCACTTATCGTTCGCGCTTCAAACCGAACGAGAAGATGGCCAAGCCTTATGCCCTCATTGGCGTCAACATCATCGCCGCTGAAACCGACGAAGAAGCCAAATACCTCGCCACCTCCCAGCAGATGTCCTTCGCCAATCTGGTGCGCGGCCAGCGCAAGCTGACCCAGCCGCCCATCGACAATATCGACACCTACTGGACCCCGCAGGAACGCGCCCAGGCCTCCGCCATGCTGAACTTCAGCATCATCGGCGCCCCGGACACCATCCGCCGCGGCGTTGACGCGCTGCTTGCGCGGACAAACGCCGATGAGCTGATGATCGTGTCGGATATGTATGACCCCGAAAAGCGCCGCCGCTCGGTCGAGATCATTGCAGAAGTTCTGGGTAAGAAGGTTGAAGCGCCCGCTTACTGAGCGCGCTTGATCTCGTTGCCTTCGCCCAGCAGCACCACTGTCGGCGCATGCTGGCGGGCTTTTTCAGCTTCCACACCGCAGAACGCGGCGATGATCACCGTGTCGCCCACTGCAAAATGCCGGGCCGCCGCGCCATTGACGCCAATCGTGCGCGAGCCGCGCGGGGCCTCCAGCGTATAGGTCTGGATACGTGCGCCATTGGTCACGTTCCAGATATCCACCTTCTCATGCGGTAGGATACCGGACGCATCGAGCAGGTCCTGGTCGATGGAAACAGAGCCTTCATAGTGCAGGTCACACTGGGTGACCGTTGCGCCGTGAAGCTTCGCTTTGAGCATGCTGAGGATCAAGGACCGGGCCTCCAGAACACCGTGAGCGCTTTTGCTCACAGAGAGAATATGGGGTCGCCCCACAGCGGAGCAAGGGCTTATTGCATTGCAATATGCGGGCCGTAAAGGCGCGGTATGTAAACATGCGCGTGACCCGTCGCGCCGGCTGGCAGCGACCCGGGGGCTTTACGGCAGGCCCTGACCCGAGGCAAAGGGCGGGCATGACCCTCATCCTGTTCAACAAACCCTTTGGCGTCCTCAGCCAGTTCACCGATGAGGGCAGCGGCAAGCGGACCCTGAAAGAGTTCATCCCGCTGCCGGGCGTCTACCCGGCAGGAAGGCTGGATTTTGACAGCGAGGGCCTCCTGATCCTCACCGATGACGGGCGCGAACAGGCCCGGATCGCAGACCCGAAACACAAGATCCCGAAAACCTACCTCGCCCAGGTCGAAGGCATTCCCTCAGAAGAATCCCTCGAAGCGCTCCGCAGGGGCGTAGACCTGAAAGACGGGCGCACCCGCCCTGCCCGCGCCCGCCTCGCTAAAGCGCCGGAAAACCTCTGGCCGCGCGACCCGCCGATCCGCTACCGCAAATCCGTGCCTGACAGCTGGATCGAGCTCACCATCACCGAAGGGCGCAACCGCCAGGTCCGCCGCATGACGGCGGCCGTGGGTCATCCCACGCTGCGCCTAATCCGCCTACGGATCGGCGACTGGTCGCTCGACACCCTCGCGCCGGGCGCGTGGCGGCGGGCCTGAGAAAACGGAAAAACTCAAAAAAAATACACCCCCAGCGGTTAACATAGGCGCCCATGAAGCCTAGGTGCCAGCTCAGGCAACTGAAACCGGACAAGGGGACTGATGATGGCGGCGCCGCCCGTGGTGACTGAACTTGAAACCTGGTGGGAGCGTAACGCACCCGGCTGGGCCAGTGATGCGACGGCTTATATCGCCAGCATCTGGAATGAAGGCGCCTACGGGCTGACCTTCGGTCAGATCATCACGGTGTTCCTCATCATGGGCATTGCGATCCTGGTGCGCGGCCTCTTCGCCCGCACACTGGTCGTCTGGGTCACGAATTGGGCCGCCGGGTCGAATACACGAATTGATGATGCCCTGGTCAAGGCCATCGCCACGCCGCTGAAGATCATCCCGGTCGTCGCGGGCATCTACGCCTCGATCCAGGTTCTGGATGTCGATCCGATGGTTGAGCTCTATGCCAGCCGCATTATTCAATCAATCGTTACACTGACGATCTTCTGGTCGCTGTCGCGGGCCTCGCGGATTCTGGAATATGTCCTCTCGGATGTGAAGCGCTCTCTTTCCGGCCCGGCTGTGGACTGGATGATCAAGGCGCTGCAGTTCATCCTAGTCGCGCTCGGTCTGGGCGCGGTGGCCCAGCAATGGGGTATCGCCGTTGCGCCGCTGCTCGCCGGTCTTGGTGTGTTCGGTATCGCCGTCGGCCTCGGCGCGCAGGATCTTTTCCGCAACCTTATCTCCGGCCTTCTGATCATCGGAGAGAAGCGTTTTGTTCCGGGCGAGTGGATCCTCGTCGACGGCGTGGTCGAAGGCACCGTCGTTCAGATCAACTTCCGCTCCACCCTCGTGCGCCGCTTCGATCAGAGCCCGGTCTTTGTGCCAAATTCCAAGCTCGCCGACGCGGCCGTCACCAATTTCACGCGCATGACCCACCGCCGCATCATGTGGGCGGTCGGCGTTGAATACGCCACCACCGTCGACCAGCTCAAAGCCATCCGCCAGGAGCTCGAAGACTGGCTGATGCAGGACGAGCGCATCGCCAAGCCTCCCGAAGTTGCCCTGTTCGTACGCGTCGACAAGTTCAATGCCAGCTCGATCGATTTCCTCATCTACACCTTCACCAAAACCACCATCTGGGGCGAATGGCTGAAGGTGAAGGAAGACTTTGCCTACGCCGTCATGGACATCATCGAACGCAACGGGGCGTCCTTCGCCTTCCCGAGCCAGACGATCTACATGAACCAGCCCGACCCGCCGGAAATCATGGCGCCGCCCCAGGGCACCGGCCCGGCCAAACAGCTTCCCCGGCCGGCAGCGTCGCAGGATGCCCAGGGCTCGACCAGCGCCGAAGCCACCTCAGGCAGCGAACTGGGCGATGGCGGCGACTAGATCTGGCCAGCCCCAGACATGAAAACGGGGCGCTCCCTGGGGGCGCCCCGTTTGTTTTTTCCGTCAACGGATGGATCAATCCATCATCTTGCGGCCTGCTTCGGCATCAATCATTTCCCGGCCGCCCAGGCGCCCTGCCTTGCCGTGGCCGAGATATTTCAGGAAGAAGCTCAACAGCCCCAGCAGCACGCCGATGATGATCGCCACCACGCCGAGGCTCCAGAAGACATCCTTGTAGGTCGCCAACGCCCGCGCCGGATCGAGCACCTGCCCGGCCACCGTATCGCTGGCCGTGAACTGCGCGATCACGCCCGCCACATATTGCGAGAAAGCCGACGACAGGAACCAGCCCGCCATCATGAAGCTCACGATCGCCCCCGGTGAGAGCTTGGTGATCATCGACAGCCCCACAGGGGAGAGGCACAGCTCACCCGTCGTGTGCAGAAGATAAGCCAGCGCCAGGAACACCAGCGGCACGCGGTAGCTGTCATCGGCAAACTGAACACCCCAGACCAGGACCCAGAAGCCAAGCCCGACCTGAACCAGCGCCAGCGCAAATTTCAGCGCCGTGTTGGGGTCTGCCCGCCGCGCGCCCAGCCACGCCCAGAGCGCCGCAAACGCCGGCGCAAACAGCAGGATGAAGCCGGAATTGAAACTTTGCGTCTGCGCGGCCGTCACCGTCAGGAAGCCGTCATCAGGCAGCTGCGTGTTGCGCTCGGCGAACTGGTTCAGCGAGGAACCGGCCTGTTCAAACAGCGACCAGAACACAACCGACATGAAGATCAGAAACAGGGCAAGGATCAGCTCCTGGCTTTCCCGCCACGTGCATTTGGTCACCATGAAATAGATGATGTACCCACCAAACAGAACCAGGCCTGTCATCAGTGTAAAGAACGTATATTGAGGCGTCTGGAGCAGATACCAGATCACGGCCACCCCGGGGATCGCCAGAAGGTAGAGCATCCATTCAAACGTCACCGGCCCCAACACCTTCTTTGCCAGCCGTTCGGGGTTGGGCGGCGCGCCCACATGGTCGGGCAGCTGGGGTTCCCCCGGCGACCAGAAAGCGAGGCGGCGGCGCGTAAACACCAGCCAGCCAAGCGCCATGCCGACAGCCGCAAGACCAAAGCCCGCCCACCAGCCGACCGTCTGACCGAGATAGCCACACAGGATCGCGGCCCAGAAGGCACCAAGGTTGATGCCATAGTAATAGAGCGTGAAGCCACCATCCCGCTTCGGATCGTTCTCTTCATACAGCTGGCCGACGATGGAGGAAATGTTGGCCTTGAGATAACCCACGCCCATCACGATCAGCGCCAGCGCCAGGAAGAGAATGTTGGTATAAAGAGGGTCCCGGTTAGGTTCCGACAGCGTCTCCATGACATTCGGGATCACGGCAGGCAGCGGGCTGCCTATCTCCAGGCCCGTCAGGGCAATCCCGCCATCGGAGGTCACGTTCGCGCGGCAGCCCTCATACCCCTCGTCCCCGCCGAACAGGCAGCGCTGCGTGCCGGTCTCGATGAATACCTGCCGCGTACCGCCCCGGCCTTCGACCGCCAGATTATACTCCACCCCGTCGACCGTCATCGTCTGCGTTGCCTGGGGTCCATGCAGACCCATCGTCAGGTGGCCGGCCACAAGCAGCAGCGCGCCAAAGGCAATGGCCTTCCGGTTGCCCAGATACTTGTCAGCGAGGAACCCGCCCAGCAGCGGCAACAGATAGACCAGCGCCGTATAGGAGCCATACTGGCCCTGCGCCGTGCGGTCATCGAACAGGAAATGCTGGGTCAGGTAGAAGATCAGCAGCGCCCGCATCCCGTAATAGGAAAACCGCTCCCACATCTCTGCGAAGAACAGGATGTGCAGCCCCTTGGGGTGCTTTCGCATCTGGTTGAATACGGGAAAACAGGTCGCGAGCGTAATCACGAGACCCAGGATGATAATCAGCATGGACAGCTCCCCAGCGCGCTGAATCGACTGCCGGCGCGCGGTCGCGGTCCGGATTTGTGTCACAGGTTTGATCACGGGCCGGGCAGCCGCTCAAGGGCGTTTCTGCCGTTATCCAGGCGCGTGTCGGGAAATGATCATGCCTCAGTCAGCCGCCATTGCGGCAACGCCTCACACCTCGTCCAGCAATCCGGGGTAATTATTGCTGACCTTGCCCACCGCCGGGCCAATCGGCCAGGCGTCCATATCCTCGTTCGGGAAGGGCTCGAACAGAGGCGAAGGGTCCCCCGACGCCGGGTCAAGCCAGCGGTCATAATCCTCCGGCCGCAGGATGACCGGCATCCGGTCGTGTATTCCGGCAGTGAAGTCATTTGGCTTGGTGGTGAGGATCGTGAAGCTCTGGATCTCCGAGCCATCAATCAGCGCCGCGTCCCACAGCCCCGCGAGGCAGAACAGCCGCCGGTTGCGCAGGCGAAACGCAAACGGCGTCTTGGTCTTCCCCTGCACCGACCATTCATAATAACCCGACACCGGCACGAGGCACCGCTTGTGGCGATACGCGCCCCGGAAGGTCGGCTTCTCCGCCACCTCTTCAGCGCGCGCATTGATGCTGACCGCGCGCCATTCCTTAAGCGGTTTGCTCCACCAGCTCGGCACCAGCCCCCAGCGGGCGGGCGCCATCTCGCGGGCTGACTTGTCATGGTTCAGGCGGATCACCGGCTGGATCGTCGTCGGGGCAACATTCCAGTTGGCGTCAGGGGGCTCGACACCGGCAATCTCGGTGATGTTCAGCCAGGTGTAATACTCCCCCCAGCTCACCCCTTCTCTGAAAAACCGTCCGCACATGGCGTCACGCTAGCGACGGCGCCTGCCCCGCGCCAGCCTCAATACGCCTCTTCAGCGAACACCTTGCGCACGTCCCGCTCCCACGGCCCGTAATAGCGCTGCAACAGGCGCTCAGCCGGTGTCACCCCGGACGCGGCAATCTCGTCGATCCCGGTCAGGAAGCCGGTCTCATCATCGCCCGCGGCCGAGATCACGCGGCCCTTCAGGCCCGCCCGGCTGATCGCCAGCACGTCCTTGGCAAGATCCTGCATCGTCCGTCCGCCGGGAATGGGCGTCTTGAGGCCAAGCGTGCGCACCGACTGGCGCATCGCTTCCCGCTCGGCCATGCTCCAGCCTTTGACCAGATCCCACGCCGCATCCAGCGAGGACTGCGAATAGAAAATCCCCGTCCAGAACGCGGAAAACGCGCAGAGCCGGTCCCACGGCCCGGAATCAGAGCCGCGCATCTCCAGGAAGCGCTTCAGGCGCACTTCCGGGAAGATCGTCGAGAGATGGTCGACAAAATCGTCCATCGCAGGCCGCTCGCCCGGCAGGATGGGCAGTTTGCCGTCCATGAAATCGCGGAAGCTAAGGCCCGACGCATCGAGATACTTGCCGCCCCGGCGCACGAAATACATCGGCACATCCAGCGCGTAATCGACATAGCGCTCAAAGCCGAACCCGTCCTCGAACACGAAAGGCAGCATGCCCGTCCGGTCAGGGTCAAGGTCGGTCCAGATATGCGAGCGATAGGAGAGGAACCCGTTTGGCCGCCCCTCCAGAAAGGGCGAGTTGGCAAACAGCGCTGTGCCCAGCGGCTGCAGCGCCAGCGACACACGGAATTTCTGCACCATGTCGGCTTCCGAGCCGAAATCGAGGTTTGCCTGCACGGTAGACGTGCGGAACATCATCTGCCGGCCAAGGCGGCCCACCTTGTCCATATAGGCGGTCATGATCTTGTAGCGGCCCTTGGGCATCACCGGCGTCTCCGCCAGGCTCCAGATGGGGCTCGCACCCAGGCCGATGAAGCCGATGCCCAGCGGCTCGGCGATCTCGCGCACCTCGGTCAGGTGGCGGCCCACTTCCACGCAGGTCTCATGAATGGATCTCAGCGGCGCCCCGGACAGCTCAAACTGCCCGCCCGGCTCCAGGCTGACGCTGGCGCCATCCTTCTTCAGTCCGATCAGGTATCCGCCCTCCAGGATCGGCTCCCAGTTGAACCGGGCCTGCAACCCCTCCAGCATCGCCCGAATCGAGGCCGGGCCTTCATAAGGAAGCGGCTTGAGGCCGTCCCAGATGAAGCCGAACTTCTCGTGTTCTGTGCCGATTGCCCAGTCGCTGGGCGGCTTGGAGCCGCCTTCCAGATACTCGACCAGTTCGTGCTTGCCGGAGATTCGCGGCGAGGCTTCGTCGATGTCGCTCGTTGGCGTAGTCATCGCGGCGCGCTCCTGAAACAGTTTGTCCGGCTGGGGAGATAAGGCCGAAATGGGGCAACGCCAACGGGGCAATGCAAATTCTTGAACGGACGCGTCATTATTTCCTCCCGAAAGCAGGCATTTGCGGCGCCCTTCCCTGTGGAAATCCCCCGGGCGCGCCCGTTCCAACCCGGCGCCAGCGGAGGTATCCTGCCCGTCTCAGGAGCGCCCGAATGCCCGGAATGTCCGCAGAAGACCGCGAATACCTCCAGCGATCTCGAGAATAGTTGGTTAGCTTGCGGTACTACGACCGTTCAGCATAGATTTCTCAATGACATCACTTCGGATCACTGTAGACGCGAACTGCATCATAAACTTATTCGATACGAATAGCGAAACCGCTACTTCGGTTGAGCCCTTGATTGAACTGGTTCGTTTCGCAATGTCGGGAAAGCTAGAGATAGCGGCAACCACGCGCGTCGAGTCCGATGTTAACAAGGACAAAAACGATAAGCGACGTAAAGACATCCTACGTGCACTGAAACTCTTCCCGATCATACCGAGCATTGGACGCTGGAACACGTCAAAATGGGATAGCGACGAGTGGTCCGATGACACGTCCGAACGCCTTGCTGAGGAAATCAAACAGATCATTTTCCCCGGTCTTCAAACCGATGATCGCCGATACGGAAACAAGATCAATGATGTCGATCATCTGGTCGGCCACGCTTTAGACAGGCGCGACATTTTCGTCACCGATGACCGGACTATCCTGAAAAACCGTGAGCCGCTTGAGCGCGGGCTAGGTATAGTGGTGATGAACCCTACCGATTGTCTCTCTCATGTCGAGGGAATCGAATTGCGGTCGCAGCCGCGTAAACTTCCATCAGAAGGTATCAATCCAGCCTATCACACGACCAGAACCGAGGGCTCTGTTACGTTCAATTACTCGAACAACAATCATCGCTACGTTATCGGCGAGGGTGAATTTCTGTTTGAGACGCGCTGGTCGAAAGCCAGTGATAAGTCGATCTACGCCCTCAGCGATCCCGCTTCCATCTCGGCTATCGCGCTGGCTCTCGGTGCGTCGGACATTGCGGAAATAGCGGATGCTACAGCTTATGATTTTTCGTCGCGTTCCCGAACGCCGCGCCTTGGTCAGATCATAATTTGGAGAAACGTCAACGGATTGTATGCCGCCACGAAAGTGATCGCGATCAAGGACGATAGCCGCCACGACGATGTAGACGAATTGACATTCGAGTACCGGATTTTGTCGGGTGGCGGATCAGATTTCCGCGCATCCTAGCTCTGCACGCCGCAGGGTGGGTTGAGCAAAGCGATACCCACCATCTACCCTCCCCCTTTCCACGGGAACGCACAAACAGGCACCATCCTTCGGACACCCCAATGGCCAAACTCGTCTACGCCCTGAACCAGTCCCTCGACGGCTATGTCGATCACATGGCGTTTGCGCCGGATACGGATCTTTTCCGCCACTTTATCGAAGATGTACGCGGCTCCGCAGGCACGATCTATGGCCGCACTATATATGAAGTGATGCGCTATTGGGATGAGGAACAGCCCGGATGGGACGCCCCCGAACGCGAATATGCAGAGGTCTGGCGCAAGCAGCCGAAATGGGTCGTATCCGGAACATTGAAATCGGTCGGCCCGAATGCCACGCTCGTTGCAGGCGATCTGGAGGGGGCCGTGCGAGACCTCAAATCCCGGCTGGACGGCTATATGGAAGTCTCCGGCCCGCAGCTCGCCCACAGCTCACGGAACTCGGCCTCATCGACGAATACCGGATCTACCTCCACCCCGTCGTGCTCGGCGCGGGCAAACCCTTCTTCGCCGGCCCGCGCCCGCGCCTGCGCCTCACCGCCACCGACCGCATCGGCGCAGATGTCATCCGTCTCACCTACGTCCCGGCTTAGCCCCAGTCTCCACACACCGCCTGCCAGAGCGTCATCGCCGAAATCGCCGCCGTTTCCGCGCGTAGGATGCGCGGCCCGAGGCTCACCGGCCAGGTCTCCGCCCGTCCGCGCAGGAAGGCCCGCTCGGCCGGGGTAAATCCGCCCTCCGGCCCCGTCAGGATCGCCGCTGGCTGGCTCTTGAGCCCCTCCAGCACCGCCAGCATCGGCCGCGCCCGGTCCGCCTGCCCGCCCCAGGGGGCCTCGGCGTCGTCGCCCGCCTCATCGCAGAAGATCACCGCCGTGCCCGGCTCCAGCGCGTCCAGCGCCGCATCAAGGCTCGCCAGTTCCAGGATCTCCGGCAGGTCCAGCCGCTCGGTCTGCTCGGCTGCCTCCAGCGCGATCTTGCGGAACCGGTCGGCGCGCACGGTTCGCGTCTGGGTCCGCTCGGTCAGCACGGGGCGGATCTTGG
>JBKBRT010000111.1:0-9826 GCA_046291585.1 Hyphomonas sp.
GTTTCGACACCCGCGCCTCGCGCGGTCTGGCCATGCGCCCGTTGCCCGAAGAGATCATGCCGCTGGAGTTGGCCCTGTTTGCCGGCTGGGCTGGCGAAGACCGCGCGGCCCTGTCTGACCGGATCAATGCGCTTCAGGACGGCGGTTGGCCGGCCAGCAAGGAAGACATCACCGCCTTCTACCGGGCCAAGGCGCGCGCCCATGTCGCCCATGAGATGTTCGCGGCCAATGCCGACAAGGCCTACAATCTCTCGAACACTGCCATTCTGGTCGCTGCAGACCGGGTTGAAACGGCCTGGAGCCGGGCGGCGGCGATGAAGCCGGTGCTCGTGTCCAATCAGTCGGACTCGGCCGCCCTCAACCCTAACCATCTGGCAAGCATGGCCTATTTCCTGCTCGAAGCAGAAGAAGCCTCCCGCCATCTGATCGAGCTGATGGCGCCGGCCGCTGCCGATGAGGTGATTGAGGAGACGTCGGTGGCTCAGACCGATGGGCCCGCAGAGATCGCGATCCCTTGATCTCGAGGGCAGGGCGGGCCATGTCTGGGGCCAGTCACAAAAGGCGCCGACATGTTTATCCAGACCGAAGCCACGCCCAATCCTGACACGATAAAATTCCTTCCGGGCCAACCGGTTGCAGGAGATCGCGGCCCGTTTGACTTCCCCGATGTCGCCAGCGCGCGCACCAGCCTCCTGGCCCGCGCCCTGTTTCAGATCGAGGGCGTTGACCGCGTCTTTCTGGGAAGCGATTTCGTCAGCATTAACAAGGCACAAGCCAAAGACTGGCGGCACGTAAAGCCGATGGTTCTGGCCGCTATCATGGACCATTTCATGTCCGGCCTGCCGGTCATCGAGGAGGGCACCCCGAGCGCCGTCGACGAAACCGAATATGAGGGCGAGATCGCCGAAATCGTCAATGAGATCAAGGAGTTGATCGAAACGCGCGTGCGCCCTGCGGTGGCTCAGGATGGCGGCGACATCACGTTCCAGCGCTTTGATCCGGAAACCGGCATCGTCCACCTCACCATGCGCGGGGCCTGCGCGGGCTGCCCGTCTTCGACGATGACCCTGAAACAGGGGATCGAGAACATGCTGCGCACCTATGTGCCAGAGGTGACCGCCGTCGAGGCAGCGCTCTGAACGCCGCCTGAAAAACGCCAACGATACCTCCAACTGTGCGGCCAAAAACTCTAACGGTGCTGCAGTGAGAAAATCCGGCTCTGACCCCTCGCCACCGGGGGACCAGAGCTGCCAGCAAGGAAGGAACCGCATCCATGGCCCACCCGGTCAACGATCACGCGCTCGACATCATCTTTCGCGACGCCCGCAGCCAGAATGGCTATCTCGACCGCTCTGTGCCTGAAGTGCTGATCCGCGCGGTGTATGACCTCGCCAAGATGGGCCCCACCAGCGCCAATTGTTCGCCCGCCCGCTTTGTGTTTGTGACCACCCCGGAAGGCAAGGAACGCCTTCTGCCGTTCATGAGCGCCGGCAACCGCGACAAGACCGCCTCCGCGCCCTGGACGGTGATCATGGCGTTCGACATGCGCTTTGCCGACAAGATCCCCCAGCTCTTCCCGCATAATCCCGATGCAAAGCACTGGTTTGACAACAACACCGAAGAGACCGCCTTCCGGAACGGGACGCTGCAGGCGGCCTATCTGATGCTGGCGGCCCGCTCGCTCGGCCTCGATTGCGGCCCGATGAGCGGCTTTGATATGGCCGGCGTCAACCGCGAATTCTTCCAGAGCCAGGATGGGGAAGAGCAGCACTGGCGCGCCAACTTCATCTGCAATCTCGGCTATGGCGACAAGACCAAGATCATGGAGCGCTCGCCGCGCCTTGAATTTGACGAGGGCTGCCGCATCCTCTAACCGGCGCTGATGCTGATCCTTGCTCTGAATACTGCCTTTACGACGATGGAAGCCGCGCTGGTGCGCGATGGCGAAATCCTCGCCGACGCGCGCGAGACGCTCCCCAGAGGCCAGGAGAAAGCGCTGCCGGGCTTTGTCGAGGCGCTGCTGAGGGAAGAAGGCGCGAGCTTTGGCGATGTTGGCCGATTTGCCGTGGTGACCGGGCCAGGCAGTTTCACCGGCCTGCGCATTGGCGTCGCCTATGTGCGCGGCCTTGCCCTTGTCACCGGCGCGCCTGCCATCGGCATCACAAGCCTGGAAGCGGCGATCCCGGCCGGCATGGAAGGGGCCAGCCTCGGCGCCCTGATGGCCCAGCGCCGACCGCCCGACCAGACCTGGTGGGTACAAGGCATAAGCGAAGACAAAGGCATCGCGCCTGTGCGCGAGGTTGGCCTTGCGGCGCTCTCCGCCATGCTCGAAGGCTTCCATGCACCCATCTTCATGGACGGAGCCGACGCGCTGGGCGACCAGGCAGCAAAGCTCGACATCCGCCCGATGCGCCCCAGCGCAGTCACCGCTGCGCTCAAGGCGGGGCGTTTCGATCCGGAAAATCATCCGCCCACACCGGTCTATGCCCGCGAGCCGGACGCAACCCTGCCGGCGCCCAAGCCCTAAGACGCCCGCGCCAGCCAGGGCTCGAGATCATCCTGCTGGGCGATCAGCGCCAGCCCGTGCGCGATGGATACAAACTGATCGCCGGTTTCCACCTTGCCCGCGCCGAACTGCGCCTCGAAGCTCTGCCGCAGGGCAGGCACGTAAGATGTGCCCCCGGTCAGGAACACCCGGTCGATCTGATGGGCGCCAAGCCCGGCCCGCTCAAGCGCGGTGTCGACCGTCGCCCGGATGGCGCTGACATCCTCGCCAATCCAGCCGTCAAATTCGGCCCGTGTGATGTCCCGCTCAAAGTTCAGCTCGCCCGCCGCCAGGCGGAAGCGCGCCGTATCCGCCTGGGAGAGCTGGGTCTTCACCTGCGCCACCGCCCGGTAGAGCAGATAGCTGGCATCTGCGTCCAGAAAGCCGATGAAGGCTTCGATCAGTTCAGGCTCATCCGACACCCGCAGCAGTTTCTGAAGGTCGGCATAGTCGCGCGTATACCGCATGATCGACAGCTGGTTCCATTGCGCAAACCGGCTGTAGAGGGAAAGCGGCACGGGCAGGGTCTTCTCGCCGCTCCGGAATGTGCTGCCCTTGCCAAACAGCGGCGCCACCACATGGTCTAGCAGGCGCTGATCGAACGCGTCGCCCGCAATCCCGATGCCTGAATGGGAGAGGGCCTCTGCGCGCAGCCGCCCGTCGCCCGGATCAAACCGGATGATCGAGAAGTCGCTGGTGCCTCCGCCAAAGTCAGCCACCAGGATCGTCGCCTTCTCCCGCAACCGCTGGGCAAAGAAGAAAGCCGCCGCCACCGGCTCATAGACGTGGTGGATCGTTTCAAAGCCCAGCCGCTCCAGCGCGGTCTCGTAGCGCTCCTGCGCCAACGCCTCATCGGCCTGCGCGCCGGCAAACTGCACCGGCCGCCCCATTACGGCCTGTTTGGGCCAGGGCGCGCCTGACCGCTCGGACAGCCGCCGCAGATAGGCGGCCAGCAGGTCTTCAAACCGCCAGGGCTTGTTGTGAATGAGGGTGGAGATGAAAAGGGGGCTGGCCGCAAACGTCTTGAACGACTGGATCAGCCGGCAATCCCCGCCCAGCTCCAGGAACTGGTCGATCGCCCAGGGGCCGATCTCCATCTTTGCGCGCGCCTCGTCCTCGTCCCGCCAGAAGCAGAGCACAGAGCGGCAGGCGGCAAACGTGTCCTCGCCATGGCTGAAGGTCATCGCCTGGGTGGTGCCGTCAGGATTGGCCAGCGACGCAACGCTGTTCGTCGTGCCAAAATCGAGGCCGAGCGTAGAAGTCGCCTGGGTCATCATAAAGTCTTGTCTTGGAGCGGGAGGCAGGCGATCTAGCAGGGACAGGGCGTGGCAATCAATCCCGGCTGGCCGTCTCTATCTGTCAATTGCATGGCTGGCACGAACGCTGATGAACCGACACCTCCACACTCCGACGCGCGACGATGCGGCCGCTGCGGCTGCGCTGCATGCCAAATGCTTCCCCGATCCGTGGAGCGTGACCTCGCTGGAAACCGCGTTTGAGGACGCCGCTGTGCGTGTGCGCGGTCTGCGCCAGGGGGATCAGCTGGTTGCCTTTGCGATGACAAAGGAAGTCGCCGGGGAGGCGGACCTGCTCACCATCGCCACCGATCCCGACCGGCGCCGGGAAGGCTTTGCTGCGCAACTCATCGGTGCACTGATTGTTGAGCTGGAGGCGGCCGGCATCACCCGCATGACGCTGGAAGTGGCGCAGGACAACACCGCCGCCCGCCAGCTCTATGTCCGCTTCGGCTTCACCGAAGACGGCCGCCGCCCGCGCTATTATGAGGCGGGCCGGGAAACACCCGTCGATGCTGTGCTGATGTCGCGCCATCTCGGCGTCTGACCCTGCGCCCTGCAAAAGGCTGGCCCATTTCTGTCGCCGGTCTATATTCGCCCCAGGAAATGAGGGAGAGCAGACATGGCCGATGGCGTTCCAGGCAAGATCGAAATTCCGAAGGAAGTGTTCCGGCTGTATGATGCCTATTGTCATGGCGATCTTTCCCGCCGGGCATTCTTCTCGCGTCTCAGCGCCTTTGCGGGCGGCGGGATCACGGTCTCGATGCTGGCGGCCTGCGTGATGCCCGATTACAGCCAGGCGCAGACCCTGACCGGGGAAGCTGACCTGATCGAGGAAGAGATCACCTATCCCTCACCCGATGGCGCAGGCACGATGGGCGGCTACCTCGTGCGCCCGGCAAACGCCACCGGCCCGCTGCCGGCCATTCTCGTCATCCACGAGAACCGGGGCCTCAATCCCTACATCCGTGATGTGACGCGCCGCGCCGCCAAGGCGGGCTATGTGGCGCTGGGGCCGGACGCGCTCTATCCGCTCGGCGGCTATCCGGGAAATGACGATGACGGGCGCGCCCTGCAGGCCGAGCGCACGCGCGAAGCGATGTTCGCCGATTTCGTGGCGGGCGCAGAATTTCTCCGCGCACATGACGCCGTCAATGGCAATGTCGGCGTCACAGGCTTCTGCTTTGGCGGCGCGATGGCCAACCAGCTTGCCGTCAGCCTGCCATGGCTCAAAGCGTCTGTGCCCTATTATGGCGGCTGGCCGGCGGACGCAGAGGCGGCAAATCTCGAAGTTCCCCTCCAGATCCATCTGGCGAGCGATGATCCGCGTGTGAATGAAGGCTGGGTGGCCTATGAGGCGGCGCTGAAGGCGGCCGGAAAGGCCTATGAGCTGCACTGGTATGAGGGCACCCAGCATGGTTTCCACAATGATACCACGCCGCGTTTCAACCCCGAGGCGGCTGCGCTGGCCTGGTCCAGGACGCTTGATTTCTTCGGCAAGCATCTGCGCGGCAGCTGACAAGGTTGAACTGGACTTTCCGGCCGCGGGAGGGCATTTAGGGTTCATGGACAGACTAGAAAAACTCTGCATTGAGAAGGGTCTCCGCATGACGGAGCCCCGGCGGATCATTTCCCGCGTGCTTTCGGTGGCCGATGACCACCCGGATGCGGAAGAGCTGCACCGGCGCGCCAATTCGCTCGACGCCTCGATTTCGCTCGCCACCGTTTACCGGACGGTCAAACTGTTTGAAGATGCCGGCATCATCCAGGCGCATGATTTCCGCGATGGCCGGGCCCGCTATGAAGAAGTGCCCGCCGAGCATCATGACCATCTGATCGACATCAAGACAGGGCAGGTGGTGGAGTTCCATTCCGAGGAGATCGAAAAGCTCCAGGAAGAGATCGCCCGGAAACTCGGCTACCGGCTCGTCGATCACCGGCTTGAGCTTTATGGCGTTCCGCTTACCGAAAAAGACGCGGTCTGAAACCCCGCGCGTCAGCGCGCCGTTGCAGAGCCTCAGAAAACCAAACGGCCCCGTCCATCAGACGGGGCCGCTTTCGTGTGACCGGCGCGTGTGCGCTGCGTCTGCCTAAAGCTGCGGGACGACGCGGAAGATACCGTCAAAATCCTTGTTGGCGACATAGAGATAGCCATCCGGGCCCTGAACGACATCGCGGATCGACATCTCGCCCTTCAGCAGGTTTTCCTTGCCGGCCACTTTCCCGTCTTCAAGCGCAATCCGCACAAGGACGAGCCCGTCCGGGCCATTCATGCCGCCGGAGAAGAGGTCTCCCTCCCAGCCGGGATATTTGTCACTGGTCACCATGGTGAGCCCGGCGGGCGCGATCGACGGCACCCAATAAGTCTCCGGCTGGGCCATGCCCTCCGCTTCGGTTTCCTTGGTGATGACCGTACCGTCATAGTTCACGCCATAGGTGATCACCGGCCAGCCATAATTGACGCCCGGCTTGACGATGTTGAGTTCATCCCCGCCGCGCGGCCCGTGTTCTGTGGCCCAGAGCGTATCGGTGGCGGCGTCAAAATAGAGGCCCTGAACATTGCGGTGGCCATAGGACCAGACTTCAGGTTTTCCGTTAACACCATCCGCAAACGGATTATCTGCCGGAACCGTTCCGTCAGAATTGATCCGCACGATCTTGCCATGGGTGTTCATCGTGTTCTGGGAATCGGCCATATATTTGAAGCCTTCGCCGAGGGAGACAAACAGGGTCCCATCCCCGCCGAAGACAAGCCGCGCGCCATAGTGATAGGCGGTGTCGCGGTCATCGGCCTTGAAGATCTGCTCGACGTTTTCCAGCGCGGCATTGTCCGCGCTCAGGCGGCCGCGCACCACGGCGGTGGAGTTGGCCGCGTCCGTACCGGTCGAGAGCGCCACATAGACGAGCCGGTTGCTCTCGAAGGCAGGGTCCAGCGCCAGGCCGAGATAGCCGGCCTGCGCCTGCACATACGCTTCAGGGAGGCCGGACACGGGAGCGGCCGCGCCGCCGGCCGCCAGAAATTTGAGGCCGCCTTCCTTCTCAGTGAACAGCAGGCTGCCATCGGGCAGGAACGCCATGCCCCAGGGTTGCTCGGCCGGTGTGATCAGTTCCAGGCTGACGCCGGTGACGGCGCCCGGCGCTGCGGGCGGAGCCGCCGGGGCAGGGCTCTCTCCGCAGGCGGACAGGATGAGGGCGAGCGGGCCAACGGCGACAAGGCGGGAAAAGACGGACATACCGGCTCCTTTATGGGAATAATCTGGCAGTGTGAAAACTCGGATGAGCCAGAGATAAGCTGTTCCGGCCGTCGCGCCAATGAAAAAGGGGCAGCCCGCAAAGGCTGCCCCCAAGGTTTCAGGTCTGATGCCTGATTACCAGCTCTTCGACAGAGCGATGCCGTATGTGCGCGGCTCGGTCAGGAAGATGTTGGTGTAAAGGCCCGACGAGTCGTCCGTCAGATAGGCGCCCGTGATGGCCTTCTCGTCGAAGATGTTCTTGCCGAAGAGTTCGACGCGAACACCGTTGGTGTCGTTGAAGAAGGACAGAGATACGTTGGCGTTATCCCAGCTTGGCAGCTCGTCGCGGGCGGTGTTGTAGACCCGGCTGAAGCTTTCAGACTGGCGATAATAGTCAACCCGGCCTCTCAGAGCCCAATCCCCGAACGAGCCCGGCAGCCAGGTGTATTCTGCACCAATATTGAAGGTGGTGTCAGGTGCGCCCGGCATCGAATTGCCGCCGAGGTTCTTCGCATCGCCTTCGATCGGCTGGAGCGCTGTTGCCGTCCGGGTTGCGCCGGTAGCGTCGGTGTAGGTGACTGTTACACCCGTCAGCCCAAGAAGGGCTTCAAACCCGGTCCGTCCGCCCACGGCAGCGAGGTCGCCGGTGCAAAGGTTCCGGGTGATGCCGGTCAGGGCTGGGTTGGCCTGAATGGCACCCAGAACCGTGGCATAGCCCTGTGCAGAGATCACACAGTTGCCATAGCTCGATGTATTTTTCAGCACGACGAGATCTGGACGCCCATTGGTCCGGTCGATCACATCGATCGAGTACAGATCACTGAGTTCGGTATCCAGAAGGCCAAGGTTTGCGTTGAGGACGAGCGTGGAAACCGGGTTCCAGATCGTCTCGATTTCAAGACCCTTGATCTTGGTGTCGATGTTGAAGTTGACCGAGGTGCGGTTGATGATCTGGGTGATCTGATAGCCCGAATAGTCATAGTAGAAACCGGTCGCGTTGAGCTGCAATGCGCCGCCAGCGAGCGTGTTCTTGGTGCCCAGTTCGTAGGCATCAATGAACTCCGGCTTGAAGAACTGGTCGAACAGGTTCGCGCCGGCCGGTTGGGGCGGGTTGATGCCGCCGCCTTTATAGCCCCGTGAATAGAAGCCATAGATCAGCGTGTCTTCAGTGAAACCCAGATCCGGGCGCCAGTCGAGACCCGCGCGGCCAGTGATTTCCTCAAACTCGGCATTGAAGAATCCGTCGCCGCCTGCATCAGGAGACTGTCCGGCAACCGGCAGCGGATTGATCGGGCTGCCATTCTGCGGCGTACCCGGACCATAAGCAGCGCCGGGTGTGAACAGGAAGGTCGGGATGTTCGCCTGAGTTTTCTCGTCCTTCGTATACCGCAGGCCGAGCGTAGCTTTCAGATTGTCGGAGATGTTGTAATAGCCTTCGCCGAAGACCGCGACAGAGCTCAGCTCATACGGAGAAAGCGAACGGAAATACTGACCGCCCAGGCCTGAGAAGCCCTGATCCTGCAGGGTGCCGGCAGAATCGATTGGCACGGGAGCGCCAAAAATGGCGCCGCCGAGCGCATTGTTCAACTGTGTCAACCCGGTCAGGGTGTTTGAGATAACGTAATACCCGTCGGTGTTGCTGGAAGCGGGATCAATCGCCTCGAAGTCCATCGCAATGACGCCGAGATTGAAGTTGAAAGCACCGTCATAGTCAGACTGCAGACGCAGTTCGTGGGTCACCTGCTCTGAGGTGCCGCCGGCAACGTCAAACGTCCGGAAGGTGTTGGAAGCACCCAGGATCGGGTCGTTCACAACGCCGCCAGGAAACAGGGCGGCATAAATCGGCGCGAGCGCCGGGTTGAACAGCGGATTGCCCGTGGTGTTGAACGGAACGGACGCAGCTTGTTTGTTGTAGTCCTCGATCGAGATCGACTCGCTGGTGCTGTAGCTTCCCAGATATGTCAGGCGCAGGCTGTCTGTGAGATCAAATTCCACCTTGCCGGTGATCAGTTCCTGATCAGCATAGTATTGCGGATCAATGGCGGATTCGATCTGGCGCAGATTGAGGTTGGCCGGCGTGGTGAAGGCGTCGCCGCTGAGCAGGCCTGCCGTAACGCCGAGACCGCCGCCGAGCGTGGCGACCGAGTTGAGCCGGTCTTTCATCGCGCTGAGCGGCGCGTCAACGCAGCCCTGCGAAGTCACGGTCTGATCCAGGAAGCCGATCGGAATGCCTGCAAAGCTCGTGTTCAACGGATCCTTTGTGCAGAGCTGTTTGCCCGAGCGCAGGCGATCATCGTTTTCCTCGAAATACTCGTAGGAAATCCAGCCGCGGAGGCGGTCGGTCGGTTCGGCCAGAACCGTGGCGCGGTAGCCATAAAGCTCACGGCCATCAATATCCTGCCCGGTGACGGTGTTGGTCGCATACCCGCTGCGCTCAAGATACGAGCCGGCCAGACGCACGGCGATCTTTTCGCCGATCGGCACGTTGACCATGCCTTTGTATTTCTGGGTGTTGTAGTTGCCGAAGGTGGCCGAGAGATCTCCCTGCCATTCTTCCAGCACAGGCTTTGCGGTGATCGCGTTGAACACGCCGCCCGTAGCGTTGCGGCCATACAGCGTACCCTGAGGGCCACGCAGAACCTCGATCCGCTCCATGTCGAAGAATTCAGCTTCAAACAGGCGGTTGGCGGTCAGTGGAACATCGTTCTGGTGGATGCCGACGCCGGCGTCCCCCGATTGGGCGACAAGGTCAG
>JBKBRT010000112.1:0-9826 GCA_046291585.1 Hyphomonas sp.
AGAGCCATGCGTTTCTGGCGCGCCTGCGCACGATCATGAAAGCCGAGCACCCTGCCCTGCTTGAGCAGCTGCTTGAGATGGGTGTGCGCGAGCTGCCCTTCGAGAACATGCTGACGGTGAAACAGCAGGGCCGCTACCGGGCCGAGCCGGAGGATACGGAACTGACGATCCTTACCAGCCGCCGTACCACGCTGGAAATGGCGATGCGGCGCTATGTGGAAACGCTGGAGAATGTGACGCTTCAATCGGGATTTCTTGTCCGCAAGCTGATTACCACCAAGCAGGAAGACGGCATCTTTGATGTGACCGGTGTTGAGGGCGAGGCCAATGGCGCGCCGTTAACGCTGACCGCCGATGTGGTGGTGGATGCGAGCGGCAAGGGCGGTTTCACCATCGAGCAGCTGATGGAAGAAGGCGCCGGCATCCGCGAGGAAAGCGAAAGCGCCGGCATTCTTTATTTCACGCGCCATTACCGTTTCCTGCCCGGCAAGACCGAGCCGGACCGCAACGCCAATCCGCCTCCAACCGGCGATCTGGGGTTCCTCAAATTCGGCGTGTTTCCTGGCGACAATGGCAATTTTTCGATTACGCTGGCGATTCCCGAGATCGAGATGGAACTGCGCAAGTCCATTCTTGATCCGGAGATTTTCCATCAGATTTCCCTCATGCTGCCGGGACTTAGTCCGTGGACGAATTCGGAACAGTCCGAGCCGACGAGCAAGGTGTTCGGGATGGGCGACCTGATCAGCCGCTGGCGCGATATGGTGGTGGATGGCAAGCCGGCGGCGCGGGGCTATTTTGCGCTGGGCGATACGCTGGTGCGCACCAACCCGCTTTATGGGCGGGGCTGTTCCTTTGCGGCAGTGGCCGCGCAGGCGCTGCGCCACACACTGGATGAGACGGCCGATCCGGTCGCGCGGGCGCTGGCGTTTCATGAACGGGTGACGGCAGAGCTGCACCCTTTCTATATCGTGCAGCGTCGGCAGGATCGCAGCGCCATCAAACGCGCCCGTGAAACGCTGACGCCGGGGGCAAAACAGACCTTCAAATCGAGGATGATGGAGAGCTTTGTCGAAGACGGGATCAAGATCGCGGTGCGGTCTGATCCTCGGCTCCTGCGGGAGGCGATGCGCGGCTTTCATATGCTCGAGCATCCGGAAAAATGGCTGGGGAAACCGAAAAACCTGGCAGGTGTTCTCTATTACTGGGCGCGGGGCAAAAGGCTGAATGCAGCGGCCTACCCGCCCAAGGCCGGGCCTGAGCGCGTGGAAATGATGAAGGCGCTGAAGCTGAACTATCAGGCCGACATGGAGCGGGCCGCGACCGAAAGGCCACTGGCCGCATGAACGGAAAGGCGCCAGAAGCCCGGAAGGCGTCGCTCTCATGACGCCGTCCACGCTGGAGGGCGCCGCCCGTATCATGGCTGAACCTGTTGCTGATCCCGTTTCTGATCTGGGCCGCCGCGAGCAGGCGAAAGCCGAGCGGCGGCTGAAGATCATGCGGGCCGCGCGCGAGTTGATCCGCGAGACGGGCGACATGAACCTCTCGATGCGCGAACTGGCCAAGCGTGCGGAGGTCAGTGTTGCGACTTCCTACAATCTCTTCGGGTCCAAGCGCGCGGTGGTTATGGCGGTGCTGGAAGACGAACGGGATTTCGTTCAGAAATATCACAAGCTCGAGGTGGCCAATGCCATCGAGCGGATCTTTGAAGCGTATGAAATTGCCTATGGCTATTTCGTTCAGGACCCGGACTTTTACCGGCCTCTGTGGCGCGCGCTGCTGACGGCCGGCGGGAAAGATGATGATACCGGGCTGGTCAGCCCCAAGCGCCAGGCACAGACGCGCGCGGCCTGGCACATGCTGCTGACGGCGGCGCAGGATGAGGGCCTGCTGTCAAAGGAAACGAGCGCTGAAACCCTGGAGCCGATGCTGTCGCATCTGGCCGGCGGGACGCTGCTTTCCTGGTCTGTCGGCACGCTGGAAACGCAAGAGCTGCTGCCATCGGTCGGGCTCGGCTACGCGCTGATCCTCTCGGCATGCGCGACGGAAAAAGGCCAGGCCCGGCTGAATGAGAAGATAACCACGTTCCGTGACCGGCTGGAGAAAGCAAAACGGGCGAAGCCAGAAAGCTGACTCCGCCCTTCCTTGTCGTGCCGGGGATTATTCGGCCGCGTAGAAGCCGATATCGTCAATCTCGAACCAGGCGCTTTCACCCGCACCCCGGTTCACCATCACGCCGACCTGGAGCAGATCGTCGCCGGTCCATGCCGGGGCGGGATCTGCTGATCCGGCAAAGGCAAAGTCTGCGAACGGAACATTGATACTGTTCCAGCCGTCACCGGCCGACACTTTGGCTTCCCACATCCCTGTCAGGGTGAGGATGCGCAGGGTATAGTCCCCGCTGCCGAAGAGGTCGGTGGAGACGCCCTCATAGGCGGTCACATCGGCCGGGATGACGGAGCCGCGGCTCAGCGGGAAGAGAACCCCCGCCATCGGGTTTTCCTTGCGCGCCATGCGAGCGGTCACTGAAAGGACATGATCCCCCGCCTCCTGTGGGCGGCGCGTGAAGGCGATCACCGACCGTTCCATCCCGAAATCAAGATCCGTAACCGGAAGGGTGTCGATTGCCGTGCGGCCATCAGCGCGCTCGAAATCGTCAATCAACGCAGCCGCGGGACGGGCCGGCAAGGTGGACGGGAGAGGCTCAGGCGGGTTTGCCGCATCATAGACGGCGGCGCCATCGACGAGGACGAGCGACGTCTTGCGCACATCGCTGATGGTTTCCCAGGGCTTTCCGTCGATGAGCACGAGATCGGCGCGTTTTCCGGGCTCGATCGTGCCGCGATCTTCTGCGACATCCAGAGCGCGGGCACTGACCGATGTGGCCGCCATCAGCGCATCGGTTGTCGACAGGCCGGCTGCGACCAGAAGCTCAATCTCGCGCAGGGTTGCGTCGCCGTGCACAAGGCCGCCGATGCCCGCGTCCGTACCCAGCGCAACCGGGACACCGGCAGCAAACAGTGTACGGAGGTTTTCTTCGGCGACGCCATACTTCCAGACGCGCTGGCGGACGGCGGCGCTTTCCATGTCGAGCTCCGGCGCGCCGGGGCGACGGGGCTCATAGATTGCCAGGGTCGGCGCATAGAAAAGACCGGACGCCACGATATCGGCGACTTCCTCTTCCCGGAGCGCGCGGTCCTGAAGGCTGTGGGCGACGATATCGACGCCGGCGCGGGCGGCGAGCGCGCCGCGGGCTGACGTGACGGTGTGGGTCAGGATACGGATGTTGTTGGCATGCGCCTCCGCCGCGAGGGCTTCGAGGGCCTCTTCATTCATGCTGGTTTCTTCCGGAGACCGCTCATACCGCCAGCCATCGGTGAAGACCTTGATATAGTCGGGCTTGTAGGGAAGCAGTTCACGTACCGCGCGCTGCGCGGACTCTTCGGTGAAAACCCATTTCGTGGTGGTCTCGTCACTCCAGTCTGCGCCGTGGCCACCAGGCGTGCTCATCCGCGCGATCAGATAGGTGTGCGGAGACGGAATCTGGCTCAGCCATTCGCGGCGGGGCTCATAAGCTTCGGGCGGCTGATGGAAGTCGAGAACCGTCGTGACACCTGCGGCGAGGTAGTTTGCCGCCACATCCGGCAGCGCAGCCGGCGTGCCGCGCGGCCCCCAATGGGTGTGGACGTCATAGAAGCCGGGCAGAAGCGCCCTGCCATTGCCCTTGATGATTTTGGCGCCCCGGGGCGCTTTCACCTTCGGTCCTGCCTCGATGATCCTGCCATCGCGGATCAGCACGGTGCCCTGCCAGGGCGCTGCGCCGGTGGCATCGAAGACTTCAACATTGGTGATCGCCGTAACCTGACCAGGCCGGGCGAATGCAGACTGCTGCCCAAACAGGCAGACAGTGGCAAGCAGCAGAACACTTAGAAGGCGGAGCACGTATTTCTCCTTTGTGAGGGACATCACGACTTGTGCACAGATCAGTATCTGTCTGTTAGGACGCAGGCGGCGGCGAATTCCTCCGGAGAAATCGCTTTTTTCCGGGGTTGTCGCAAATACGCATGGTGTAGTTATCTAGGGAACAAGGGTGGGCGAATCCAAAATGGGCTATCAATCCCGCAAGGGCACGCAAGGTGACCAGACCGCCCCGGACCTTGATGTCTGGGTGCGCAAGTATGGCGGCGCCCTGCGCAATTACTTCCGGAAACGGGCGCCGGCGTCGCTGGACCCTGAAGATCTCGTGCAGGAAGTGTTCGCCAAAATCGCCCGAAAGGCCGATCTCACCGAAATCAGCACTGTGGAGTCCTACCTCTTCCGGACGGCCAACAGTGTGTTGATCGACAGCCTGCGCCGTTCAGCAGCGCGCGGCGGCGGTTCACATGAAACTTTTGAAGAAGAGCGCCATGGGCTGGCGGATTCTGATCCCGAACGCGTCTTAATAGGCAAGGAAGGGGTAAAACGCCTGATTTCAGCGCTTTATGAACTGCCCGCCCCTGTTCGTCAGGCGTTTGCGCTCTACCATTTCGAGCAATTGCGCCATTCTGAGATTGCGAAAAACCTGGGAATATCTGTGAGTACGGTTGAAAAATACATGGCGCGGGCAAACGCGCACCTCCTGACGCGGCTGGACGATAGCGATCGGTCTTGATGTGACGCCATGACGAATGCGGGCACCGAAAAACGCATGAGGGTTCATACCGCTGCTGCCAATTGGGATGCGCGACTGCGCACTCCTGACTGCAGTGATGCAGAACGCGCCGCGTTTGAAGACTGGTGCGCACAAGACCCGTGTCACCAGCAGGCATTTGAGCTTTTGCAGTCCTCCGTGACGGCGCTTCTCTCTGCCGCCCACTCCCCTGAAGTGCGGGCCTTGCGGGACGCGGCGCTGAACGAGCGCCCCGCCGTACGCCCGAGATGGGTATCCGTCGCGGCCTGTCTTGCCATGTTCGCGCTGTTTGTGCCGTTCGGCATGAACTTCCTGTCCACCTACAGCGATACGCCCGGCCAGCAGAACGAGGCAGATACCCCGACCTATTACGCGACCACCATCGGGCAGAGATCTGGCATCACGCTGGACGATGGCTCGGTGATCACCCTGAACACCGACAGCCGCGTGACCGTGGACTATTCGGCCGATCAGCGCCTGATCACCCTGCTGAAAGGCCAGGCCCTGTTTGAAGTCGCCAAGGACCCCGATCGCCCGTTTATCGTCACCGCCGGGGACCAGCGGGTGGTCGCCCTGGGCACCACGTTCGATGTGCGGCTGAACGCGGCTGCGGTGGAAGTGATCCTGGTTGAAGGCAGGGTCGAGATCGAAGACGTGGCGACCGCCGGCAAGAAGACACCGACCCCCCTCGTGCAGCTCGCGTCGGGCGAGCGCCTGATCGCATCAGCGGTCCAGGCGCAGCCCGAGGTGACCAAGATTGATGCCGGAAAAGCGACCAGCTGGCGCGACGGGCTGGTGACTTTTGAAGATACGCCGCTTTCCGAAGCCATTGCGGAAATGAACCGCTACTCCACCGTGCAGATTGTTCCGCAAAGTGAGGACATTTCCAACCTCCGGATTACCGGACTTTTCCGCGCCGGTCAGCAGGCCCGCTTCGCCGAAGCGCTGCAGGTTTATTTTCCGATCACGATCCAGCGCGACGGGAATATGATCGTGTTAAAAATGTCACAACCGCTGTAGTTTGTTACGAGCTCGTCATATTTGTCAGGCGGGTTTGCCAGGTCACCTGCGTCCTACTGTAAGAAGAGACTTCCCGAGGGGAATGGGAAGCTCGCCGATGCAAGAAGCGACAGAGGACCAGATGACAACCAGAACCACCAGAAACAAACTGAAGCGCGGCGTCATGAGCGGAGCGGCTCTGACGGCGCTTATGGCCGGATCGGCAATCGCGGACCCGGTTCAGTTTTCCGTTCCTCCGGGCTCGCTGTCCAAGGCACTCACGGACTTCTCGCGCCAGAGCGACCGCGAAATTCTGGTTTCGTCAGACCTTGTGACCGGCAAGCAGAGCAACGGCCTCAACGGGACCTACGAGCCGGAAGAAGCGCTGACCGCGCTGATCTCCAATGCCGGCCTCAGCTATCGGGTCACCCCGTCTGACGTGTTCCTTATTGATGCCTCCGCCGTGGAGCAGACTGCTCCGACACAGGAAGTCGGCAGCGAGAGCAGCCTGCCGTCCGATCCCGTGGTTCTGACCGCCGAGGCGACCCCTGCAGAGCGCCGTGAGCAGACGATCGTCGTGGTCGGCTCTCACATTCAGGGCGCGCGCACGACCGACGCCCTGCCCGTTACCCTCATCGGCCAGGAGCAGCTGGCGGCCATTGGCGCCGACTCCGGCGACGACCTGTTCCGCTCGATCCCCCAGATGGGCGACGTGACCTTCAACAGCACCTACCTGCCACAGTCCAGCAACGCCGCCCGCGGCGATGTCGGCTCGGTCAACCTGCGCAATCTCGGGATCGGCAATACGCTGGTCCTGCTCAACGGCCGCCGGGTTGTGCTCCACCCCACCTCGCGCGCCAATGAAAACCTGGTTCCGGTTCTCACCTACAACACCAACGCCATTCCGACAGCCGGTGTCAGCCGGATTGAAGTGCTGCGCGATGGCGCAGCGGCCATCTACGGCGCCGACGCCGTGGCGGGTGTGGTCAATACCGTGCTGCGCGAAGTCAACAATGGCGGCGATATCACCGTTCAGTATGGCGGCGCGGAAGGCACTGACCTGCGCCAGCTTGATGTCAACGGCACCTTCGGAACCGACTTTGCCGATGGTCGCGGCAACGTATCACTGTTCCTCGGGTACACGGACCGTACCGACCTTTCTTCAACCGATCAGAGCTGGACTGCCACTGCAGACCGCCGCGACTTCTTCGTCGGAACAGACTTTGAAGGCGTCGGCACGCTTGACCGCACCAGCACGATCAGCGGATGGGGCAACTTTGCAACCGTCGGCACCGGGATCGTCCGCCGGAACGGCGCGGCCCTGACAACGGCTGCGGGCGCGTTCTCGGTCATTCCGTCCGCCAACGGGGGCTGCGTTACGCCGGCAGAGGACGGGGTTTGCCTTCGCTCCGGCAACCGGGCCACGACCGGCGCTGACCGCAATACACGGTATGACACCAATGCCGTGGGCATATCGATGCTGCCGGAAGTGGAGCGGATCAACCTCTTCTCCACGTTCCGCTATGACATGCCCGGCGGCATGACGACGTTCGGCGAGCTCGGCTACTATTACGCTGAAACCGACGCCCTGCAGCAATCGTCGACCATGCTCAGCTCCGCGCGTATCACGGTGCCGACCTCCAACTACTGGAACCCCTTTGGACCAGTGACGTTCGCGGACGGGACAGCAAATCCGAATCGTCTTTCCGGCCTGAATATTTCTCCAAATGGTGCGGCAGTTGCGCTGACGAGCTACCGGTTCGATGATTTCGGCCTGGCGAACGTGAATGTTGAAAACCACCAGTTCCGCTTCCTGACGGGCGTGCGCGGTGAAATGGGCAATTTCGACTGGGAAAGCGCCCTGCTCTATTCGCGCGCCAGTGTTCGCGACGCGCAGGACGGGGTTTCCTCCACACGTCTTCAGGAAGCGCTCTCCTGGTCTACTCCGGATGCGTACAATCCCTTCAATGGCGGCAATCCGGCAGACCCTTCGGGGCTGGATACCAGGCTGTCCAACGCTGCGGCCCTGGACTATGCGCGCATCCGTACGGAGCGCTATTCCCGCACATCGCTGGCGCACTGGGACTTCAAACTCAGCCGTCCTGACCTCTTCACCCTGCCGGGCGGCGATGTCGGCATGGCAACGGGTCTTGAGCTTCGCCGCGACCTGCAGCTTGACGACCGCGACAAGCATGTCGATGGCACCCTGACCTACACCGACATCGTGACAGGTGTGGAAGTTGCCAGCGATCTGGTTGGCACCAGTGACACGCCCGACACCAAGGGGTCGCGGACGGTGGGTTCTGCCTATATCGAGTTTGCGGTGCCGCTGGTCTCGCCTGAGATGAGCATCCCTCTGGTCCAGAGCCTCGAAATGCAGGCGGCCGCGCGCTATGAGAACTATTCGGACTTTGGCGACATTGCCAAGCCGAAGGTTGCCCTTTCCTGGACGGTCGTCGACAGCCTCCGGTTCCGGGGCTCCTGGGCACAGTCCTTCCGGGCGCCCAACCTCGAACAGATCAATGCCACCGTTGTCTCGCGCTCCAATACGCGTACGGACTGGGTGCGCTGCGAGGCGGATGAACGGGCCGGACGTATCGCTGACTTCACGAGCTGCACGGGCTACGGATTTGCAACGACCGGCCGCCGCGCCGGCAACCCGGACCTTGAAGCCGAAACGGCAGACACCTGGACCGTGGGCGCCGTTGTGCAACCCCGCTTCCTGCCTGACAGCATGGACCTGACCCTGACGGCTGACCTCTGGAATGTTGAGCAGGAAGGCCTCATCGGCATCTATGGTGAGGGCAATGCCCTGATCCTCGACTATCTGCTCCGCACGCAGGGATCGAGCAATCCGGATGTCGTCCGCGCTGCTCCGACGGCTGACGAGATTGCTGCCTTCGCGGGAACCGGACTCGACCCTGTGGGCCGCGTTCTTTTCGTGAACGATGCTTATCGCAACCTGCAACCACAGACCTTGCGCGGCGTAGACTTCTCTGCCTCGCTCGCGCTGGACGAAACGCCGGTCGGAAAGTTCACGTTTGATGTGAACGTGGCGCATCTTCTCGAGTATGAACGGGCCGCCGCCCCTGACATTCAGGCGCTCCTGGATGCGCGCGCGGCCGGTGAAATCTCTTCGGGAACGATCATCCCGGAGGGCGGCGACCTGCTTCGCCAAAACGGCTCTCCGCGCTGGAAGTGGAATGCTTCCATGACCTGGAAACCCACCGACGCAGTGACTATCGGAGCTTATACTCAGTATACCGGGTATTTCTTCGATACCACGATCGTCAACTCTGAGGGCGAAAACTGGCGGGTGGATGACCAGCAGACGGTCAACCTCTATGCTCAATATGCGTTCGAGGAAGGCTTTGCCCAGAATACACGGGTTCGCCTTGGGGTGCGCAATGTCGGCGATCAGCTGCCACCGCAGGATTCCAGCTCCACAGGGTATAACGGCGCGCTGTATCAGCCTTATGGGCGCTACTGGTACGCCAGCATCCGCAAGAGCTTCTGAAAAAATCAAAGGCGGGCTGGAAACAGCCCGCCCTTTTTCTTTCTGCGCCAAATGGCAAGCCGCTTCAGGCCATGAGCGTCAGGTCTCGAGGCTGACTGCCGGCACGCGACCGGAGATCTGGTCCGCAACGAGGCGGGCGGAGCCGCAGGACATGGTCCAGCCAAGCGTTCCGTGTCCTGTGTTCAGCCACAGATTCTGATATTTCGTGGCGCCGACAAAGGGCACGCCATTCGGCGTCATCGGGCGGTGGCCGCACCAAAGGCTTCGTTCCTCTGACGATGTAACTCCCGGAAACAGGCTGAACACAGAGCGTTCCAGCGTTGCCTGCCGCTCGGGGTGCAGGCTGCGGTCAAAACCGGCAAGCTCCGCCATGCCCCCGACGCGGACACGGTCGCCCAGCCGGGTGATCGCGACCTTGAAGGTTTCGTCCAGCAGGGTGGATTGGGGCGCGCGGGTTTCGTCCGTGATCGGCAGTGTGATCGAATACCCCTTCACCGGATAAACCGGCAAGCGCAGGCCAAGAGGCCGGGCAAGAGCGGGCGACCAGCTGCCGGCGGCGAGCACGAAGGCGTCCGCGTCCACGGCCTCTCCGGCAATCCGGGCGCGCACACGGCCGCCGCTTTCGGAAAGCGCACCGACCG